>NZ_VCBX02000001.1:2080000-2397500 GCF_005938745.2 Rhodococcus sp. KBS0724
CCCCCAGTTGATCCAAGGATTTTCTGGCAGGTGTGTGGATGGGTAGGGGAGCGTCGTGTGGCCATGGAAGCGGCAGGGTGACCTAGCCGTGGAGGCCACACGAGTGAGAATGCAGGCATGAGTAGCGAAAGACGAGTGAGAAACTCGTCCGCCGAATGACCAAGGGTTCCTGGGCCAGGTTAATCCGCCCAGGGTGAGTCGGGACCTAAGACGAGGCCGACAGGCGTAGCCGATGGACAACGGGTTGATATTCCCGTACCCGTGTGAACGCGCCCATGGTGAATCAGTGATACTAACCGTCCTGAAGCCACGAGAAGACCTTCGGGTCTCGAGTTGGTGGATGCACGGGACCTGATCTGGTAGTAGCCAAGCGATGGGGTGACGCAGGAAGGTAGCTGGGCCGGTCAGTGGTAATACCGGTGTAAGCGTGTAGGGCGTGACCTAGGCAAATCCGGGTCGCATATAAGCCTGAGACGTGATGCGTAGCCGATTGAGGCGAATTCAGTGATCCTATGCTGCCGAGAAAAGCCTCTAGCGAGCTTTCACACGGCCCGTACCCCAAACCGACACAGGTGGTCAGGTAGAGAATACTAAGGCGATCGAGATAACTATGGTTAAGGAACTCGGCAAAATGCCCCCGTAACTTCGGGAGAAGGGGGGCCCTGTCTGGTGACGACATTTACTGTCTGAGCTGGGTGGGGCCGCAGAGACCAGTGAGAAGCGACTGTTTACTAAAAACACAGGTCCGTGCGAAGTCGTAAGACGATGTATACGGACTGACGCCTGCCCGGTGCTGGAAGGTTAAGAGGACCGGTTAGTTCTTCGGAGCGAAGCTGAGAATTTAAGCCCCAGTAAACGGCGGTGGTAACTATAACCATCCTAAGGTAGCGAAATTCCTTGTCGGGTAAGTTCCGACCTGCACGAATGGCGTAACGACTTCTCAGCTGTCTCAACCGTAGACTCGGCGAAATTGCATTACGAGTAAAGATGCTCGTTACGCGCGGCAGGACGAAAAGACCCCGGGACCTTCACTACAGCTTGGTATTGGTGTTCGGTTCGGTTTGTGTAGGATAGGTGGGAGACTGTGAAACGGTGACGCCAGTTATCGTGGAGTCGTTGTTGAAATACCACTCTGATCGAATTGGACCTCTAACCTCGGACCATGATCTGGTTCAGGGACAGTGCCTGGTGGGTAGTTTAACTGGGGCGGTTGCCTCCCAAAATGTAACGGAGGCGCCCAAAGGTTCCCTCAGCCTGGTTGGCAATCAGGTGTCGAGTGCAAGTGCACAAGGGAGCTTGACTGTGAGACTGACAGGTCGAGCAGGGACGAAAGTCGGGACTAGTGATCCGGCACCGGCAAGTGGAAGCGGTGTCGCTCAACGGATAAAAGGTACCCCGGGGATAACAGGCTGATCTTCCCCAAGAGTCCATATCGACGGGATGGTTTGGCACCTCGATGTCGGCTCGTCGCATCCTGGGGCTGGAGTAGGTCCCAAGGGTTGGGCTGTTCGCCCATTAAAGCGGCACGCGAGCTGGGTTTAGAACGTCGTGAGACAGTTCGGTCTCTATCCGCCGCGCGCGTAAGAAACTTGAGGAAGGCTGTCCCTAGTACGAGAGGACCGGGACGGACGAACCTCTGGTGTGCCAGTTGTTCCGCCAGGAGCACCGCTGGTTAGCTACGTTCGGAAGGGATAACCGCTGAAAGCATCTAAGCGGGAAGCCTGTTCCAAGATGAGGTTTCTCACCCCCTCGAGGGGGTAAGGCCCCCGGCAGACCACCGGGTTGATAGGCCAGAACTGGAAGTACAGTAATGTATGCAGGTGACTGGTACTAATAGGCCGAGGACTTACCACAAAGAAGCTACGCGTCCACTGTGCGGTATCTGAAACAACACACAGATACCTTGAGAAAACCTTGTTTTCTCCATCCCCCAACACCATTCATTGGTGTTGACGGGTGGTGAAACCACGGTGATCGACAGGAAAGTTACTGTGACAGTTTCATAGAGTTACGGCGGTCATAGCGAAGGGGAAACGCCCGGTCCCATTCCGAACCCGGAAGCTAAGCCCTTCAGCGCCGATGGTACTGCACTCGACAGGGTGTGGGAGAGTAGGACACCGCCGAACACAATTTACGAGAAAGCCCCCCAACCTTTGGTTGGGGGGCTTTTTCGTCGTTCCCGGACCCGTTTATCCCCGGGATCGGTTGTCCCCGGCACAAGTGGTCGGGGTGAACGTATCGCTCACCCCGCTGGACAGGGGCGACGGTACGTTCACGCGATGCCCGGGCGGGGAAAACCCGCCACCTGAAATCCTCCGAACGTACCGTTCGCTCAGTCCGTCGGCGGAACCGGGGCCGATACAAGGCCTGGCGCCGGCTCGCAAGGAATCGCAAGTTCTGTCTCTTCGAGACGACCGCGCAGTGTGATGCTGTCAGTGATTTGCCACTGGTCGGCTTCATCGCTGTGCGCGGCGGCTACAGCACGGCCTGAGGCTGCGAGATTCCCCGGTACTGTTTTGGCTACCTCGGAGAGGCGGGCCGCCTCGTTGACCGGGTCACCGATGACGGTGTACTCGAATCGTTCACGCGCACCGACATTTCCGGCAACCGCGATACCGGACGCAACACCGATCCCAGCCTTGATTTCGGGCACCTCGGCGCACAAACGAACCTGGATCTTTCGGGCCGCAGCGAGTGCGCTGCCGGCATGGTCGTCGATCCGGTTCGGTGCCCCGAAGATGGCAAGGGCCGCGTCACCCTCGAATTTGTTGACAAATCCGCCGTGTCCGTCCACCTCGTCGACGATGACGTCGAAGAACCTGTTGAGCAGTGCGACAACGGCGGTAGGAGTGTTGGTCGAGGCGATTGTGGTGGAACCGATCACGTCGACGAAGAGAACGGATACATCACGTTCCTCGCCGCCGAGTTCGGGATTCTGACGCATCGCGTTGGCCGCAACCTCATGTCCGACGTGTCGTCCGAACAGATCGCGGATACGTTCACGCTCCCGCAGTCCCTCGGCCATGCGATTGAAACCGGTTTGCAGCAAGCCCAATTCGGTGCCGTCGTAGACAACAACGTGAGCGCTCAGATCGCCGCGGGTGACCTGTTCCATGCCGCGCCGAACCGATCGGATGGGCGCCGCGGCCGATCGAATGTTGATGTAGGTCAACCCGAGTCCGACGCACAGGGTGATTCCGCCGATCACGAGGATGGCGATTGCGAGAGCTTGTCCGGATGCCGGCCGGATGAAGCTGAAGATCGCGATCAACATCAGACCGGTGACGGGGACACCGCTGCCGAGCATCCAGACCAGGATGGTGCGTCCGGTGATACCGAGCACTGCGGATTTGCGAGGCGTTCCGGATTCGAGGGCACGAGCGGCGATGGGACGAAGTGCGAACTCGCTGAGGAGATAGCAGAACGCACACGTCGTGATTCCGCTGAAAGCTATGGTGAACAACACTTTCGGGATGGTGTCGGCCTCGACGATCCCGTACATCGTGGTGAACGTGGCCAACGCCACAGTCCACAGGATTGCCTGAACTCTGGTCAGACGCCACGGTCCGCGCAGCGCGGCCCGTTGATTCTCGGCTGTCGGAGGGACGTTGTCCGTTGCCCAGCGAAGATCATGGATGAGTCGCGTAGTTCCCCAGAGCAACCCGACGATGAAGACGCACACAGTGAATACCGGCACTGCGATGAAGTTGATCCACGCGAACTCCGATCGCATGATGCTCGGCCCTGGAACGACAACACCGATCAGAACGACAGCCAGTAGGGACCCGATCAGATTTGTGACCAGGAGTGGAGCAGTGAGGAGGGCTTGGACGCGGATGCGTCGTCGGCGTGGACTCTCGTCTGTGGATCCGAGCAGCCACGACCCTAGAGGCGCGCTCGGGACGTTGCTTGGCTGCATAGTGTGTCGAGACTAGTCGCACCGATCGCTTAGGGTGGTGCAGTGCGCTTAGTTATTGCTCGTTGCCGTGTCGACTACGTAGGTCGATTGACCTCCCATCTCCCTACCGCCAGACGCCTTTTGTTGGTCAAAGCGGACGGTTCCGTCAGCATCCATGCCGATGACCGGGCGTATAAACCGCTGAACTGGATGAGTCCGCCGTGCTGGTTGGTCGAGACCAGCGGTGACAGCGACGACATTCTGTGGGTCGTGACCAACAAGGCCGGCGAAGAACTGCGGATCACCCTCGAAGAGGTCGAGCATGATTCGTCGTACGAGCTCGGTATCGATCCGGGTTTGATCAAGGACGGAGTCGAGGCGCACCTGCAGGAGCTTCTCGCTGAGCATGTCGAAACACTCGGTGCGGGCTACACCTTGGTACGACGCGAATACATGACGGCCATCGGGCCGGTCGACCTTCTGGTTCGTGACGCCGACGGAGCCTCGGTTGCCGTCGAGATCAAGCGTCGCGGTGAGATCGACGGTGTCGAACAGTTGACGAGGTACCTCGAATTGCTCAACCGTGATCCGCTGCTCGCGCCGGTTACGGGAGTGTTTGCGGCGCAACAGATCAAGCCGCAGGCCAAGACTTTGGCAACCGACCGCGGGATTCGCTGCCTCGTCCTCGATTACGAGGCGTTGCGCGGGACCGAGAGCACCGAGTTCCGGCTTTTCTAATGCCTCGCCGCAAACCGATGCCGAAGCAATCTCGTCGTACTGACAGTCGACGAGGTCCGGTCTCGGATGAGCCGAGGGGTGTGCTTTTCGGTGGGGCGGTAGTTCGTGAGGAACCCGGACCGGGCGGCGAGCTGTACATGGTTCGGCCGATTCCGGGAGCCAATGCGACGAAGTTTTATCGATGCCCCGGCTGTGACCACGACATCAGGCCGGGGGTCGCGCATGTGGTGACGTGGCCGTCGGAGCCGGGTGGGGCCGCAGAGCGTCGGCATTGGCACACCGGATGCTGGTCAGGCCGCGGTACCCGCGGCCTGACCAGACGGTGGTCTTGAGAGTCCGGAACGAACTGGTCTTGACGGATCAGTTTCGGGACTGCGCCCGCTGCTCGACTTCGCGTGTGTCGATTTCGGCAGTGTTGGTGTCTTCGATGCCGTCCGAGTCGTCGGTTTCCGGTTCCGACTCGGTGTAGCCGGACTCTTCGAACTCGTCGTCGGTGAATTCCGCGGCCGGGGGACTTGTCGGAGCGTCGAGCAATTCGCTCTCACGGTTGACGGAGGCGAGCATCGCGGGCACCGAATCGAGCTGACCGCGAATTCCCAGGAGTTGCGCGAGAATCCGGCCACGCAGAACCCGCAGTTCTTCGGCAAGTTCCTTGGCGTGAGCGATCTTTCGCTCGGACTGATCTGTCGCGGCCTGTAGGCGACGCTGAGCTTCGCGTGTGGCGTCGGTCAATCGTCGCTCGGCTTCTGCCTTGCTGGATGCCTCGAGTTCGTCGACTGCGGCAACAACCTTGGCGCGTCGTTCCGCCATAGAGATGTCGAAATCCTCGCGAATCTGAGTTCGCTTTGCCTCGGATTCGGCGGCCAGACGGTCGCGCTCGGCCTGCGCGGCTTCGACAATGCGCGCGGCTTCGGTTTTGGCCTGCAACATGGTCTGCTCGTGCATGGTTTCCATCGCGTTGCGACGGTCGTCGAGCTCGGCGATCAACGACTCGTAGTGCCCACGCAGGCGGGCACCGTCCTGTTCCGCGATGGAGGTCATTTCCGCTGCGTCAGCCTCGGCCTTGGCACGAACCTCGGACGCTTCGTCGGACGCCAGGCGGAGCATGCGGCTGATGCGATCGCTCATGCCCTCCGCGGTGGTGGGCGGAACGGACAGACGGTCGACGTCCTTACGGAGATCGTCGATGTCGTCGCGGGCGTCGTCAAGCTGCTTGGCAAGGTCGCGAGCTTGCGCGGCTGCGGCATCACGATCCGCAGCCGTCACACGCAGTTCTACGTCGAATCGCTCGAAGTAGTTGCGTACCTCGTCGCGGTCGTATCCCTTCCGTGCGATCTGAAACGGAAGTTGAATGGAACCGCGGTCCTGCTCGTATGCCATGGCGATAATCTACCTGGCATACCTGCAGGAGTCGGGGCTACTAGTGTGACGCGGCAGGTTCGACCAGTTCGACGAGTACACCGCCGGCGTCCTTCGGGTGGATGAAGTTGATGCGCGAGTTGGCGGTGCCGCGCCGCGGTGCGTCGTACAGCAACCGGACGCCGCGTGCTCGGAGCTCTTCGGAAATAGCTTCGATGTCGGTGACGCGGTATGCGAGCTGCTGCAGTCCGGGGCCACTGCGGTCGATGAACTTGGCGATTGTCGAGTTCTCGTCGAGGGGTGCGAGCAACTGGACGGCCGTGGAGCCCGCGGGTGCACCGACGACGGAGAGCATGGCTTCGCGCACGCCCTGTGCTTCGTTGACCTCTTCGTGGGTCGAGACCATGCCCAGGTGCTGGGTGTACCACGCGATGGCGACATCGAGATCGGGAACGGCAATTCCGACGTGGTCGATAGCGACGACGAGGTCGGAGGACAACGCTGCGAGAGCGGGGCTGGGGGAGGTCTGTGTCATACCGTTCACGGTAGCGCTACCGTTTAAGGAGTACACGTCGGGATGTGACTTGGCTCGTATACCACGTGCGTCCGAAGACTATGTCTCTTTTTGCAGCCGGAGGAAATCGTGACCAGTTCTGTGATTGTTGCCGGAGCCCGGACCCCGATGGGTCGATTGATGGGTTCCTTGAAGGATCTGTCCGGGTCCGATCTCGGTGGCATCGCCATCAAAGGCGCCCTGGACAAAGCCGGTGTCGCACCCGAGCAGGTCGAGTACGTCGTCATGGGGCAGGTCCTGACCGCCGGCGCCGGCCAGATGCCGGCCCGTCAGGCTGCCGTCGCCGCGGGCATCCCGATGAGCGTTCCCGCCCTGAGCATCAACAAGGTATGCCTCTCCGGTGTCGACGCCATCGCCCTGGCCGATCAGATGATCCGCGCCGGCGAATTCGACATCGTCGTCGCCGGCGGGCAGGAATCGATGTCCCGCGCACCGCACATGCTCGAAAAAAGCCGCGAAGGCTTCAAGTACGGCGACGTCACGATGCGTGACCACATGGCCTACGACGGCCTGCACGACATCTTCACCGACCAGGCGATGGGACTGCTCACCGAGCAGGTCAACCAACACGACGACACCCACATCACCCGCGCGGATCAGGACGCGTTCGCCGCAGCCTCACACCAGAACGCGGCCCGCGCCTGGAAGGACGGCCTCTTCGACAACGAAGTCGTCCCCGTCTCCATCCCGCAACGCAAAGGCGATCCGATCGTCTTCGCGCAGGACGAAGGCATCCGCGCCGACACCACCGCCGAATCCCTCGGCACGCTACGTCCCGCGTTCAGCAAGGACGGCACCATCACCGCCGGATCGGCATCGCCGATCTCCGACGGCGCCGCCGCCGTCGTGGTGATGAGCAAAACGAAGGCCGAAGAACTCGGCCTGGCCTGGATCGCGGAGATCGGTGCGCACGGTGTGGTCGCCGGACCGGATTCCACCCTGCAGTCCCAGCCGGCGCGGGCCATCGCGAAGGCCTGCGCGAAGGAAGGCATCACCCCCACCGATCTCGATCTCGTCGAGATCAACGAAGCGTTCGCCGCTGTCGGTATCGCCTCCACCCGTGAACTGGGCCTCGATCCGGCGAAGGTCAACGTCAACGGCGGCGCCATCGCCGTCGGGCACCCCCTCGGAATGTCCGGTGCCCGCATCGCCCTGCACCTGGCACTGGAATTGCAGCGCCGCGGCGGCGGAATCGGCGCGGCCGCACTGTGCGGCGGCGGCGGGCAGGGCGACGCCCTGATCATCCGCGTCCCCAAGGCCTGAGAACCTGTCTAAATACACCTGAACATCTCAGTTCGCTCTACGACGCCTCGTGGTATTCCTCACACCACTACGGGGCGTCGTAGTTGTTCGGGCACAATGGGGTTCATGGCGAACGTCTTCGATCTCAGTACCACCGCAAAGCGGTTCCGTTTTATTGCAGTCCTCGAGGCCTTCACGTGGCTCGGACTACTGGTGGGAATGGCGTTCAAGTACATCCCCGAAGAAGGAATGGTTGCGGGCGTCAAGATCTTCGGCCCCTTCCACGGTGCCGTGTTCGTCATTTACATCCTTGTTTCGCTCTGGACTGCAAAGCAGTTGAAGTGGAACCTGGTCACCACGTTCTGGGCGCTGTTCGCCAGCATCCCGCCGTTCGGCACGATCGTTTTCGAGGCGTGGGCCGCGCGTACGGGCAAGTTGGCGGAACTGTCCAAGACGAATACCGGCGTCGCGGACCCCGCGCTCGCCTGAGTGAAGTAGGCCTCTTCGAAGGTTCGGGCAACTCGTGACAAACTGGGACTTGTGACTCGACCAGGATCCAGGCCCCCCGCGCGTTCGTCCGCAGTTGCAGCCGCTATGAGCGGCGCAGTCGACTTGTCCGCTCTCAAGGAGCGGGCGACGGCCCCACCTCCGCGTAATCCCAGCGGCGACGGGGCCGTTTCTGCTGCCAACGGTTCTGTCGTCGAGGTGACGGAAGCGAACTTCGAGGCCGAAGTTCTGGTCAAGTCGAGCCAGGTACCCGTGATCGTCAACCTCGGTGGGCGTGCGTACGAACCGTCAGTCGTTTTCACCGAGGTGCTGGAGCGGTTGGCCGCTCAGGCCGGTGGTCAGTGGATTCTTGCGAACGTCGACGTCGACGTCAGCCCGCAGATCGCCCAGGCCTTCGGAATCCAGTCGGTACCGACGGTTGTTGCCGTCGCTGCCGGCCAGCCGTTGGCCGATTTCCAGGGCGCACAGCCCGAAGAGCAGTTGACTCAGTGGTTTGCCGCCGTTCTGCAAGCTACTGCCGGCAAGCTCAGTGGTCCTGTTCCGACGGCTGACAACGACGAACCCGAAGTGGAAGATCCACGGTTCGTTGCTGCCGAAACCGCTCTCGACGCCGGTGATCTCGACGGCGCGATCGCGGCATACCAGGTGATTCTCGACGCCGAGCCCGCTAACGCCGAGGCCCTCAACGCTGTTCGTCAGGTCAAGTTCATGGCGCGTGCCCAGAACACCGACCCTGATGCCGTTGCGGCCGCCGACGCAGATCCGTCGAATGCCGAACTGCAGTTCGCGGCAGCGGACCTGGAGATGGCCGGCCAGAAACCGGAAGCAGCGTTTGCCCGCCTCATCGGCGTCGTGTCACGTTCCGCCGGAGACGACAAGGCAGCAGCGCGGACGCGTCTGCTCGAACTCTTCGAATTGTTCGATCCCGCCGAGCCCATGGTGATGGCCGCGCGCCGCAAACTCGCCGCAGCGCTCTACTAGCCCTCCCTGACGACAGCCGCTATTCCGTATTGAAGGTCGTAGCCGTCCTTCGGCCGCTACTCCGTATAGCGGCTGTCGCAGGACACCTGCCCACCCAGCACTCCGGTACGGAAGGCGTCGACCCGGGCGAAGCCGCTCGGGACGGTGTCGCCGTTGACATCGCTGGCAGCCAACCCGTCCGTCAGGAGTCCGGAGACGGCTTCGTCGAGGTCGCCGGGGGACAGGGTGACCTGAGCACCGGACTCGGCCGCGTTGGTGGGGCTCAGCGCCGCTGTGATCACTCCGGCCAGGCAAGCCGCCCGCAGCGCGGTCTGTGGTGTGTCCAGTGCCTGGCCGCGTTCCTGCTGTATCGCCAGGGTGTACCGCGACGCGAGCAGCACGTACGCGTTGTAGTCGCCGGTGATGTCGGTCTGCATCAATTCGCGTCGACCGACCCGTCCTGGTGTTCCGCGTTCCGCCAATTCGTCGACGCTGATGCCGATGGTGTTGGTCGAGGGGCAGAACGAGACCGGTTCGGTGGCGACGGCGTCGGCGCATCCGGTATCCGCGCCGTCGAAGGTGACTGTAGGTGGATTCTCCAGTTCGAAGACCGACTGGAACGTCGTCAGGAACTCCTGCAGTGTTTCCTCGGTGACGGGGAGTTCTCCGGAATCGCCTTCGGAGTCGAATGTCTGGGGCAGTTCGGCCCGTCGGGATTCTATTTCTTCCTGGTCTATCCGCGTGCAGGCGGACGCGCCGTCGGTGAATCCGATCTGTGTTGCAGTGACGCGTTCGAACGCGGAACCGTGGTGTGAGTCGGGATCGTTGGGATCGTCGTCACGGATAGCGACGGCAGAGGCGAGCACCTTGTTCAGACCGTCGGATGTGTTCATGGTGAAGTGTGCTGCCTTGTCCTCGGCAACGTGCCGCAGGAACGCGCCGCCGAAGCAGTCGGCTTGCTGTTCACGCACCAGGGCCGATTCGGACCCACCTTTGACGATTCCGGCTTTGCGCTGGACCGCGTGGCCGTATTCGTGCGCGAAGATGAACGCGACGGCAACGTCCCCGAACTTTTCCTGCACCTCGGGAAGGAGCAGTTCGCGATCCCAGCCGATGGTGTGGTCGAGGCTGCAGTAGCCGGCGTTGATGAGGTCTTCGGTGGTCTCTTCGCAGAAGTCCGGGCCGTTCGATTCGGTGGGATCCCATGAGATCAGCTTGTCGACGGGTTCGAACGGCTCGTTGAACAGGGCCGGATACTGCGTGTTCCAAAAGGTTTCGATGTCGGTGATCGCGTTGGCGGCGAGGGCATCGATCGCGCCGCCGTCGGTGCCGACGATGTCACGTTCAGCGTCGGGCGCACCGGGCCGCAGACCGCTCGGACCAGACGACGCGTCGAGTCCGGCGACGCGGAAAGGGTCGTGGTAGATCGAGACGGCGTGACCGCTCGACGACTGGGAACAGCCGGTCAGTACGGCAGCAGTTGCCAACAACGACGAAGTGACTAGTGCTGCTCGCCGGCCCACCATCAACGCTCCAGACTGATCCATATCGCGCCGTTGGCCGGCAGTGCGACCTGAGCTGACGCCGGCCGACCGTGCCACGACTGCGACGTCGCTGTGACCGCACCGAGGTTGCCCACCCCCGAGCCGCCGTACGCCTGCGCGTCGGTGTTGAGGATTTCCACCCATCGGCCGGGCTCCGGTAGCCCGACGCGGTAGCTCGAGTGTTCGCTGCCCGAGAAGTTGAAGAGGCAGGCGACAATCGAGCCGTCAGTACCGTAACGCAGAAAACTCAGGACGTTGTTCTCGGTGTCGTTGGCGTCGATCCACGAGTAACCCCCTGGTGAGGTGTCCAGGGTCCACATTGCCGGATGTCGGCGGTACGCGGCGTTGAGATCGCTGACCAGCTGTACGGCGCCGCGGTGGAGATTGCCGGTGTTCGGGTCGTCGAGTTGCCACCAGTCGAGGCCTCGTTCTTCGGACCACTCGGCGGTCTGGCCGAACTCCTGGCCCATGAACAGGAGCTGCTTGCCCGGGTGCGCCCACATGTAGGCGAGGAGTGCGCGAAGCCCCGCGGCTTTGGCGAAATCGTTGCCGGGCATTCGTGTCCACAAGGTTCCCTTGCCGTGGACGACCTCGTCGTGGCTGATGGGCAGCAGGTAGTTTTCGCTCCACGCGTACATCAGGGAGAAGGTGATCTCGTGATGGTGGTAGGTGCGGTGGACGGGATCGCGGCCCAGGAATCCCAGGGTGTCGTGCATCCACCCCATGTTCCATTTCATGTTGAATCCGAGTCCGCCGACATTGGTCGCGCGGGTGACGCCAGGCCAGGCGGTCGATTCTTCGGCGATGGTGACAACGCCACGATGTTTCTTGTGGACGGTGGCGTTCATCTCCTGAAGGAAGGCAACTGCTTCCAGGTTCTCGCGGCCACCGTGAATGTTGGGAGTCCAGCCGCCTTCGGGGCGGGAGTAATCCAGGTAGAGCATGGATGCGACCGCATCGACGCGCAGGCCGTCGATGTGGAATTCGTCGAGCCAGAACAGTGCGTTGGCGACGAGGAAGTTGCGGACCTCGCGTCGACCGAAGTCGAATACGTATGTGCCCCAGTCCAACTGCTCACCGCGTTGCGGATCGGCATGTTCGTAGAGCGGAGTGCCGTCGAAACGGGCCAGTGCCCATTCGTCCTTGGGGAAGTGGGCCGGAACCCAGTCGACGAGTACGCCGATCCCCGCGGCGTGGAGGTGATCGACAAACCAGCGGAAATCGTCGGGTGTCCCGAACCTCGCGGTCGGGGCGTAGTACGACGTGACCTGATATCCCCAGGAACCGCCGAACGGGTGCTCGGCGACCGGGAGCAATTCGACGTGCGTGAACCCGGTTTCGGTGACGTACTGTGCGAGTTGCTCGGCCATCTGCCGGTAGTCGAGGCCGGGGCGCCAGGATCCGAGATGCACTTCGTACACACTCATCGGTGACTGCGCGGGGTCGACGTGAGCGCGGGCCTCCAGCCACTCTGCGTCGTGCCAGACGTGGGAACTGGTGCTCACTCGAGACGCCGTCGCGGGCGGTACCTCGGTGGCGAAGGCCATGGGGTCGGCCTTGTCTGCCACCGAACCGTCTCGCCCGTGGACGCGGAACTTGTACAGTTCGCCTGCCGCGATTCCGGGCAGGAACAGTTCCCAGACCCCCGTCGAACCGAGGACGCGCATGGGCGCGAATTGCCCACCCCAGCCGTCGAAGTCGCCGATAACGGTGACTCCCCGGGCGGCGGGTGCCCACACGGCAAACGAGGTTCCCTCGACCACGCCGTCAGGCGTTTCGTATCTGCGCGGGTGAGCGCCGAGGATATCCCACAGGCGTTCGTGCCGGCCCTCGCCGAAGAGATGGAGATCAAGTTCGCCGAGGGTGGGGAGGAATCGGTACGGATCTGCGACGACGACGGTATGCCCACCCGGGTAGGTGACCGAGTATCGATAGTCCATGAGGTCGGGGAAGGGAACCAGCGCAGCGAAGACGCCGCCCGAAATGTGGTGGAGAGGAAATGTCTTCCCACCGATGACGGCGTCGACCGACTCGGCGTGTGGCCGAAGCGTACGCAGCACGGTTCCGTCCGGGTGGGGGTGCGCGCCGAGGACGCTGTGCGGGTCGTGGTGTTCACCGCGGGCAAGCAGTTCCAGATCGTGGAGTGCAGGCGCAACTCCGGCAGGCAGTTCGGCGGCCATCATTTACCTCCGCGGTATGCCAGGGAAGTTCTGGCGGGGTAGGGAACTGGCGGTAGCGCAAGAATGTGGGCGACGGACCGCCACGGCTCTAGTCGAACGAAATTTGCTTGGCCCCACTGGTATTGCTCGCCGCTTACTTCGTCGAGCACGCTCAGGTGGTCTTGCCATTCGCGACCGAGCGCCGGCATGTCCAGCCAGACCGTTCCCTCTTCCGCGGCAAACGGATTGAGGTTGACGACGGTGAGTACGGCATCGCCGGTGATCGGATCGAACTTCGAGTAGGCGATGATCGCGTCGTTGTCGATGTGGTGGAAGTGCAGGTTGCGGAGTTGTTGCAGGGCGGGGTGTGCGCGGCGGATTCGGTTGAGCGTGGTGATCCAGGGTTCGAGGGATTCGCCCCTGGCAGTTGCTTCCGCGAACCGCCGCGGACGTAGTTCGTACTTCTCCGAGTCCAGATACTCTTCGCTGCCGGGACGCACAGCCTGGTGCTCGTAGAGTTCGTACCCCGAGTAGACGCCCCACGTCGGTGCCAGTGTGGCGGCGAGAGCTGCTCGCAGCGCGAACATTCCGGGGCCGCCGTGCTGCAGGGACTCGTGCAGGATGTCCGGGGTGTTCACGAAGAGATTGGGGCGCGCCTCGTCGGCTTTTGCCGCGAGTTCGTTGCCGAATTCCGTCAGTTCCCACTTGGCGACGCGCCAGGTGAAGTACGTGTACGACTGCGTGAAGCCGCGTCGGGCGAGGCCATACATGCGGGCCGGCCGGGTGAACGCCTCGGCCAGGAAGAGCACGTCCGGATCGGATTTCTTGACTTCGGCGATCAGCTTTTCCCAGAAGTTGGGCGGCTTGGTGTGGGGGTTGTCGACCCGAAAGATCTTGACGCCCGCGTTGATCCAGTGGCGAACGACGCGGAGGATTTCCTTGTCCAACCCGTCTGGGTCGATGTCGAAGTTGATCGGATAGATGTCCTGGTACTTCTTCGGCGGGTTCTCCGCGTATGCGATGGTGCCGTCGGGCAGAACGTTGAACCACTCGGGATGCTTTGCCGCCCACGGATGATCGGGTGCGCACTGGAGCGCGAGGTCGAGTGCCACCTCGAGGTCGAGTTTGCGTGCCCGCGATACAAACGCCTTGAAGTCCTTGAGCGTTCCGAGTTCCGGATGGACCGCGTCGTGTCCACCTTCGGCAGATCCGATGGCCCACGGAGATCCGACATCGTCGGGTTCGGGAGTGAGTGTGTTGTTGCGGCCCTTGCGATTGATCTCACCGATCGGGTGGATCGGCGGGAGGTAGACAACGTCGAAACCCATTGCGGCAATGCGCGGTAGATCCTCCGACGCGGTCTTGAAGGTGCCGTGCTTGGGCGCCCCGTTCTCGTCCCAGCCGCCGGTGGAGCGGGGGAAGAATTCGTACCACGATCCGAACAGTGCTCGGTGGCGGTCGACCAGTACGGTGTGCGGTTCGCCCTTGGTGATGAGTTCGCGTAGGGGATGCGCGCGAAGCAACTCGGCGACGTCGGATGCAAACGCTGGGGCGACTCGGGCCGTCACAGGTGCGGTGCTGCGCAGCGACGCCGTCACCGCCTCGAGCTTCGAGCGATTGGCGCGGGGCTGTTCCTGGGCGGCTTTCTCGAAGAGCCGCGCGCCGATCTCGAGGTCGTTGGCCAGCTCGGCCGGACCTTGCCCGACGGACAGTTTGGCTTCGACGGCGTGCTTCCAGGTCGCGACGGGATCACTCCACGCCTCGATCCGAAACGTCCAGAGTCCCTCGGCGGACGGGACGAACACGGCGTCGACGGTGTCCGGTTCGCTGCCCGGGTCCATCTGGATCCGTAGTGGTTTGGTTCCACGGGGTCCGCGCACGGTGAGGGTGGCCGCAACTGCGTCGTGGCCCTCTCGCCACACGGTGGCATGTACGGGAAACACTTCACCCACTACGGCCTTGGCTGGATAGTTACCCGAGATCGCGGGTACCACGTCGTCGATACCGAGGCGTCCTGTCACGGGAAGCTCCATTTCTGATGGTGGAGTGTTACTGGTGTGGCCGAGTTCAACCGTAGTGGGTACAGCGCCTTGTCGTCGCTCCAGCGGACACGGTGGTTGAACTCGACTAGGGTTCGCGGGGTGAAAGCCTTGCGTCGGTTCACTGTCCGAGCCCACCTTCCGGAGCGCCTTGCAGCGCTCGGCCCTTTGTCCACCAACTTGCGTTGGTCCTGGCACCCCGAGACTCAGGATCTGTTCTCGCGCCTGGACCCCGAACTCTGGCAAGCAGTTCAGTTCGATCCGGTTCGAATGCTCGGTGAGGTCGACCCGTCGCGCTTGGACGAATTGAGCAGCGACGAGGCGTTCCTCGCTGACCTCGACACGGCAGCAGCCGATCTCGCGGGCTATCTGAGCACCCCGCGCTGGTACCAGTCGCAGCAGGCGAAGGGGGTGTCGCTGGCTGGTGGAATTGCGTACTTCTCCATGGAATTCGGAGTCAGCGAAGTCCTGCCGAACTACTCGGGTGGCCTGGGAATTCTGGCCGGTGACCATCTCAAGGCCGCGTCGGATCTGGGACTGCCGTTGATCGGCGTCGGACTGCTCTACCGGTCCGGGTATTTCCGCCAGTCTCTGACAGCCGACGGGTGGCAAGCCGAGCACTACCCGCCCCACGATCCGCAGGGGTTGCCTCTGCGTTTGCTGACGGACGCCGGGCCGTCGTCCGACGACGGATCGCCGGTAGTCATCCACGTTGCGATGCCAGGAGGACGAGTCCTTCGCTCGCGGGTGTGGATCGCGCAGGTCGGCCGGGTGCCGCTGCTTCTTCTCGATTCGGACATTGCTGAGAACGACGCGGACCTGAGGGGCGTCACCGATCGCCTGTACGGCGGCGATCAGGATCATCGCATCAAGCAGGAGATCCTCGCCGGTATCGGCGGCGTCCGCGCGGTGCGGGCCTACACCGCGGCGTACGGATTGCCCGATCCCGAGGTGTTCCACATGAACGAGGGCCACGCCGGTTTCCTCGGCATCGAACGGATTCGGGAACTTGTCACCACCAAAGACCTCGACTTCGATTCGGCACTGGCTGCCGTCCGCGCCGGAACCGTCTTCACGACGCACACCCCGGTGCCCGCCGGAATCGACCGCTTCCCGGCTGATCTGGTTCGTCACTACTTCGGCGGTTCCAACGGCGAGAACGAATCGACGCTTCTTCCCGGACTGACTGTCGATCGCATTGTCGGGATGGGCCGCGAGTCCGACCCGTCGATCTTCAACATGGCGCACATGGGCCTTCGGCTCGGCCAGCGTGCCAACGGTGTGTCGAAGCTGCACGGCATTGTCAGTCGCGACATGTTCAACGGCCTCTGGCCGGGGTTCGACGCCGACGAGGTGCCGATCGGCTCGGTCACCAACGGTGTCCACGCCCCCACCTGGGCAGCACCGGAATGGATGAATGTCGCCCGCCGGATCGTCGGCCAGGATCAGCTAGAGGAAGCGCGCGGCTGGGAGCGCCTGCACGAGTTGTCCGCCACCGAACTCTGGGAAACACGCAATGCGTTGCGCGGCAAGCTCGTCGACGAGGTGCGTCGACGGGTGAAGGCGTCGTGGCTCGAGCGCGGCGCCACCGAAGCCGAACTGGGTTGGACTGCGGGAGTTTTCGACCCCAATGTATTGACTGTCGGTTTTGCGCGGCGGGTTCCGACGTACAAGCGACTGACACTGATGCTGCGCGACCCCGATCGACTGCGCGCGATGCTGCTCGACGAGAAGCGTCCGGTGCAGTTGGTGGTGGCCGGTAAGTCCCATCCCGCCGACGACGGCGGTAAGGCGCTCATCCAGCAGGTCGTGCGATTCGCCGACGAGGCGGACGTGCGTCACCGCATCGTCTTCCTGCCGGATTACGACATGTCGATGGCCCGGTACCTGTACTGGGGTTGCGATGTGTGGCTGAACAATCCGCTGCGACCGCTCGAGGCGTGCGGAACCTCCGGAATGAAGTCGGCTCTCAACGGCGGACTCAACCTGTCCATCCGCGACGGATGGTGGGACGAGATGTACGACGGCGAGAACGGGTGGGCCATCCCGACGGCCGACGGTGTTCTCGACGACGTTCGTCGTGACGATCTCGAAGCGAGCGCGCTCTACGAATTGCTCGAGCATGCGGTGCTGCCCACGTTCTACGACCGCGACGCTGCCGATCTGCCGACGCGGTGGGTCGAGAAGGTTCGCCACACTCTCGAGCATCTCGGTCCGAAGGTGTTGGCGTCACGCATGGTTCGTGACTACGCGGTGCAGTACTACGCTCCCTCGGCAGAATCTGCTCGCGCGGTGGTAGCCGACAGTTACGCCGGCGCGCGTGAGGTTGCAGAGTTCCGTCGACGCATCGAATCGCAGTGGCCGTCCGTGAGCGTCGTGCAGGTAGACGGTTCCGGGTTGCCGGACACCCCGGAAATCGGTGCGACTCTCTCGCTGAAGGCGCAGATTCGTCTCGGGGATCTGTCGGTGCCGGACGTCGAGGTGCAGGCCGTCATCGGACGCGTCACTCCCGGTGAGGAACTGACCGATGTCGTCACTTTCCCGATGACGCATTTCGGTTCGGAGGACGGCGTCGAGGTCTTCGAAGCTGAAGTGGCGCTACCGGTTTCGGGATCGGTCGGCTACACGGTTCGAGTTCTCCCGCATCACCGTCTGCTGGTGAATGCCTCAGAACTGGGATTGGTGACCACACCCCTCGCGTAAGACCCACTTCTGCCCCGGACCATGTCGAGAAGGTCCGGGGGCAGAAGTGCGTCAGGGCCGCGAATCGCGGATACGGGTCAGTGCCTTGCGGACGACCTCAGGCTTGGTCGTCTCCCAGAACGGTGGCAACGACGCCCGCAGGTATCCGGCATACCGAGCCGTTGCGAGGCGTGGATCCAGGACGGCCACAACACCTTTGTCGTCGACGCTGCGCAGTAGTCTGCCCACGCCTTGGGCGAGGAGCAGCGCAGCGTGGTTAGCCGAGACGCTGAGGAAACCGTTTCCGCCGTGTGCCTCGATGGCCTGTTGGCGAGCCATCAGCAGCGGATCGTCCGGCCGCGGAAACGGAATGCGGTCCAGGATAACCAGTGACAGCGACGGACCGGGAACGTCGACGCCCTGCCAGAGGGACAGTGTCCCGAACAGTGATGTGGCTTCGTCCTTGGCAAAAGCTTTGACGAGGGTACCGGTGGCGTCGTCGCCTTGGCACAGGATCGGGGTGTCGAGGCGATCACGCATGGCTTCGGATGCGGCTTTGGCCGCGCGCATCGACGAGAACAGCCCGAGGGTGCGCCCACCGGCCGCTTCGACGAGTTCGGCGATTTCGTCGAGGTAGACCGGGGACAAGCCGTCGCGGCCCGGTGTCGGGAGGTGGCGGGCGATGTAGATGATTCCGGCTTTGGCATGGTCGAACGGTGATCCGACGTCGACCGAGTTCCAACGGAATGCGTTGGCATCGGAGGGCGCTTCGCTTCCGATCGCAGTGCCGGAATCGGGGCGCACCGACGACTGCGCCGGCAGTCCCCAGTTGATCGCCAGACCGTCGAAGGAACCGCCGACGGTGAGGGTTGCGGAAGTCAGCACGACTGTCGATTCCGCGAACAGGCGTGAGCGCAGCAGACCGCCGACGGACAGCGGTGCCATCCGGACGGAACGGCGGACCGACCCACGGAACTCGTCGGAGGAGAGCCAGACGACGTCTTTACGCTGGGCGGGATCTGGTTCGTCGAAAGCGGTGAGCACTCGTACGGCGCTGTCGTGAATGTCTTCTACCGAGGAGAGTGCCGCGTTGCGGGCTGCTGCGGCTTCGGGATCAGCTGCCGTCATGCCGGACTTGGCCGGGCCGATAGCCGTGCGCAAGGCCCACGCGGCATCGCGGATGGCTGCGAGCGCGGGGGCTGCGCCGTCCGGGAGCCCGTCCCAGCGTCCGGGGCGAAGTTCTTCGAGGAGCCCGGCCCAACCTTCGCCTGCGGCTTCGAGACGATCGGCGTCCTGTTCTTCGACGATCTTGCCGCAGCGACGGGCCGCCGCGCTGATGGCGGCCGCCGTGAGTTCGTCCGTCGCGACCCCGGTGACGCGGTCGACCAGTTCGTGGGCTTCGTCGATGACCACGACGTCGTGCTCGGGCAGGATCTGGATTCCCGTGATGGCATCGATCGCGAGCAGGGCGTGGTTGGTGACCACGACGTCCGCCTTCGAGGCCTCGACGCGGGCGCGTTCGGCAAAGCAGTCCTCACCGACCGGGCACTGGTTCTTCCCGAGGCACTCGCGCGACGTCACACTGACCTGCCGCCACGCCTGATCGGACACACCTGGCACCAGTTCGTCGCGGTCGCCGGTGTCGGTGTCCGACGACCACTCGGTCAATCGCACCACTTCGCGGCCCAAGCGCGAGACCGTGAACGGATCGAACAGTTCATCCTCCGGCGGCTGCTCGGAGGCACCGGTATGAATCTTGTTCATGCACAGGTAGTTGTTGCGGCCCTTGAGGATTGCGAATTCTGCACGGCGTCCGAGTGGCTTCTTCAGTGCATCGGCCAGGCGGGGCAGGTCGCGATCGACCAACTGCCTCTGCAGCGCGATGGTGGCCGTCGACACGACGACGGTGCGACCGGACTCGACAGCATGACGCAAGCTCGGCACCAGGTAGGCCAGCGACTTACCCGTACCGGTGCCGGCCTGGACGGCAAGATGCTCGCCGGTATCTATCGAATGCGCTACCGCCGACGCCATCGTGAGCTGGCTGGTCCGCTCGGCACCGCCCAGCGCCTGCACCGCCGTGCGAAGCAGTTCGGGGACATTCGGAAGTTCATCGGCCACTGAAGCAGGTTAGTGGATACCTACGTCAGAAATATCGACGCCACTCGAAGGCGCATGCTCGTCACGGCCGCTGAGCTGCACTCCGTGCTCGCGCATCTGCGTCAAAGCCGCTTCGATCGTGGCGGTTGCCACACCTGCGGTGAGGGGAAGGAGGACGGTGGTGGCAAAGCCGGCACGGACAGCGTCGAGTGCTGTGGCCTTCACACAGTGATCGGTGGCGATGCCGATGACGTCGACCTCGGTGATGCCGTGAGCGCGCAACCACTGCTCGAGAGTTGTGCCGTCCTCGGAAAACCCTTCGAACCCGGAGTACGCGGCGCTGTACGCACCTTTGGAAAACACGGCAGAACCGGCGATCGTTGCATCGAATGCCGGGTGGAAGTCGGCGCCGGAGGTTCCCACCACACAGTGCACCGGCCAGGTGTCGACGTAATCAGGGTTCTCGGAGAAGTGAGCGCCCGGATCGATGTGGAAATCGCGGGTGGCTGCGACGGCGTCGTACTCGTGGGAATCGACGAAGGTGTTGATTGCGGCAGCTACGGCAGCGCCGCCGTCGACGGCGAGGGCGCCGCCTTCACAGAAATCGTTCTGGACGTCCACCACGATCAATGCCCGTGCAGTCATCGCTGACCTCCACCGACAAGCTGTCCTCCACCGACAAATCGGACCGGGACGGCGGAATCGCCGCGGGAGAGCTTCAAGCCTTCCCACGGGAGGCTGACCAGTCCGGCTTTCACGACTGCTCGGCTTTCTTCCAACGTCGGGATGCCGTCGACGGTCTTGCCGCCGCGTACCAGAGGAATCATCAGTTCGGTCGCGCCGTCCGCGGCAGTGAACGGCGAGGGTGCGTCGGCGGGATAGATCACTTCCTCGACCAGTGTTCCGGTCGGGCGCGCGATGCGCAGTGCCTTCTTTGCTCCGCCGCGCGACGCCTTGTTGGTACTGCGCTTCTCGACGGGAATTCCGTCCACCTCGACAAGTTTGTAGACCATGCCTGCTGTCGGCGCGCCGGAGCCGATGACGAGGGATGTGCCGACGCCGTAGGTATCGACGGGTTCGGCGCGCAGTGCGGCGATTGCGTATTCATCGAGATCGCCGGAGACGACGATGCGGGTCTTGGTGGCGCCGAGGTCGTCGAGTTGCCGACGGACCTGGCGGGTGATCACCCCGAGGTCGCCGGAGTCGATGCGCACTCCACCGAGCTCGGTTCCGGCTACGGCGATAGCGGTTTTCACGCCTTCGGTGATGTCGTAGGTGTCGACCAGCAACGTGGTCGAGACGCCGAGTACGTCGACCTGCGCGCGGAAGGCCGCAGCTTCGTCCGTTCCGTTGTCGGTGGTGTGCAGGAGGGTGAACGCGTGGGCGCTGGTTCCCGCGCCGGGAACCTCGTGGCGGCGGACGGCTTCGAGGTTGGAGGTGGCGTCGAATCCTGCGAGGTACGCGGCGCGGGACGACGCGACGGCGGCTTGCTCATGGGTCCGGCGTGACCCCATCTCGATGAGCCGTCGACCGTCGGCCGCGCTGACCATACGGGCCGCGGCCGATGCAATCGCGCTGTCGTGGTTGAGGATCGAGAGGGCCAACGTCTCGAGCAATACGCATTCGGCGAACGAACCGCGGACGGAGAGGATCGGTGAGCCGGGGAAGTAGAAGTCGCCTTCGCGGTAGCCGTCGATATCGCCGGAGAATCGGTAGTTGCGCAGCCAGTCGACGGTGGTGTCGTCCAGGAACTTCGAGACGATCGCCAGTTCAGGTTCTCCGAAACGGAAGTGCTCGAGAGCGTCGAGCAGTCGCTCGGTACCGGCGACGATTCCGTAACGCCTGCCGTCGGGGAGTCTGCGAGCGAATACTTCGAAACTGCAGGTACGGAAAGCAGATCCGTCGGCAAGCGCGGCAGAGAGCATGGTGAGCTCGTACTGATCGGTGAGCAGAGCGGTACTCGCGGCGGCGTCACGGGTGTCGGAGATTTGCGTAGGCACGCACACAACTCTAGGCGGGAGACCACGAGGGTGGGTGTTGTCGCCTCGGATCGCGCCGTACCCTGGAGACATGGTTTTCGGCTCTGCGACTGTTTCCACAACTGCCTCTGCGCCGCGCGCGGTTCCGGAGCAGTCCGAGGCTGTTGCAATCATCGAAGCTGTTGACCGGCCTTGGGTGACGATCGTCTGGGATGATCCGGTCAATCTGATGCACTACGTGACCTACGTGTTCCAGAAGTTGTTCGGCTACAGCAAGGCCAAGGCCACCGACTTGATGATGAAGGTTCATTCGGAGGGCAAGGCCGTCGTGTCCAGCGGTTCGCGCGACAAGATGGAAGCCGATGTTCGGCGTCTGCACGCGGCGGGACTGTGGGCCACGATGCAGCGCGACGACACGTAAGACTCGCTCACCTTCGACAAGTTCGAATCGATCACAAGAGGGGAGTCCGACGCGTGCGGACGTGGATCAAGAAGAACTCGCTTTCCGGAGTGAAGTTCAAATCCGAGATGGACGCTCATGAGGTGACCGTCCTGAGTTCGCTCGTCGAGTCGGTGATCGGGCTGCTGGAAGATCGTGAGTCCGGCGCACCGCAGGACGAGTTGGCGGCGCTCACCGGTCTTCGAACCGGTAATTCGGAGGCGCCGGACAATCCGGTTCTGGCGCGGCTGCTTCCCGATTTTCAGCGGACCGATCCCAGCAAGGTGTCCCCGGATTCCGATGATCTCGACGACGCCGGCGCCAATGTCAACGGTGCGCTGCGGAGTTTGCACGAACCCGAGATCATCGACGCGAAGAAGGCGTCGGGCAGGGTGTTGCTGGCTTCCCTTCCCGCGGACGGCGGCAAGATCCTCCTGACCCAGGAGCAGGCCGACGCGTGGCTGTCCGCGCTCAACGACGTTCGTCTGGCGCTCGGCACCAATCTCGGTATCGACGCAGACACTCCGGAAAGTTTGGATCCGGACGATCCGCGAGCACCGCATCTTGATGTCTATCACTGGTTGACGTGGATGCAGGATTCGCTCGTTCAGGCGCTCATGCCGTGATCACCACGGCGCCAGGCCCCACGGATTCGTTGACCGACATCGCCGGTGTGACTGTCGGTCATCATCATCGGCTCGACGACGACGCTGCCATGGGGTCGGGGGCGGCGACGGGATGCACGGTGGTTCTGGCTCCGGCGGGAGTTGTTGCGGGAGTTGATGTTCGGGGCGGCGGTCCGGGTACCCGCGAAACCGATCTCCTGGATCCGAGCCATTCGGTTCAGCAGGTCAATGCCGTGCTCTTGAGCGGCGGTAGTGCCTACGGCCTCGCCGCGGCCGACGGTGTCATGCGGTGGCTGGAGGAACACGGCCACGGAATCGCGATGGGCCTGCCTGGCCAGGTGGTGCCGATCGTGCCGGGCGCCGTGATCTTCGATCTACCGGTCGGGGACTGGAAGATTCGGCCTGACGCCGATTTCGGATATCTGGCAGCAGAATCCGCGTCGCGTGCATGTGCGACCGGAACCGTGGGCGCCGGTGTCGGTGCCCGGGCCGGTGGGATCAAAGGCGGTGTCGGAACTGCCAGCGTCGTGATCACCGACGGACCGGCCAAGGGAACGACGGTGTCGGCCCTGATGGTGGCAAACCCGGTCGGCTCGGTCTTCGATCCACGTACCGGTCTGCCGTGGGGCGTCGGGTCCGAGGGGGAGGCGTCCTTCGGGATCGGCATGCCGATCCCGTGCGAGCTCGACGCAGCCAACGCGATCGGCGCCAAAGGGACGGTGCTCAACACCACTATCGGCGTCGTCGCTACCGACGCGGCCCTGACCAAAGCCGGGTGCCGACGTGTTGCGGTTGCCGGTCACGACGGTTTGGCCCGGGCTATCCGTCCTGCGCATTCACCGTTGGACGGCGACACGATCTTTGCGCTCGCCACCGGAACGCACACGCCGGAATCGGTGATCGACGTCCCGGCGGCGTTCCCCGCGGATCTGCCGATCCTCGACGCTGTGTGTGCGGCTGCCGCCCAGGTGGTGGAACGGGCAATCGTCAAAGCGATTCTGGACGCGACATCGGTGGCGGGAATCCCGAGTTACCGAGACCTGTTCCCGTCTGCGTTCCTCTAGATCCCGACCGGCGCCGGTAACCTCGAAGTAGACACATCTACTGTGAGGACGCACGCGATGACGATGGATTTCAACAGTCCGGATTTCGGTTCACGGGCACCGGTTCCCGCGCCGAAACCTCCGTCGGTGTGGAAGCAGTCCGCGGTGCTGATCGGCGGATTTGTTCTGGCGCTGTACGTGATCGAGATCGTCGATGTCATTTCCGGTCAGCGGGTCCAGAACGCCGGAGTTTCACCGCGAACGCTGGACGGTTTGTGGGGCATCCTTTTTGCGCCCGTACTGCACGACGACTGGGCACATTTGATCGCGAACACCATTCCCGTGCTGATACTCGGCTATCTCGTTCTGGTGTCCGGCATCTCGAGGGGGTTGGCCGCGACCGGAATCATCTGGGTGATCGGTGGGGTCGGAACGTGGCTTGTTGCCGGAGCGAATTCCAATCATGTCGGGGCGTCGGTGTTGATTTTCGGGTGGGTGACCTATCTGTTGACGCGTGGATTCTTCACTCGGAGTTTCGGCCAGATCCTGATCGGTGTTGTTGTCTTCGTGATCTACGGCGGCGTCCTGTGGGGCGTGCTGCCCAGTACACCGCAAGTGTCGTGGCAGGGGCATTTGTTCGGTGCGGTCGGCGGCGTCGTGGCGGCCTGGGCACTTTCCTCCGGCGATCGAGCGAACCGCGCTGCGGCCACAACACCCTCCCGACCTGCAACTTTCTGACCGGACGTGGGTCACACCCGACAACCGGTGTGACTTCGACTCGCCAAAACGACCGGGAGCTTTTTTGTTGATGGGTCGACGTGGCAGCATGACCTTATGCGCATGACCGTCCTGGGGTGTTCCGGCAGCGTCTCGGGGCCGGATTCACCGGCTTCGGGCTACCTGCTCACAGCGCCGGGTACTCCGCCGCTCGTCATAGATTTCGGTCCCGGAGTGCTCGGGGCACTGCAGCGGTACGCGGACCCCGGGGACGCGACGATTCTGCTCTCGCACCTACATGCCGATCACTGCCTCGACATGCCGAGCCTGCTCGTGTGGCGTCGCTATCATCCGAACCGCCCCGAGGGGCGAGCACTGGTGTACGGCCCGAGCGATACGGCCTGCCGGATCGGAACGTCGTCCGCCGAATGCGCCGGCGAGATGGACGATATTTCCGACACGATCGATCTGAAGTTGTGGTCGGAGAACGAGCCCGTCGCCTTCGGTGAACTAACCGTCGTGGCGAGTCGCATGAACCATCCGCCGGAGGCTTACGGATTCCGGATCACCGACGCCGGCGGCCGGATTCTCGTCTACACCGGCGACACCGGGATGTGTGACAACGTCGTCGAACTTGCTCGTGGCGCCGACGTCCTCCTGTCCGAGGCGTCGTGGACGGACAGTCCGGACCGGCCGGAAGGGATACACCTGTCCGGCAAGGAAGCCGGCCGGATCGCGACGTTGGCCGGTGTGAAGGAATTGCTCCTCACACACATCCCGCCGTGGACGTCCCGTGAGGACGTCATCGCCGAAGCGAAATCCGAGTTCGCAGGACCGGTTCACGCTGTGTCCGCGGGAAGCGTCTACGACATCTGACGTGTTGCCTGAGGCGGGACGCTAGGCTCACGAAGGTGACTACACGAGAAGACGGCAGGGCGGACGACGAACTTCGCCCGATCAAGATCACCCGCGGGTTCACCAGCCATCCGGCCGGCTCGGTTCTGGTCGAGTTCGGTAACACCCGGGTGATGTGCACAGCCAGCGTCGAAGAAGGTGTTCCGCGGTGGCGCAAGGGTTCCGGGCTCGGTTGGCTCACCGCTGAATACGCGATGCTCCCCGCAGCGACGCACACCCGCAGTGGACGTGAATCCGTCAAAGGCAAGGTCGGTGGCCGCACGCAGGAAATCAGCCGGCTCATCGGTCGTTCCCTACGGGCCTGCATCGACCTCGCTGCCATCGGTGAGAACACCATTGCTCTGGACTGCGATGTCCTGCAGGCCGACGGTGGCACCCGTACCGCCGCCGTCACGGGGGCGTACGTAGCTCTCGTCGACGCGGTGACGTATCTGAGAGCAGCCGATCTGTTGAGTGACCCGCAGCCCATCTCGTGCGGCATCGCGGCCGTCAGCGTCGGTGTCGTGGACGGACGCGTGCGCCTCGATCTGCCGTACGAAGAGGATTCGCGCGCCGAGGTCGACATGAACGTCGTCGCCACCGATACCGGCACCTTGGTGGAAATCCAGGGCACCGGCGAGGGCGCCACGTTCCCGCGCTCGACCCTGGACAAGCTTCTCGACTCGGCGCTCGCGGGCTGTGAGCAGCTGTTCGAGATCCAGCGTCAGGCTCTGGCGGAGCCGTATCCGGGTGTGTTGCCCGAACCCAAGAACCCGGAACCCAAGAAGAAGTTCGGTGCCTGAGCTGTGAGCGTACGAGTATTGGTAGCAAGCAGAAACGCCAAGAAGCTGAAGGAACTCCATCGCGTTCTCGACGCAGCCGGTGTGAGCGGAATCGAATTGGTCGGGCTCGACGAGGTGCCGCCGTTTCCGGAAGCGCCGGAGACCGGTGCGACATTCGAAGAGAATGCGCTCGCCAAGGCCCGTGACGGCGCCGCGGCCACCGGAATGCCCTGCATCGCAGACGATTCCGGGGTCGAGATCGATGCCCTCAACGGCATGCCCGGCGTGCTGTCCGCTCGCTGGTCCGGCACCCACGGAAATGACGCCGCGAATACCGCGCTGGTCCTCGCTCAGTTGGGTGACGTACCTGACGAGCGGCGCGGCGCAGCCTTCGTCTCGGCGTGCGCACTGGTGATTCCCGGCGGCGACGAGACCGTGGTGCGCGGCGAATGGCGCGGCGTCATCGGCCGGGAACCGGCCGGTGACGGCGGATTCGGCTACGACCCGATCTTCCGCCCCGACGGTGACACCCGCTCGGCAGCGGAGTTGACGCCGGCCGAGAAGGACGCGGCCTCGCATCGGGGGAGAGCTCTCGTGCAGTTGGTCCCCGCGCTGGCGGCCCTGGCCGGCTGATCGCACACACAACAAAGGCCCTGAACGTCAATGACGTTCAGGGCCTTTGTTTTACGTGAAATCAGAGGTTGTAGTCGCTCTTGACCTGGATAGTCCGCTTGTGCTCGAAGACGAACGACAGGAACGGAATGGTGCCGGCAAGTGCCGTGGCAACCGTCGTACCAGGCTTCCACCGCGCCTTGATCGCCAAGTCGACCGTGAACACCAGGTACAGCATGTAGAACAACCCGTGAATCTGGCCGATGTAGAACAGCCACGACGGAGCGTCCGCCGAGTTCTCCAGGATCAGGTACTTGTAGACCATCTCACCGGTCAGGAACAGCAGCCACAAGCCGGTGATCCACGCCAGAACGCGGTAACGAACAAGCGCCGAAGCAACTTTCTTCTGCTTCTCGGCCTGCGCCTTGGTGGCCTTGTCTGAGGTGGTAGCGGTACTCGCTTCCGGGCCGGTACTCACGTGGTGCTCCTATCGGGCTCGCGAGCGGCGAGCTGCGCAAGGTAGTCGTTGTATTCGAGCATTTGGCGTGCCTCAGGGTCATCGGCATCAAAATCCGCGTCGCCGAACTGTGCCCGGGGGCGCTGCGGCAGAAGATCGGCCGGAATCTCACGCGGCTCGGCCGCGGCTTCCTCGGCTTCGACCTCATCCGGGTCGGCATCTTCGAGCTGAACGAACTTGCGATATGCGTACACCACAAATCCCGCGAACAGTGGCCACTGCAATGCGTAGCCGAGATTCTGCCCGCTGCCGCCCACAGCTTCGAAGCGCTCCCACTGCCACCAACCGAGCGACAAGCAGACCGCTGCTGACACAAGAACCAGCAGGATCAGCGCAGGTCGGCTTTTTGTAGGCTTCTTCGACACACTACGACGGTACCGCAGAGCAATAGTGCCGCGCCCTGCGATCTCCGACACGGTGTCGTAGCAACAGGAAGTAACAAACAAAGCCCCACCGAAACTATCTCGGTGGGGCTCTGCGTTGTGTGCGCGAGGGGGGACTTGAACCCCCACGTCCTGAGACACTGGAACCTAAATCCAGCGCGTCTGCCAATTCCGCCACTCGCGCGCGGAATTCACAGGATACGCGATTGCCGCCCCCGCTATCGACACCGCCCTCACATGGCTGGAACCGGCACCGATTTCGCCGGTCGTCGGGGTTGCTCGGCTGTGCGTTGGTACCGCCAGGCCGCGTGCGTGAGAGTTGTTGCGGGGACGGATAATTCTGCAGCTACCGCACCTAGAAGTGACGTTGCTTCCGCGGTGCCGAGCAGTTCGGTACTCCCGACTGCCTCGGTGGCAAAGCGAGTCAGTAATTCAATCGAGTCGGAGGTGAGTGTGCCGGACAGGAACAGCAGCATGTCGAATGTGCGCGCGCCGAATCCCGGAACCGACATGATTGCCGCTCGATGCGCGTCGGTGTCGCTGATATCTGCGCAGCCGGTACATCCGAGCGCAACAAGTGCTGCTGCGCCCAGTGCGGCGGCCTCTGCTTTGGTGGAGTAGTTTCCCGGCACGCGCTGACGGTTGCCGAGAATGCCTGCCAGTTCGTCGCCGCGCTCGGCGAAGTCCGCCAGCGCGGAAAGGTTGTCGAGTGGTGCGTCGGACGTGCGGTGGCTCCGCCACCGCGTGATGACGGCTCGCACACCCGTCGTGGGCGTTCCGTACGCGGCGCGTGCTGAGAAGGTTGCGTCGAGAATGGCGGCTTCGGCTTCCTGCGCCCACCCGTCTGTCCAGTGCGGCCACGCGGACTGCGGCAGTTCGCGCGCGATGAAGTCGATGACGATTTTTGTGCTGTCGGTACCCATGATTTCTCCCCCCGAGAAAGTTGTCCGATCGGACGCGCTGACCCTAGCTGCGGAGTCCGACAGGTTTCGGGGTGAAAGGCACGCGAGGGCCCAACCGTCAAGAGGGTAACGATTTGGTAACGATAAATATGAGGGGTTCCTCAGGTTTGTGGAAATCCTAGTAACAGTCCCTGGCAGCGCGTTTGTGACCTACTCACGAGTCACTTTCTTGACATGCCGTGAGGAAGATCACCGCCTGGAAAGTCCAGTATTTCGAGCCGCCAGCAAACGTGAGGAAATCCTCATGATCCTGTGTCAGCCTTAACGTGCACGCCGGGCGCAGACATGCCGATTTCTTTCGGTTCCATGCACGACATGCGCCCCGGGCAGACCCACAATTCCCACCTCGCCGCAGAGGTGACCAGGAGAGGACGTACGCGTGACGATCGATGACACGACACCTACAGGAAACGGACGCGACTCGAAGGACGGACGCCGCGTCGGCGTCGACGGGGGAGCCTCCCGCACGAACAGCAAAGGTGCGCTCGTCGATTCACTGAACAACGGATTGCCGTACGCCCTTGCCTTCGGTGGACAGGGTGCTCCGTGGCTCAGCACGCTCGAGGAGCTCAGCCGCGACAACGGTCTCGAGCCACTTCTCACCGACTTGGTCAACGACGCAGCAGCGCGTCTCGCTCCGCTCGCCCAGGATCTCGTGGTGGTGCGCCCGATCGGATTCGATCCGGTCGCGTGGATTCTCGAAGCCGAGATCGTGGACGAAGAAGAAGGTGAGAAGCCGGCAGGTCCCTCTGCTGCAGCACTCACCGCAGCACCAGTTTCACTTCCCGGCGTCTTCCTCACGCAACTTGCGGCGTTGCGTGCGCTGACTACGCAGGGTCTCGATATTGCAGCACATCCGCCGGTGTCCGTCATCGGGCATTCGCAGGGTGTACTCGCGACCGCTGCCGTTGCAGCCGGTGGCAATGACGACGGCGAGCTTCTTGCCGTCGCTCAGCTCGTCGGCGCCGCAGCCAGCCTGGTCGGTCGTCGTCGTGGCATCATCGCGAGCGCATCGGGCAAGCCGATGGTCGCCGTCTCCAATGTCGACCCCGAGCGCCTCGCGGCGATCGTCGCCGAACTGGCCGAGACCACGACGGACGATCGCGCTGCGGTTCTGGCTATTCGCAACGGCCGTCGCCGCGTCGTCCTCGCGGGACCGCCCGCTCAGCTGGCCCGCGTGCAGGAACACTGCGAGCAGATCGAAGCGAACGAGGCCCGCGAGCGTGACGGCAAGAAGCGTGGCGGTTCGGTCTTCGCTCCGACCTTCGACGCACTCGACACCGAGATCGGTTTCCACCACCCGGCGCTCGCCGATGCAGTCGACCTGGTCGGCAGCTGGGCAGCGCGCTGCGGCCTCGACGTAGATCGCGCCAGTGCACTGGCACAGGCCATCCTGGTCGACCCGGTCAACTGGGTGCAGGCTGTTGACAGTGCGATCGATGCCGGCGCGCAGTGGATCCTCGATCTCGGACCCAGCGATCAGCTGACCCGTATGACGTCCTCCTCGCTGCGTGGCCAGGGTGTTGGCATCATCGCCGCATCGACCCGCGGCGGTCACCGCAACTTGCTCACTCCCGGTGCTGCGCCTGAGGTCTCACGTTCGTGGACCGAATTCGCGCCCAAGCCAGTGACGTTGCCGGGTGGACGCATCGGCGTCGAGACGGCCTTCACGAAGCTGACGGGTCGTTCGCCGATCCTGCTCGCAGGTATGACGCCGACCACGGTCGACGCCAAGATCGTTGCCGCTGCTGCAAACGCCGGTCACTGGGCCGAGCTCGCCGGTGGTGGACAGGTCACCGAAGAGATCTTCGAAGACCGTGTCGCAGAACTGAAGATGCTTCTCGAGCCGGGCCGCGCGGTCCAGTTCAACTCGCTGTTCCTCGACCCGTACCTGTGGAAGCTGCAGCTCGGTGGCAAGCGCCTCGTGCAGCGTGCCCGCACCGCCGGTGCCCCCATCGACGGCGTCATCGTCACCGCCGGTATCCCGGAACTCGAAGAGGCCGTTGCGCTTATCGAAGAGCTGTCCGAGATCGGCATCACCAACATCGCATTCAAGCCGGGCACGGTGGCGCAGATCCGCTCCGTGATCCGCATTGCCAACGAGGTTCCGAACTTCCCCGTCATCGTTCACATCGAAGGTGGGCGCGCCGGCGGACACCACTCGTGGGAGGACCTCGACGACCTGCTCCTCGATACGTACGCCGAGCTGCGTACGCGTTCGAACCTGATCATCTGCGTCGGCGGCGGCATCGGAACACCTGAGCGCGCAGCCGATTACCTGACCGGCCGTTGGTCGCTCGGAGCCGGCTTCCCGGCAATGCCCGTCGACGGCATCCTCGTCGGCACGGCAGCCATGGCGACGCTCGAGGCCACCACCTCTCCCGAGGTCAAGCAGCTTCTCGTCGACACACCCGGTACGCCGGACTGGGTCGGCGCCGGTACCGCTGAAGGCGGAATGGCTTCTGGCCGTAGCCAGCTCGGTGCAGACATCCACGAGATCGACAACGCTGCTTCGCGCACCGGACGCCTCCTCGACGAGGTTGCCGGCGACGCGGACGCCGTCGCCGAGCGCCGCGACGAGATCATTGCCGCACTCGACGTCACCGCCAAGCCGTACTTCGGCGACATCGAGACCATGACGTACGCGCAGTGGCTGCGTCGTTACCTCGAGCTGACCGTCGGTATCGACGCGGCCAAGGAATTCGACTGCGGCGCAGACCTGGCCGATGCGATCGCCGACGCAACCTCGAGCCCGTGGCTCGACATCACGTGGCGCGCCCGCTTCGGCGAGATGCTTCAGCGCACCGAGGCTCGTCTGCACCCCGTCGACCGTGGCCCCATCCCGACCCTGTTCGGTGACGCCGAGACCCTCGAGCGTCCCGAAGCTGCGATTTGCGCACTGCAGGCGTCGTACCCGGACTACGCGAGCACGGTTCTACATCCGGCCGACGTCTCGTTCTTCGTTTCTCTCTGCAAGACGCCGGGCAAGCCGGTCAACTTCGTTCCCGTCGTCGACGGTGACGTGCGCCGCTGGTGGCGCAGTGACTCCCTGTGGCAGGCACACGATCCGCGCTACACCGCCGATCAGGTCTGCGTCATCCCCGGCACCGTTGCCGTTGCGGGCATCACGCGTGTCGACGAGCCCGTCGGTGACCTGCTCGATCGTTTCGAGAAGGCCACGTACGACGAACTGGTTGCCGGCGGAACTACTCCGGTTACCCTCGCCAGCCGTCGCCACCAGGATTCCGCTCCTGGTCTGCTCGACGCCGTTCTGTCGGCACCGGATCTCCAGTGGGCCGGTCGCCTGACCCAGAACCCCGTGCGTCGTCTCGGCGATCTCGAGGAGTGGAGTGCCGCGTCTGCCGACAAGGCTGTTCACGCCTCGACCGGGTCGAGCCTGACGGTTGTCGACGACACTCACGTCCTGCTCTCGGTTCCGCTCGTGGCCGACAAGTCGGTCGACATCACGATCACCATCCCGGCATCCGTTGTCGACGGTGGCGCTCCGGTGGTCACCGAGGCCGATGCCGAAGCTGCGATGTCTGCACTGCTGGCAGTTGCTGCCGGACAGGAACTTCCGACCGTCAAGAACGGCACCGCTCGACTCAATGTCGCGTGGGTCCCTGACCGCATCGCCGATCACGCCGGAGTCACCGGTTCCGGTCTGCCCACCACACTCAGTGTCAGTGGCAAGGCTGTTCCGGACGTCGTCGTCGGAGCGTGCTGGCCCGCAGTGTTCGCCGTCCTCGGCGCAGCCAAGCTCGACAGTCTTTCGGTCATCGAAGGCATGCTCGACCTGGTCCACCTCGACCACACCGTCGACTTCGTCGGTGAGCTGCCTTCCGAGACAAGCATTCTCGTGGTTAACGCCGAGGTCGCCTCGGTTCTCGACACCGACCTCGGTCGTGTGGTCGAGGTCAAGGTCGAGGTCGGTGCCATGCTCGGCGAGGGCCTCGACGCTCCTGCCGTGGTCACCATGACCGAGCGCTTCGCCATCCGCGGACGCACCGGCGCAGGCGAACTCGCCGACCCGGCTCGCGCCGGTGGATCGATCAGCGATGCAGCTATCGACACGTCGCGTCGTCGTCGCCGTGACGCGAAGATCCTCGCACCGGTCAGCATGGGCGCCTTCGCTCAGGTTTCCGGCGATCACAACCCGATTCACACGTCCGACAACGCCGCTCTGCTGGCCGGTCTCGGATCCCCGATCGTGCACGGCATGTGGCTCTCGGCCGCAGCGCAGCAGGTTGTCACCGCGGTCGATCCCAGCGAGACACGCACCCCGCCGCGTCGCCTGACCGCGTGGACCGCTCGCTTCCTCGGAATGGTTCGCCCCGGTGCCGAGATCGACGTCCGCGTCGATCGTGTCGGTATCGATCAGGGTGCCGAGATCGTGGAGGTCGGTTGCCGCATCGACGGTGACCTCGTCATGGTCGCCACCGGACGCACCGCGGCGCCGAAGACGATCTACGCGTTCCCCGGCCAGGGCATCCAGCGTCCGGGCATGGGCCTCGACGCCCGCGCCCGCTCGAAGGCAGCGCGCGACGTCTGGGAGCGCGCCGACAAGCACACTCGCAAGGCGCTCGGATTCTCCATTCTTGCTGTGGTGCGCGACAACCCGGTCACCGTCAAGGCCCGCGGTGTCGAGCACAAGCACCCGGACGGTGTCCTGCACCTGACGCAGTTCACCCAGGTCGCGATGGCTGTTCTCGGTGTCGCCCAGGTTGCGGAACTGCGTGAGTCCGGAACCTTCATCGAAGGCTCGTTCCTCGCCGGTCACTCGGTCGGTGAGTACAACGCACTCGCCGCTGTTGCCGAGGTCTTCCCGCTCGAAGCACTCCTCGAAGTTGTCTTCCAGCGCGGCTCCGCGATGCACCAGTTGGTTCCCCGTGACGCAGCAGGCCGTTCGGACTACCGCATGGCTGCAATCCGTCCGTCGCAGATCGGTGTGTCCGACGACGACGTGCAGGCTTTTGTTGCCGGCGTTGCCGAGGCGTCCGGCGAGTTCCTCGAAATCGTCAACCTGAACCTGCGTGGCAGCCAGTACGCCATCGCCGGATCGGTTGCCGGCCTCGACGCGCTCGAGATCGAGATCGACCGTCTCCGTGCGGAGTTCGGTGGCAAGCGGGCCTATATCCAGGTTCCCGGCATCGACGTACCGTTCCACTCCACCGTCCTGCGCGGCGGCGTCGCGGACTTCCGTCGTTGCCTGCAGGACCTGCTCCCGCACGACATCGATCCGGACATCCTGATCGGCCGCTACATCCCGAACCTCGTTCCGAGGCTCTTCTCGCTGGACCGCGACTTCGTGCAGGAAATCGCCGACCTGGTGCCGTCCGAGCAGCTGCAGGAAGTCCTCGCGGACTTCGACGGCTACGCAACGCGCAGCCACGAGTTGTCCCGGATCATCCTGATCGAGCTTCTGGCTTGGCAGTTCGCCAGCCCGGTTCGCTGGATCGAGACCCAGGATCTGCTCTTCGGTGACGAGGCTGACGGTGGCCTCGGTGTCGAGCGCTTTGTCGAGGTCGGTCTCGGTGCTGCCCCGACCGTCGCGAACCTCGCGTCGCAGACACTCAAGCTGCCGGGCCGCTTCGGTTACCCGGTCGAGGTCCTCAACATCGAGCGCGAAGCTGCGATCGTCTACGGCACGGACGTCGATCCGGCCGTCGAGGACGACGACGTGGAAGCGCCCGCTGCTGCAGCTGCTCCGGCTGCTGCTGCCGCCGCACCGGTTGCTGCTGCACCGGCTGCACCCTCGGGTGGTCCGCGTCCGGACGACATCACCTTCAAGGCGCCGGACGCGACGAAGGTTCTGATCAGCCTGTGGACCAAGCTGCGTCCCGATCAGGTCGGCCCCGCCGACACGATCGAGGCTCTGTGCGACGGCGTGTCCTCACGTCGTAACCAGCTCCTGGTCGACCTCGGTTCCGAGCTGTCCCTCGGTGCCATCGACGGTGCGGCGGATGCCGACATGGGCTCGCTCGCAGCCACTGTCGACAAGCTGGCCCGTACCTACAAGCCGTTCGGACCGGTACTTTCCGATTCGATCAACGATCACCTGCGCAAGGTCTTCGGCCCCTCGGGCAAGCGTCCCGGCTACATCGCCGATCGCGTCAAGAAGGTCTGGGAACTCGGCGACGGTTGGGCGCACCACGTCACCGCGGCGGTAGCGCTTGGTACCCGTGACGGTGCCAGCATCCGCGGCGGCGACCTCGGCGGCTTGACCTCCGGCGCTCTGGCCGACGCAGCAGCAGTCGACGCAGTCATCGACAGCGCCGTTGCTTCGGTTGCGTCCGCTCGCGGCACCAGCGTTTCGCTGCCCGCAGCGGGTGGCGGCGGCGGTGGAACCGTCGACGCAGCTGCTCTGGGTGAGTTCACCGAGAACATCACGGGCCGCAACGGCGTTCTGGCTTCGGCCGCCCGCCTCGTGCTCGAGCAGCTCGGACTCAGCGAAGAGGCTCCGGCCGCGACGGTCGAGGACACCGAACTGGTCGACCTGGTCTCGGCCGAACTCGGCTCGGACTGGCCGCGCCTGGTTGCTCCGGCATTCGACGCTCAGAAGGCAGTGCTGCTCGACGACCGTTGGGCAAGTGCGCGTGAGGATCTCGCTCGCATCTGGCTCGGTTCCGAATCGTTGTCGGTGGAGAACTTCATCGGTGCCGGTTCCACTGTTGCCGCGCAGGCGAAGTGGTGGGCCACTCGCGCCACCGACGAAGGCCGCACCACGCTGGCCGAGGTCTACACCCGCATCGCCGATGCGGCCGTGACAGCAGAATCCGACGCACCCGAGTGGGCCGGCGAGGTCGCAGTCGTGACCGGCGCCAGCAAGGGATCGATCGCAGCAGGGGTCACGGGCAAGCTCCTGGCCGGTGGTGCAACGGTATTCGTCACCACGTCGCGTCTGGACAGCTCGCGTCTCGGCTTCTACCGCGACCTGTACCGCGAGAACGCTCGCGCCGGTGCTGCTCTCTGGGTGGTTCCCGCCAACATGGCGTCGTACACGGATGTCGACGCACTGATCGACTGGATCGGCAATGAGGCCACCGAAAATGCCGGTGGTGCAAAGAAGCTGATCAAGCCGGCCATGACGCCGACGATGCTCTTCCCGTTCGCGGCTCCTCGCGTCGCGGGTGAGCTTTCCGACGCCGGTGCCCGCGCCGAAATGGAAATGCGCGTGCTGCTGTGGTCGGTGGAGCGCCTGATCGGCGGTCTGTCGAAGATCGGTTACGACAGTGACGTCGACACGCACCTGCACGTCGTTCTTCCCGGTTCGCCGAACCGCGGAACGTTCGGTGGCGACGGTGCTTACGGTGAGGCCAAGGCTTCGCTGGTCGCCGTGGTCAACCGCTGGAAGGCCGAGCGCAACTGGGCCGAGCGAGTCACGTTGGCACACGCCGTCATCGGCTGGGTCCGTGGAACCGGTCTGATGGGCCACAACGATCCCATCGTCGACGCTGTCGAAGCCGCCGGTGTCCGCACCTGGTCCACCCAGGAAATGGCAACCGAACTGCTGAAGACGGCTTCCGCCGAGTCGCGTCGTAGCGCAGCGAAGGCTCCGCTCGAGATCGACTTGACCGGTGGACTTGCCGAGGCGAATCTCGACTTGGGCGCTCTGGCCAAGGAAGCTGCCGCGACGGCGGAGATCGCCGAGGCGGTCGACGAAGCAGTGGACGAGAACACCATCCTCGCGCTGTCCGCACCGGCCCGTATCGATAGCTCGATCAAGGCTCCGAGCTGGCCCGAACTCGATGTCACCCCCGCGGACCTCGTGGTCATCGTGGGCGCCGGAGAGCTCGGACCCTACGGTTCCTCGCGTACTCGCTTCGAGATGGAGGTCGACGAGCAGCTCTCTGCCGCAGGCGTTCTCGAATTGGCGTGGAACACCGGACTCATCGTCTGGGAGAACGACCCCAAGCCGGGTTGGTACGACGTCGAATCAGGCGATCTGGTGCCAGAGGCGGAAATCGCCGACAAGTACCACGACGCAGTCGTCGAGCGTTGCGGCATCCGTCGCTACGTCGACGAAGGCCAGATGATCGACAACACCGCGCCGCTGCTCACCTCCGTGTTCCTGGACAAGGATCTGAGCTTCGTGGTCGGCAGTGAGGCAGAGGCTCAGGCCTTCGTCGAATCCGATCCCGAGAACACCGTGGCCGCGGTGTCGGCCGAATCCGGTGACTGGACGGTCACGCGCCGCGCCGGCACCGAGATCCGTGTTCCGCGCAAGATGAAGCTGACCCGCAGTGTCGGCGGCCAGATTCCGACCAACTTCGACGTCACGAAGTGGGGCATTCCCGCCGACATGGCTGATTCGGTCGACCGCGTCGGACTCTGGAACATCGTCGCAACCGTGGACGCGTTCCTCACGGGCGGCTTCACCCCGAGCGAACTGCTGCGTTGGGTTCACCCGAGCCTGGTGGCGAACACGCAGGGCACCGGCATGGGCGGCATGACGTCCATGAGGAGCCTGTACATCGACACGCTGCTCGGCGAGAACCGCCCCAACGACATCCTGCAGGAAGCTCTGCCGAATGTTATTGCGGCGCACGTCGTTCAGTCCTACGTCGGTGGCTACGGCGCGATGGTTCACCCCGTCGCGGCTTGCGCCACGGCAGCGGTATCCGTCGAGGAAGGCGTCGACAAGATCCGGTTGGGCAAGGCCCAGTTGGTTGTTGCCGGTGGATTCGACGACCTGAGCGCGGAAGGCATCATCGGCTTCGGTGACATGTCGGCCACGGCCAAGACGTCGGACATGCACGCCAAGGGCATCGAGGATCGCCGCTTCTCGCGGGCCAACGATCGCAGGCGCGGCGGCTTCGTCGAGTCCGCCGGTGGTGGCACGATCCTGCTCGCTCGCGGTGACCTGGCACTGGAGATGGGCTTGCCCGTTCTCGGTGTTGTCGCATGGGCCGGATCGTTTGCAGACGGTGTCCACACGTCGATCCCGGCTCCGGGAATCGGTGCATTGGGTGCCGGACGTGGGGGAGCGGACTCGCAGCTTGCACTCTCGCTCAACGCTCTCGGCGTCAGCGCGGACGACATTGCGGTCATCTCCAAGCACGACACGTCCACCGCGGCAAACGATCCCAACGAGGCCGAGCTGCACGAGCGCCTCGCCGGGGCCCTCGGCCGCAGTGACGGTGCCCCGATGTTCGTGGTCTCGCAGAAGAGCCTGACCGGCCACGCCAAGGGCGGCGCAGCTGCCTTCCAGCTGATCGGTCTGTGCCAGGTGCTCAGCCAGGGCGTCATCCCGCCGAACCGCAGCCTCGATTGCGTCGACGACAAGATGGCCGAGTTCGAGCACCTCGTGTGGGCACGTCAGCCGCTCAAGTTCGGTGAGCAGCTTCCGCTGCGCGCCGGCCTGCTGACCAGCCTGGGCTTCGGTCACGTCTCCGGACTGATCGCCGTCGTTCACCCGCAAGCCTTTGTCGAGTCGGTACCGGCTGCCAAGCGTGAGGCGTACATCACGGCAGCGCAGCAGCGCACCATTGACGGTCAGCGTCGCCTCGCCAAGGCGATGTGCGGTGGCGACAGCCTGTACGAGCGTCCCGCCGATCGTCGTCTCGGCGCCGACGGAACGCCCGCGAAGGCGTCGCGTCAGCTCGAAGCAGACATGCTGCTGAGCGAGGATGCCCGACTCGGCGCAGATCAGGTGTACCGCTCGAATCTGCCTGGCTGCAAGTAGATAATCGCAGGATGGGAGTTCTGGGTATCGGTTTCGACCTCGTCACGGTGTCGGAGTTCGCCGAGCAACTGAAACGGCCGGGAACGGCCATGCTCGAGAACTTCACACCGGGCGAGCGTCGGGACTCCAATACTCGGAGTTCCGATCCCGCAAGACATTTCGCCGCCCGGTGGGCGGCGAAGGAAGCAGTGATCAAAGCGTGGTCCACTGCTCTCTTCGCCAGCCCACCGGTGCTGGGGGAGATGATCCACAATCAGATCGAAGTCGTCTCGGACGCGTGGGGGCGCCCCAGCATCAGATTGCGGGGCGACGTCGCGAAACACCTCACCGACGTGAAGATTCACATTTCACTGACGCACGACGGAGACATGGCCGGCGCATTTGCCGTCATCGAGTCGAACTGACGTCAGACCTGGTCGGCGTCCGTGCCCCGGCCCTTCAGGCGAGATTCCTTCTCCGCCACCAGCAGATACGCACCCATCAGGCGCTTGAGTTCCACTACGGCGTCGGCGTGGCTCTGGCCGTCCTGCACGGAGAAATTCAGCATCGAATACACCACGTGCACAAGCACTTCCGCCATCATCATGCGGCGATCCCGCGGTGAACGCGGGGTGAGTGGACCGAGCATCTTGGCGACGGTTTCCGCGAACTGCTTCTCGTGAATGACACCGGTCGCCCGCGTCGACGGTGTGGACTGCATGGCCAACCACACCTCGCGGCGCGACGGATCGGACGTCCAGAGTCCGGCCATGTGGTCGACAAAACTGTTGAGGAACCGCAGCCAATCGAGGGACGGCACTTCGCCGCCGAACTGCGCCAGCTCGTGCTGCACCCCCACGAGGTCCTGACGGTTCAATTCACACACGATGACGTACTTGTTGGCAAAGAACTGATACAGGGTCCCGATGGGCACGTCAGCGCGTGCCGCGACCTCTTCGCATGTGAACGATTCGAAACCGACGTCGGTGAGAAGTTCCCGGGAGGCGGCGAGTAGAGCATCGAATTTGCGCTGGCTTCGCTCCTGCGTCGGACGTTTGCGCGGGAGCAGTTCCTGAGGTGCGTCGCTCTGAGAATTTTCGAGTGCGGGGTCCGGCCGGCGTCGTACACGGTTGCGGGTGGATGGCTGCACAGAGTCGAGGTTATCGGCATCCGTCGCAGAATTTGGCACTTGTGGAATATCAGGGGTCACCGAAAGATCACCTGACCGACTGCTCGAAATCCGACGACGTTGCCACCCTTCGATACTAGGTGACCGAACGTGCGCTAGAGGAGAGGGTTGCTCCTCGGTGATTCGGGCACACTGGAGTCGGCGAGAAAAGGAGACCAAAATGGCCGAACAGTTGCGAGCCGCAGTACACGAGCTCATGCCCCGCGCCCACGAGGATCTGACGCGGCTGGTTGCGTTGCGGTCGGTCGCGGATGCACGGCAATTCCCGCCGGAAGAATGTGCGGCAGCTTCCGCATGGGTGGTGGAGGCGTTCCGCGACCAGGGATTCGTGGACATCGAGGCGGTGGAGACATCGGACGGTTCCGCTGCGGTGATCGGATATCGGCCTGGACCGCAAGATGCCCCGACAGTTCTCCTGTACTGCCACTACGACGTTCAACCACCCGGAGACGAAGAGCTTTGGAATTCGCCACCTTTCACGCTGACCGAACGCGGCGGACGGTGGTACGGGCGAGGTGCGTCGGATTGCAAGGGCAATCTCGTGATGCACCTGACCGCCCTCCGGGCCTTGGCCGCCGCAGGGATCGACCCCGCGGTCAATCTACGAATCGTTGCCGAGGGCTCGGAAGAAATGGGCACCGGGGGCCTCGAAGACCTGCTGCGCCTGCGCCCAGAACTGTTCGACGCCGACGTCATGCTGATCGCCGATACCGGCAACACTGCGGTGGGCGAACCCACGATCACGACGTCACTGCGCGGCATCGCGAATGTGGTCGTCCACGTCTCGGCACTCGAAGGCGAAGTGCACTCCGGTGTGTTCGGTGGCCCGGCACCCGACGCGATGACCGCATTGGTGCAGATGCTGGCAACGCTGCACGACGAACACGGCAACACCACCGTCGACGGCCTGGTGAACGATCAGCGCTGGGCTGGTGTCGAGTACGACGACAAACAATTCCGCGTCGACGCGGGAGTTCTCGACGGCGTCGATCTGGTCGGCTCCGGTTCGGTGGCCGACCAGGTGTGGGCTCGGCCGGCGCTCACGATCCTGGGAATCGACTGCCCGCCAGTGGTCGGCTCGGCCGCAGCGATCACGCCCCGTGCCTCTGCGCGACTGAACCTGCGAGTTCCACCCGGCACGAATCCGGCCGACGCCCAAGACATGTTGATCGGGCATCTTCTGGCCTGCGCGCCGTGGGGTGTGCAGGTGAGCGTGGAACCGGAGGCAACGGGAATGCCGTTCGGCGCTGCTACGGGTGGGCCGGGATTCAAACAGCTCACAGCGGCGCTGAGTGCGGCGTACAGCGCCGAAGTCGGATTCGCCGGACAGGGAGGCTCGATTCCCCTGTGCAGCGCGCTGGCGGAGCAGTTCCCCGACGCGGAGATCGCGTTGATCGGCGTCGAGGAACCGCAGTGCCGCATCCATGCCCCGAACGAGAGCGTCGACCCGTCGGAGATCGAGAATCTCGCGTACGCGGAAGCGCTGTTTCTGAGCCAGTTCGAATATGCCAGTTCGAATAGTTAGACGGACAGGTCGCGTCGCAACTTGGCGACGTGACCGGTGGCGCGGACGTTGTACTGCGCGACCTCGATCTTTCCCTCTTCGTCGACGAGGAAGGTGGATCGGATGACGCCCTGGACGGTTTTGCCGTACATCTTCTTCTCGCCGAATGCGCCCCAGGCTTCGAGCGTCGTCTTCTCCGGATCGGAGAGCAACGGGAAGGTCAGCTCCTCGTTGTCGCGGAACTTGGCGAGCTTGGCCGGCTTGTCCGGTGAGATGCCGATGACGTCCAGGCCCGCCCCGTTCAGTTCGGCGAGGTTGTCTCGGAAGTCGCACGCTTGCTTGGTGCAGCCCGGCGTGCTGGCAGCCGGGTAGAAGTACACGATGACCTTGCGGCCTCGGTAGTCGTGCAACGAAACTTCGTTGCCTTCGGCGTCGGGGAGCGTGAATTCCGGCGCGGTATCGCCGGCAGACAATCTACTGTTCTCGGTCACGGGAATCGAGGTTAGTCGAGAAATTGCGCGCCAGGTGGGCGCGCGAGCAATCTGCTCCTCTACGGTAGAACCAGGTGTCGACGCCTCGCGTCTGCACGGACGTAGCGGCAGAAGAACATCAAGCGACAGCACACAGACAAGTTGGAGGACACGTGCCCAGGGACACCGAGAGCATCGAGCGCGAGATCGAGAAGGCGCGTAACCAGCTCGCGAGCACACTCGACGAACTGACGGTACGTACCAACCCGAAGCGGCTGGTCGAGAACACCAAGAAGACGGTGCTCGCCAAGCTGAACGAGCCGAATGTGAAGTACGCGTTGATCGCCGTGGGATCCGTTGTCGGACTCCTGGTCATTCGCAAGATCATTCGCTGATCACCGCCACCGGACATGAAGAAGGCCCCCATCTCGATGAGATGGGGGCCTTCTTGCAAGTGCGCCCACAGGGACTCGAACCCCGGACCCAGTGATTAAGAGTCACTTGCTCTACCAACTGAGCTATAGGCGCTCGCTCTTGCGAGACAGAACATTAGCCGACAGCCTCAGCAGTTTGCAAAACGCGTCGTCGCAATCGTGACGGCAGTTACATCGCGCGTCTCTTTCAGGCCTGCGGCGGACGGGAACTCGTCCACCCGATCCGACCCTCGAGTTGCTGCGCGAGCGAGAGAATTGTCAGCTCGCCGTTCGGTCGCGACACCAGTTGGACGCTGAGGGGGAGCCCGGCGGAGGAAAATCCGGCAGGCACGGCCGCCGCCGGATTGCCGCACACATTCCAGATCGAGCAGTACGCCGCGATCGGCAAGGCTTTGCGGACGGCGGACAGCAGGCCGGTGCCTTCGAGTTGACCGATCCGCCGCGGTAACGCGGGTGTGGTTGGCGTCAGCACGATGTCGTACGTGTCGAAAACCTGGTTGACGGTGTGCGCGATCCGTTGGCCCCGCCGGTATGCGGACCTGCCGACGCGCCCCGGCGACGCGATCCTGCCGATCGACGACAGTGCGCGGGTTCGCTTTTCGAGGAGGTCCGGCCGGTCGACGCGTAAGGCCTCGTCGCGAACGCCGCCGAGTACCTGGGGCAGGAATGACGCTGTTGCATCGGGATAGTCGGGATCGTGTTCGTCGACGTGATGCCCCAACGCGCTCAACATTTCTGCGACGGCACGAACTCCGGCAACCACTTCGGGCGCCGGTGTGATGCCGCGCACAGGACAGCGGGTGGACACCGCGATGCGCAGGGATCCGGGTGGGCGTGCGGCGGCCTCGGTGAAGCTCCCCTCGAGTGGCTGAGCCCGGTAATCGTCCACCGCCGTAGTGCCGGTGATGGCGTCGTAGACGAGTGCGCTGTCCCGAACCGAACGCGTGAGCGGGCCGAGCGTCCCGAGACTGCGCCACAGGTTGCCGTTCGGTGCGGTGCTCACCCGTCCACGCTGCGCTTTCAGTCCGAACAATCCGCAGAACGCCGACGGAAGTCGGATGGAACCGCCGCCGTCGCCGCCGATTCCCGCGGCCACCATGCCCGACGCGACAGCCGCTGCCGTGCCGCCGCTCGATCCTCCCGTAGATACTGTTGTGTTCCAAGGATTTCGGGTGTACCCGTGTGCGGCTGTCTCGGTGAACGGCCAGATGCCGAACTCCGGCATCGTGGTTTTTCCGATGACGACTGCGCCGGCGTCGCGTAGGCGCCGGACTACCTCAGAGTCTTCTTTCGCGATTCGCGTAACGGCCGCGCCGCCGTACGTTGTCGGTGTTCCGGCTACGTCGTTCTCGTCCTTGATCGCGATGGGCACGCCGTGCAGTGGACCGACCGGGTCGCTGGAGGCCTGGCGCTCGTCGAGTCGGGTGGCTTCGGCGATTGCCTCGTCGGCGAGTACGCGGGTGAAGGCGTTGAGTGTGGGATTGAGGCGTTCGATCCGCCGAAGAGTCTGTTCGGTCAATTCACGAGCCGACAGTTGGCCGCTGCGGATCAGTTCGGCTTGACCGACGACGCCGGCAAATGCGACTTCCGAATCGGGCAGATCAGTCATGGCTCGCTCCATTGTGTCGGGTTCGCTGGAGTGTATTCGCCGTCGGACACAAAAAAGATCCCCACCTTGTTTCCAAGGTGGGGATCTTTGCAAGTGCGCCCACAGGGACTCGAACCCCGGACCCAGTGATTAAGAGTCACTTGCTCTACCAACTGAGCTATAGGCGCTCGCTCTTGCGAGACAGAACATTAGCCGAACCGTTCCGTCGGGAGCAAATCGCCTGGTGGGGCGTCGGCGGCCGGGCGATTTATGTGGCGTTGCCGGAAATCGGTAACATAACAAGCGGTACGAAACGATTGATACTTGAACGTTACTCTTCGACGGGGTTTCCATGACCGAGAGTAACGACTGCGCCTGGCATCATTGAGCTGGCGCAATTGCTGGTCGTTAACATGTGAAGCGGAGTCGAACAAATGAGTCGTCAGTGGTGGGGCCTATCCGTGCGTGGGGGGACAGGCCGAGTCTCGAGGGGCGCCGCAATGGCTGCCGTGTCGTTGGGTGCGTTGGTTCTGGTGACCGCGTGCACGTCCAGTGGGGCTGCCGTGAACACCGAGGGTGCCGCGCCGATCGACTCCAATCCTCTGACTGAGCTCATCAAGCCTAAAGTCACCGCCACCGTCGCTGACGGCGCAATCGGTTTCTCTCCGGGAGATCCGGTCCGCATCGACGTCGCCGACGGCACCCTGTCCGACGTTCGGATGGTCAACGCCGAGGGTAAGACGGTTGCCGGCGCGATTGCAGTCGACGGAGCGTCGTGGGTGACCGCTGAACCCCTGGGCTACAACCGCAAGTACAAGATCGAGGCCCAGGCTTACGGTTTGGGCGGCGCCAGCACCACGGTGACGTCGTTCACGACCAGTGCGCCCGGCAACCTCACCAAGCCGTACGTGATGCCGGGCGAGGGTTCGGTGGTCGGTATCGGCCAGCCGATCGCCGTGCAGTTCGACGAGAACATTCCCGATCGCAAGGCTGCCGAAGAGTCCATCACCGTCACGACGACCCCGGCCGTCGAAGGTGCTTTCTACTGGGTCAACAACCGTGAGGTGCGGTGGCGTCCGGAGGAATACTGGGCGCCGGGCACCAAGGTCGACGTCAAGGTCAACGTCTACGGACGCGATCTGGGCAAGGGCGTCTTCGGTCAGGAGGACGCCACGACGTCCTTCGACATCGGTGATTCCGTGATCGCGATTGCCGACGACAACACGAAGCAGGTCACTTTCCAGGTCAACGGCGAGACTGTCATGACCATGCCCACGTCGATGGGTAAGGACAGCACCCCCACCGACAATGGTGTCTACATCATCGGCGACCGGTTCGCGAACATGGTCATGGACTCCTCGACGTACGGAGTGCCTGTCACGTCGTCCGACGGATACAAGACTCCGGTCGACTGGGCGACACGAATGTCCTACAGCGGCATCTTCTTCCATTCGGCGCCGTGGTCCGTCGGGCAGCAGGGTTACTCCAACACCAGCCACGGCTGCCTCAACCTGAGCCCCGCCAACGCCAAGTGGGTATACGACAACACCAAGCGCGGCGACATCGTCATCGTGAAGAACACTGTCGGTGGCACGCTCTCGGGTACCGACGGCCTCGGGGACTGGAACATCCCGTGGAACGTGTGGAAGGCCGGTAACGCGGACGTCTGAGTGCGTCCCTGAATCAATACGAATGCCCCCAGCTGATCGGCTGGGGGCATTCGTATTTTCACAACCACATGCGGTGTTGCACAACCAAAAGAACCCCCGGAAATATCTTTCGACATTTCCGGGGGTTCCCTTTGGGTGAGCGACGGGACTCGAACCCGCGACAGCCAGGATCACAACCTGGTGCTCTACCAACTGAACTACGCCCACCATTGCCTCGGCGACCGGTTTGACCCGGTTGCTTTGACGTAGAAGATACTAGCCTGAAAGTTGGCCAGGATGCCAATCGGCAGGTCAGGCAGGCCCGAGGCCCTCTACGACGGCTGCGATCTCTGCGCTGGACGGTCCGGGCGCGGGGACAAATGCGGTGCCGCGGTAGTACTTGAGTTCGCGGATGGATTCCTTGATGTCGGCCAGGGCGCGGTGCGCGAGGCCCTTTTCGGGCTGGCCGAAGTAGATCCGCGGGTACCAGCGACGCGAGAGTTCCTTGATGGAACTGACGTCGATCATCCGGTAGTGCAGGTAAGTGTCCAGGGCGCTCATGTCCCGCGAGATGAATCCGCGGTCGGTGGCGATGGAATTGCCGGCCAGGGGAGCAGTGCCGGCGACGGGAACGTGCTCACGGATATAGGCGAGCACCTCTTTCTCCGCTTCGGCGAGGGTGACCGTCGACTTGCGAACTTCTTCGGTCAGACCTGATTTGGCGTGCATCTTCTTCACGACGTCCGGCATGGCGGCCAATGCGTCGTCGTCGGCGTGGATGACGATGTCCACGCCTTCGCCCAAGATGTTCAATTCGCTGTCGGTTACCAGAGCCGCAATCTCGATGAGTTTGTCCGACTCCAGCCGCAGCCCGGTCATTTCACAATCGATCCATACCAATTTGTCCTGCACCAGGAACACAGTAGTAGGCGCGGCCGGAAGGATAAGGTCTGCGGTGACAGTCGACGCGCGTAATTCTTCTTTTGTAGTGCAAATGAGGAGGGCCTTGTATGACCGTGGATCCCAAGGACAGTGCTGTTTCGCTCACGCCGGCCGAGAAGGCGAAAGTGGCCAAGGCGGCCGCTGCCGAAGCTGCTCGGGTTGCTGCCGAGGCCGCACAAGCCGCCGAGGATGCCGAGCGTGAGGCCCTAGCTGCGGAGAGTGCTGCTGCGGAGGGCACGGAGACGCAGTCCGCTCCGTCCGGTGCCGCTGTCGAGATCGCTACGGGCTATGCGTCGGAGGGGCAGGCACTGGAGCTGGGGTCGATCGTTGTCGACGGAGTTGCCGATCCCGCCGCCCGGGTGCGCATTCCCTTGGCCACCGTGAACCGTCACGGCTTGATTGCCGGTGCAACCGGTACGGGTAAGACGAAGACATTGCAGGGCATCGCGGAACAACTCTCAGCAGCGGGTGTGCCCGTCGTGATGGCGGATGTGAAGGGTGATCTCTCGGGATTGTCGAAAGCCGGTGAGAGCAACGACAAGATCACGGCCCGCGCTGTCGAGACGGGCGACGACAACTGGACTCCGTCCGGGATGCCCGTCGAATTCCTGTCGCTGGGAACCGGCGGTATCGGGATTCCGGTCCGCGCCACGATCACCAGTTTCGGGCCGATCCTGCTCAGTAAGGTTTTGGGCCTCAACGAGACTCAGGAGTCCACGCTGGGATTGATTTTCCACTGGGCGGACATTCAGGGTCTTGCGTTGTTGGATCTCAAGGACTTGCGTTCCGTCATTGCGCATCTCACCAGTGCCGAAGGCAAAGCAGATCTGAAGGGGATCGGCGGCGTATCCACGGCTACGGCCGGGGTCATCCTGCGCGCTTTGGTCAATCTCGAGGCTGACGGCGGCGACACCTTCTTCGGTGAACCGGAACTCGAAACCGAGGATCTGCTGCGGGTAGTCGGTGGCGCCGGCGTCATCACACTCTTCGAACTCGGCGCGCAGGCCGCGCGGCCTGCGATGTTCTCCACCTTCCTGATGTGGGTACTGGCAGACCTGTTCCAGACCCTGCCGGAGGAAGGGGACTTGGAGAAACCCAAGTTGGTGTTCATCTTCGATGAGGCCCATCTCTTGTTCGCCGACGCGTCGAAGGCCTTTCTCCAGCAGGTCGAGCAGACCGTGAAGCTGATTCGTTCCAAGGGCGTCGGCGTGTTCTTCTGCACGCAGTTGCCCACCGATATCCCCAATTCTGTTCTGTCGCAGCTGGGTGCGCGGGTGCAGCATGCTTTGCGCGCGTTCACTCCGGACGATCAGAAGGCGCTCAACAAGACGGTTCGCACCTACCCGAAGACGGAGCATTACGACCTGGAGAAGGCTCTCACATCGTTGGGAACCGGTGAGGCTATCGTTACCGTCCTCTCGGAGAAGGGGGCGCCGACGCCGGTGGCCTGGACCAAGATTCGTCCACCCCGCTCCTTGATGGACACGATCGGCAACGACGCCATCAAGGCTGCGGCCGCGTCGAGTCCGCTCTACCAGAAGTACGGCCAGACCATCGATCGTGAATCGGCGTACGAGAAACTGACAGCGAAGGTGGCCGGGGCACCCACGGCAGACCCGTCGCTGGATCTGCCGCCGCTACCGGATCTGTCGCAGCTTCCGCCGCCTCCACCTGTCGAGCCGGATGGACCCAACATTGCCGAGCAGATTCTCGGCAATTCCGCCGTCAAGAGTTTCCTCAAATCGGCGGCATCTGCTGCCGGCCGGGAGATCTCACGAAGCATTTTCGGGACCGGAAGCCGCCGCAGGCGCTGAAAATTCGACGCCCGCGAGTTCAGATACCGACCTCGCGGGCGAGCAGGTCGTTGATCGATTCGCGTCGGATCAGTGGTCGTGCGACGCCGCCGTGTACGGCAATCACCGGCGGCCGGCACACGCTGTTGTATGTGGACGCCATGCTGTGGTGATAGGCGCCGGTGCACGGCACTCCCAACAGATCACCTTCGTGGAGATCTGCGGGAAGTTGTATGCCGACGGAAATTTCGTCTCCCGATTCGCAGTGCCGCCCCACGACGGTCACTTCCTCGAGCGGTGCATTCGAATGTCGGTTGACCAATTCGACGTCGTAGCGGCTGTTGTACAACGACACTCGCGGATTGTCGCTCATACCACCGTCGACGGAGACGAATGTTCTTCCGCCGCTGACGGTTTTGATGTTCGCCACGCGGTACAGGGTGACCCCGGCCCGCGCAGCGATGGCCCGGCCGGGTTCGAGCACGATTTCGGGTCGGGGGAAGCGATTTCGGGTGCAGGCGTCGTCGAGTGATTCGTCGACAACGATTGCCAGTCGAGTCAGGTCGAGTTGTGCGTCGCCCGGGATGTACGCGATTCCGTGTCCACCGCCGAGGTCGAGTTCGGTGAGGATGATCCCGTGTGTGCGACGAATGTCGTCCATCTGGGCGATCATCGTGCCTATCGCCGGGCGGAAGTGTTCGGGATCGGTGATCTGCGAGCCGAGATGGCAGTGCAGGCCGATTAGTTCGAGGTGGGGTGCTGCGCTGACGGCGGCGACCGCACGATCCAATTCCTCGGAGAATGCCGGCAGGCCGAACTTCTGGTCGACGACGCCGGTGGTTACCGCCTTGTGCCCGTGAATGTCGACACCGGGTGTGACTCGGATCAGCACTTTCTGTTCCCGCGTGCATACCGATGCCAGCCGTAGTGCTTCGCTGTGGGAGTCGAGAACTATCCGGCCGACACCGGCGTTGGCGGCTGCTCTGAGCTCGGAGACAGACTTTGCATTGCCGTGCAGGATGATTCGCGCCGGGTCCATGCCTGCCGTCAGTGCAATGGTGAGTTCCCCGGCAGAGCAGACATCCACGCCCAGTCCCTCTTCGGAGACCCATTTTGCCATCGCCCGAATCATGAGTGCCTTGCCCGCGTACACGATTTCCGCGTCGGGGAAGATCTCCCGGTACATCCGGCAGCGGTGGCGCACATCCGCCTCGTCGACGACATAGGTGGGAGTTCCGTACTGGTCGGCGATCTCGTCGAGGGACACGTCGCCGATGCAGATGCGGCCGCTCTGATCGTGATGAGTGCTGATGGGCCACAAGGCCGGATCCAAGCGCGGTGTCATTGCGCTGCGTAGGGACGGGAAGATATCGAGAAGCGTCACGTCGATCTCCTGAAAGTGACCCGCTCGGTGCGGGGCTACCTTCAGGATTACTCCGAAACGGCTCCGGTGGACCTCGTCTTGACGGGTACTTGACGGGGAAGCGGCTGAGTTTGACGGCGTTCTTCTATGCCCGCCGTCTCCGCTTCCAACCGAACCAACCCAGCCCGGCGAGCACTGCCACCACTGCGACACCTCCAACAACAGCAGCAGTCTTGTCGACATACACCGCAACGGACGGCGTTCCGCCGGTTTCCGGCACATATCCGGCGCCGTAGACCGCTTCGACGGTCTTCTGGACGTCGAAATCGGTTCCGGTATAAGGCCCGCAGCTGTGTCCCTCGAATTCGGCGTCGACGTCGTAGGGCGCCGAGAGGAACATCAATTGCTCGGTTCCGACTACGTAGCTTGTGCCACAACCATTCCCGTTGGCGAGTGTTCCCACCGACGTCACCGAGGCGACATCGCCTTTGTAGACGCGACTGACGTCGAAGAGATAGGTGTCTTCGAACCCGTCCGAGGTTTTCTCCGTCGGAGTCCCGAGGAAAATGGTGCTCGAAACGCTCACTGCTTCCTCTGGGGTTGCGAAGGACATGCACGAGCACGCATTCGCTGTTGTAGGTAGCAGTAGGGGCAACCCTCCGGTCATGAGAAGGATTGCCCCTACTGCCAGTGCTCGCTGAGAGACCATTTACAGACTATATGGTCTGATATGGCCGGGAGTGAGAAATTCGGCTAATTCAGCCGCCGAGCTTCTTGTAGAACGTGCCCACGATCGGCGCGACCACGGCGCGCGGGGTGTAACCGCCGGCAACCGACATCGCTTTACTCAAGATGCCAGGGACGACGCGCATCTTGTTCTCGGCCAGGCCGTCGAGTGAGACCTTGGCGGTGTACTCGCTCGAGATCCAGAAGAAGTCCGGGACCAGCTTGTCGACGATGGAGGCCTCGGCCGGGTCCGGGGTCTCGGTGCGAACCGGACCGGGGGCGAGGAGCGTGACATTGACCCCGGTGCCCTTGAGTTCGCCGCGCAGGGATTCCGCGAACGTGTTCACGAAGGCCTTGGTGGCGGCGTAGGTCGCATTGTTGGGGATCGGCATGTTGCCTGCGGCTGATCCGACCATCAAGATGCCGCCGGACTTGCGTTCGATCATGCCGGGCAGCACGGCCAGGGTCAGGTCGTGAACTGCGACGGCGTTGAGTTCGACCTGGGCGCGCTCGTAGCTCGGATCGAGCTCCGCCACCGGACCGAAGGTGGCGATACCGGCGTTATTGCACAGGATGCTGATGTCGCGGGTGCCCAGTTCCTCGACCAGGACGGCGCGTGCCGCACTGTCCGAGAGATCGCAGGCGCGGACTTCGACGTCGACGCCGTGCTTGGCGCGAAGTGTCTCGGCGAGACCTTCCATGACGTCGCCGCGTCGCGCGACCAGGATCAGGGAGTGTCCGCGTGAGGCCAGATCAGTGGCCAGTGCCTCTCCGATTCCGGAGGAGGCGCCGGTCACGACGGCGCGGGATGTGGTGGTGGGTGTCGGCAGGCTCACGATCAGTCAGCGTAGCCGGTCAAATCGTCGCGGCTAGTCGTGTGCCCTGTTCGATGGCGCGTTTTGCATCGAGTTCACCGGCTACGTCCGCGCCGCCGATGATGTGGGTCACGACGCCGGCAACGGTTAGTTCGTCGACGATATCGCGCACCGATTCCTGTCCCGCGCAGATTACGATCGTGTCGACTTCGAGAAGGCGAGGCCTCTCGTGCTTCTCGCCGAAGGTGATGTGCAGGCCGGCGTCGTCGATCCGTTCGTAGTTCACGCCGGAGAGTTCATGCACACCTTTGTTCTTCAGCGCAGCGCGATGGACCCAGCCGGTGGTCTTGCCGAGGCCGGCGCCGATGCGTCCGGGCTTGCGCTGCAGGAGGTAGACCTCACGCTCGGAGAGTTCGGGGACGGGGGTGGTGAGCGCTCCCGGTGCCATCTCGGGTTCCGTGACGCCCCACTCCTGCTTCCATTCCTTCAAGTGCAGAGTGGGTGATGTTGGGTGAGTGAGGAATTCGCTGACATCGACGCCGATACCGCCGGCACCGATCACGGCGACGGTCTTGCCCACTGGCTTACCCTCGCGGACTACCTCGGCATAGGTGAGAACTTTCGGGTTTTCGATGCCGGGGATGTTCGGGACACGTGGCGTCACGCCGGTCGCTACCACTACCTCGTCGAATGTTCCGATGAGATCGGCTGGAGTGACTCGCGTTTCAAGCTTGACGTCGACTCCGGCGAGTTCCAATTGCCTGGTGTAGTACCGGATCGTTTCGGTGAATTCTTCCTTGCCGGGAATCAACTGCGCAATCCCGAACTGTCCGCCGATTTTGTCCGACGCCTCGAACAGTGTGACCGAATGACCACGTTCGGCAAGGTTGAGTGCTGCGGACAGCCCGGCCGGGCCGGCGCCGACGACGGCGAGGTTCTTGCTGCGACGGGTGGGGGAGAGGACGAGCGTCGTCTCACGTCCGGCGCGTGGGTTGAGGAGGCAGGACACATGTTTGCGAACAAATGCGTGGTCGAGGCAAGCCTGGTTGCACGCGATGCAGGTGTTGATTTCATCGGATGCGCCCCGTTGAGCTTTGTTTGCCCAGTCGGGATCGGCGAGCATCGGGCGGGCCATGGAGATCAGTTGCGCGTCGCCGCGGGTGAGAATTTCCTCAGCGGTCTCGGGCATGTTGATGCGGTTGGATGCAACAACCGGAATGCTGACGTGCTTTTCGAGTTTGCCGGTGATATCGACAAAAGCGGCGCGGGGTACCGAGGTCACGATGGTGGGTACCCGCGACTCGTGCCACCCGATGTCGGTGTTGATGATCGTGGCACCAGCGGCCTCGATTTCCTGTGCCAGAGTGACGATTTCATCCCAGGTCTGGCCGCCCTCGACAAGATCGGCCATCGACAGCCGGAATACGACGATGAAGTTCGGGCCGACGGCGCGGCGGGTTCGCTTGACGATCTCGACGGCCATGCGTCGACGGTTCTCGGAGCTACCGCCCCATTGATCTTTACGCTTGTTCGTGCGCTCGCACAGGAATTGGTTGATGAAATAGCCTTCACCGCCCATGATTTCGACGCCGTCGTAGCCGGCGGATTGAGCGAGCTCGGCGCAGCGGACGTAGTTGCGGATCTGCCAGCGCACTCCGCGATCGGTGAGCTTGCGCGGCCGGAACGGATTGATCGGCGCTTTGATCGACGACGCAGACACACTGAACGGTTGGTAGCTGTACCGGCCGGCGTGCAGGATCTGCATCGCGATCTTTCCACCGGCGTCGTGCACCGCCGTGGTGATTCGGCGATGGCGGCGCGCTTCGATCTTGTTGGTCAGCTTGGCGCCGAAAGGAAGGAGCCAGCCGGTGCGGTTGGGGGCGTAGCCGCCGGTGACGATCAATCCGACTCCGCCGCGGGCGCGTTCGGCAAAATACTCGGCGAGTTTGTCGGTGTCCTTGGCGCGGTCTTCGAGGCCGGTGTGGATCGAACCCATGACAATACGGTTCTTCAGTGTGGTGAACCCGAGGTCGAGGGGTGAGAACAGGAGGGGAAACTGCGGAGTCGTCATGGCTGCTGGTGTCCTTCCGAGCTGTCGTCGAGGCCGGGGAGCGCGTCCAGGATCTCTTGGCACCAGTCGACAAAGCCCTCTTCGACGCGGATGCCGCCGCGCAGAACGAGGTACTGGTGCAGGGGTGATCCGGATAGCGCTGCGGGATTGGGGAAGTCGCGTTTCTCGATGAGTCGGTAGACGTCGAGCCGGGAAGCGTGGCCGTCGCGGTGGCGAGCGACCTCGCCTCGAAGGGCGGGGATGTCTGCAGTACCGGCGGCGCGGATCTTCACGGCCAGTTCGTTACGCAGATGGCTGGGTTCGGACGGTTCGGCTATCCAGCGCGTCAGTTCCGCGCGGCCGGCCTTGCTGACCCGATACACCTTTTTGTCCGGGCGCCCGTCTTGAGCGACGGTTTCCACCTCGACCCAACCGGCGTCGTCCATCCGCTTGAGGATTCGGTAGATCTGCTGGTGGGTTGCGCTGTGGAAGAACCCGATCGACTTGTCGAATCGACGGGTCAGGTCGTAGCCCGACGCCTCCTGCTCGGTCAGCGAGGTGAGGAGCGCGTGTTCGAGTGCCATGAGTGAAGTATGTATGCACCTCGTTCCATATGCAACCAAGTGCATACTCACCAAAGTCTTGTACTGTTTTGTCCCTCTCGCTCGAATAGGCTCGCGATCATGAGCGCAGAGTCGACAAGTACGCAGGCGGAACCGCCCGCAGGGATAGGCGCCGCGGCAACCAAGAGTCAGGTGGTTGCGTGGGGGCTGTGGGACTGGGGATCGGCCGCATTCAACGCGGTGATCTTGACCTTCGTCTTCTCCGTCTACCTCACCGATGCGGTTGGCGACGATCTGCCCGGCTCGGTATCGGCAACAACGTGGCTCAGTTGGGCGCTGGGAATCGCCGGCTTCTTCATCGCGATTCTGGCTCCGATCACCGGGCAACGGTTCGACGCGTCCGGCAAGCGTAAACAGTCACTCGCGATCCTCACCGGCATCACCGTCCTGTCGATGGCCGGGTTGTACTTCGTCCAGGACAACTATCGGTATCTGTGGCTGGGGCTGGTACTCCTCGCCATCGGTTCGGTGATCTTCGAACTCGCCGGAGTTCCCTACAACGCCATGATGCGGCAGGTGTCGACGCCGGAGAATCTGGGCCGGGTTTCCGGGTTCGGCTGGGCTATGGGTTATTTCGGCGGAATTGTTCTGTTGCTGCTCTGCTACTTCGGGTTCATCGTCGGTGACGGCGACACGCGGGGTTTCCTGGGGTTGACCACCGACGGCGGCCTGAACATCCGGATGGTGGCTCTGCTTGCGGCCGTGTGGTTTGCCATTTTCGCAATCCCGGTATTTTTCAAGGTGCCCGAGTTGCCTACGCCCGACGCAGATCCGGGCGCGGCCAAGGCTGGGTTTCTCGATTCCTACCGCGTGCTGTGGCGCGACTTGCGCGAACTGTGGATCGTCGACCGTCGCACTATCTGGTACTTGATTGCGAGCGCACTGTTCCGCGACGGCCTCGCCGGGGTGTTCACTTTCGGTGCTGTCCTTGCAGTGAACGTGTACGGCATCAGTGCGGCGGACGTTTTGTTGTTCGGCGTTGCAGCCAATGTCATTTCGGCTATCGGTGCCTTGGTGGCCGGGCGATTCGACGACCGGATCGGGCCCAAGCAGGTCATCACCGTATCGCTCGCGTCGATGATCGTGGTCGGTGCGATCTTGATCGCGGTGTCCGGGCCGGTGATGTTCTGGATCTTCGGACTTGCGCTGTGCCTGTTCGTCGGGCCGGCGCAATCGTCTGCTCGAACGTTCCTGGCGCGCATCACTCCGCCCGGACGCGAAGGTCAGCTTTTCGGTCTGTATGCAACCACAGGCCGAGCAGTGTCGTTTCTGGCGCCGACACTGTTCGGCCTGTTCGCGTGGATGTTCGGTGCCGACCGCGCCGGCATCGTCGGGCTGCTGGTAGTTCTCGCCGTGGGCCTCGCTGCCCTGTCACTGGTCAAGGCGCCCGAAGGTGACAGTGCGGAGGTTGTCAGTCCTTGAAGTAGACCAATTGATGCGTGGTGGCGAGCAATTCGCCGTCGGCGCTCCACAGTTCGGCGGACTGATCGAAGTACCCGTTACCGAAACGCTGGGTGCGCGCGGTCCCGAGGATGGAGCGATCGGACTGCCGGGACAACGCCGCAGCGTCGGCGTGGAAGTAGATCGTCAGCGAGACGGTTCCGGCGGGGGCCATCTTTCCGCGGCGCAGGAATATTCGCGGGAAGAACACGTCGCACAACGAGGTCAGCGAGAAGAAATCAAGCGCGCGGGGCGGGCTGTCGCGAACCCAGAGGGTCGAGACGGAGTCGGGATGTTCGCCGGATTCCAAGTCGGGGATTGCGCCCTCGACAAACCGCATTTCGTAGTTCTGGGCCCAGGCGATGAACTCGGGGAACGGTTGTGCGGGAACATCTTCTGCAGCCGGTACCGCCGGCATCTCGATCTCCGTGGAATCCCAGGTCTCGCGGCGCAGGCCGAACACCGCTGTTGCGGTAGTCGCGACGGTGCCGTTCTGAGCGAGTTCGATCCACCAATGCTGCGTCGTGCGGTTGGTGCGCACCGGGCGCGCAGTGATCTCGAACGGGCCTTCGGCAATCGGGCCCGCAAAATTGACCGTCAGCGACAGCGGTTCACCTAGGCACTCGGGGTGCCGCTGAACCGAGGCCAGCAACGTGGCCGAGGTGATTCCGCCGAACGGGCCGACCATGTTGTTGTAGGCGGCACTTGTGTGCCCAGTCGAGAGACCTGGCGTAATGGATTCCAGGTCGAGGGCGGCATCAAACGGATGCGGGGGTGCAACGGTTGTGGTCACGACAAGCTCCTGACGGTGAAATCGACGTATGTATGACAACATACATAGAACCTCAGGTGTGGGGCGGATCAGGCTCCCGCTCGCCGGATTATTGCGTCCGCCAGTTCTCCGGCACGTTCCTCGGGTATCCAGTGACTACCGCCCTCCAAAACCACAAATTCGTACGGCGCATCCACAAATTCACCGCATCGTTCCGCTCCGGCGCGCCCGAGTGCGCTGTCGCCCGTACTCCAGACGTACGTCGTCGGAACCGTGGTGGGAGCTAGGTCGCCGAAATCGCGAGTCATAGCGCGATACCAGTTCAATGCGCCGGTCAATGCCCCGTCGCCGCTGAGGATTCGAATATGTTCGTCGGCGAATTCGGGATCGATCTGGCCGTCGAACATCGCACGCAATCGGCGGAAGTTGTCCTCCGACAACACCTTTTCCGCCTTCCCTTCCTGACGAAGCAGTCGGATGTACGACGAACGCTCCTTTTGATCCTCGTCTTCGCGCAGCGCCCAACCGAAGGCGGTGGGGTGTGGAACAGATATCGCAGTCAGGCTGCGAATCCGGTGAGGATGCCGCCCGGCAACCTGCCACGCCACCGCGGATCCCCAGTCGTGACCGACAAGGTGAGCGTCAGGCAAACCGAGGGCGTCGAGCAGGCCGACGGTATCGGCAACAAGGTGTTCGATGCGGTACGCGTCGACGCCGGCGGGCCGGGCATCGGGAGAGTATCCCCGTTGGTGCGGTGCGATGACGCGAAACCCGGCGGCAGTCAGTAGGGGAGTCACCTTGCCCCACGACGCGGCGCTTTCGGGAAATCCGTGGAGCGCGAGTAAGGGAATGCCGTCGTCAGGGCCGGAAATCAGGACGTCGAAGGTCAGGTCGCCGACAGGAATCCGAAACGTATTCGTGGATGACATGCTGCCACCGTACGAGGGAAATCGGGATCGGCACCACACTTCGGGCTGAATCGACGACCGCCGGTTATCTCAGCAGGCGATACCCTTGAGGGTGGGTGTGCGAAAGGTAAAGCACATGTGGTTAATCCGGGTAGATGACTGATGGTCGACGAGGAACCGCTCCGCACAAGTCGCGACGTGGTCAACTCGATCGCGGAAGAGTTGGGTGCCGCGGGATTCGGCGCTGCTGAAGTAGTCGGACGCGGCGGGTTCGGTGTTGTGTACAGGTGTTCGCAGTCCGAGCTCGACCGAACGGTGGCGGTGAAGGTTCTCACCACCGACCTCGATGACGTGAACGTGGCACGGTTTCTGCGCGAACAGCGGGCGATGGGCCGGCTCACCGGCCACCCGAACATCGTCAATGTTCTTCACGTCGGGGTCACCGACAGCGGCCGCCCCTATTTGGTGATGCCCTATTGCACGCAGGGTTCACTCGAGGCGCGAATTCGCCGACTTGGTCCGCTTGAGTCGGAGGAAATCCTCCGGCTGGGGGTGAAGATGGCGGGTGCGCTCGAGACTGCTCACGTGTTCGGGATCGTGCACCGCGACATCAAACCGGCGAACATCCTTTTCACCGATTACGGAGAACCGGCCCTCGCCGATTTCGGAATCTCGCGTGTGTCCGGCGGCTTTCAGACCGCTACGGGATCCGTGGCCGGATCGCCGGCATTTACTGCGCCGGAGGTACTCGGCGGGGCCAAATCAGGCACAGCGTCCGACATCTACGGACTCGGAGCAACATTGTTCTGTGCGCTCACCGGACACGCAGCCTTCGAGCGACTGAGCGGTGAGCAGGTGGTGGCCCAGTTTTTGCGCGTGACCACACAACCGGTACCGGACTTGCGCGAGAGCGGGGTCGATGACGATATTTCCGAGTTGGTGGAACGGACGATGTCCCGCGATCCAGAACAACGGCCGACCGCGGCCGCTGTGGGCGAGGAACTTCGGCAGTTGCAACGCAACCACAACGTGCCTGTCGACGAGATGGCGCTGCTCGCTGAGGCAGGGCAAGGTCATGCCGATTCGTCATCACCGATCCCGAGGCATTCCGCTCCGGCGCGGCGGGGAAACACCGGTGGTCTTCCCTTGGAGCTGACCAGCTTCGTAGGTCGCCGCAAGGAAGTATCAGAGCTCAAGAGCCTGCTGTCGGCGGCTCGTCTGGTGACGTTGACCGGGGTTGGAGGCGTGGGCAAGACGCGTCTCGCGTTGCGGGTCGCGTCGACCGTCCGGAAGGACTTCTCGGATGGAGTGCGGCTGATCGAGTTGGGTGAAGTACACGACGCATCCCTGACGGAGAGTGTCGTTGCGTCCGCGCTGGGCGTGCGGGATCAACCGGCGCGGCCGGTGCAGGACGTCCTGATCGACTTCCTTCATGCTCGGGACCTGCTCCTTGTCCTCGACAATTGTGAGCATGTGGTCGAGGGAGTGGCCGAGTTGGTCGACCCGCTGATCCAGGCGTGCCCCGGCCTGCGGATTCTTGCGACCAGTCGCGAACCATTGGGAGTCATAGGGGAACGGGTACGGCTGCTCTCCCCACTCACGATTCCTGCACCGGATATGACGCCGTCGCTGCGGACTGCGCTCCGATATGACGCGGTGACACTGTTCGCGGAACGCGCCGCAGTCACCGTTGAGGGATTCGAAGTCACCGAAGACAACGCGGCGACGCTGGCACAGATCTGTACCCGGCTCGACGGGTTGCCGTTGGCAATCGAGTTGGCGGCGGCCAGATTACCTGCGATGTCGCCCGATCAGATCTTGCAGCGTCTGACCGACCGTTTCGCGCTGTTGACCCGTGGCAGCCGTGGAACACCGAGCAGACAGCGGACGCTGTGGTGGAGCGTCGACTGGAGCTACGAGTTGTGCACACCATCCGAACAACAACTGTGGGCCAGGTTGTCGGTGTTTGCCGGGACATTCGGGCTCGACGCCGCAGAGAGTATCTGTGGCGACGATCAGCCGGCAGGCGCTTTGCTCGACTCGTTGTCATCGCTCGTGGACAAGTCGATCCTGATCCGAGAGGAACAGGGGTCAGTGGTGCGGTTGCGACTGCTCGAGACATTGCGAGAGTACGGCCGTGAGAAGCTGCAGCAACTGGGTGAATCGCTGAAACTACGTCGGCGGCACAGTGATTGGTACGAGCAATGGGCGCTCGATGCGGAAGGGGATTGGATCAGCTCCCGTCAGCTCGAGTGGCTTGGTCGACTCGAACGAGAACAAGCCAACTTGCGGGAGGCGCTGGAATTCTGCGCGCGTGGCGACCAGGCGGCGGCCGATGCCGGGTTACGTATGGCTGCCGCGATGTTCCACATCACGAGTTCGCAAGGTATGCACGGCCAGGAGCGGGGGTGGTTCGACCAACTCCTTGCCAAGCATTCCGGGCGGCCGACCGCCGGGCGAATCAAAGGGCTCTACGCTGCCGCCATGTGTGCAGCGATGGCGGGAGATATGCAGGCAGCGAACGACCACGTCGAACAGGTCAGAGCTCTCTCGGGGATGATCGACGATCCGGTGATCGCTGCTCGCATCCCACTTGCAGAAGGGATGTTGGCACTGTTCAGCGGTGACGCGGCCCGCGCCCGCGCCAGCCTGGAGACGACCTTGGGCATGTTCAACCCCGATGACGATCTCACTGTGCATGTCGGTGCATTGCATTCACTCGGGCTAGCCTGCGATTTGCTCGGTGACGCCGCCCAGGCCATCCACTGCTACGAGCGCGTTCTGGAAATCACCGCGGCCCGAGGCGAATTGATCTTCCGCACGTACACGTTGTGGACAATGGCCATAGCGGTGTGGCACCAGGGTGAACAGGTTCGGGCGACGGAGTTGCTCGAACAAGCACTGCGACTGGCAAGTCTGACGAACAATTCGCTGTCGATCGCCCTGTGTCTAGAAGTGCTCGCTTGGATCGAAGCCGAGAAAAGGATCTTTCAGCGTGCCGCGGTTTTGATGGGTGCGGCAGAGAAACTAGCTCAATTCGGTGGCATCTCGGTCTTGTTTCCCGACCTGCTCCGTTATCGCGAGGAGTCCGAGCGGGCGGCTCGGAGTGTGTTGGGTGAGAGGGCTTTCGGGTCGGCCAGCACGCGAGGTCGGCAGATGCGGTTCGACGCCGCGGTCGCGTATGCGCTGGGAGAGCAGCCCCCTGACTCTGCCCCGGCCAGCGGAGGTGCATCCGAACTCACCAAACGGGAGCAACAGGTCGCCGATCTGGTCGCGCAAGGGCTGACCAACAAAGAGATCGCCACCAAGCTGGTGATTTCGCACCGCACCGCACAAGGGCACGTCGAGCATGTTCTCGCAAAACTCGGATTCAACACGCGCGCTCAAGTCGCGGCATGGGTGGTAGAACAGACGCAAGGCGAAACGGATTGACAGCGCAGCTCCTGCAGCCACATTCGGGCGTACCGAGTCATTGTGGCACGATATGCCACAATGGGGGGTGTGGATGCATCCGACCAATCCAAGCTTTCCTTGACGGAACGCCGCAAAGAGACGACCAGGCTGGAGATCTCTCATCGTGCTGCTGAATTGTTCAGCGACGCACAAGCCGAATCTGTCACTGCCGACTCGATCGCCAAGGCATCGGGAGTCGGCTTGCGCACGTTCTATCGCTACTTCCGTACGAAAGAGGATGCAATCGCGCCGTTGCTGGAGAACGGGGTCGGGGATTGGTTGAATTTGATCGAATCAACCCCTGCCTCAGTATCTATCGGCGTCACACTCGAGCAAGCGGCTCGTCGTTCTTTCACCGAGCTCCGGACGTCTACGGAGAATGTCGCCCTGGTGCGACGCCTTCTCCGCGTAGTGGTCCATGACCCGGCACTTCTCAATGTATGGCTGCGGGTAGTGAACGACACCGAGATCAAGTTGATATCGGTGCTGGAAACCCGGATGCGCCCTGGCACTGATCCCCTCGAGATTCAGCTGTTTGCGGTTGCAGCGAATACCGCTCAGCGAATGGCAATTTCAGCGTGGGTGCACGGCGCCGAACCGGAATCCGCTGAAAATGAGCCGGTAGATATCGCCGTGAGATGTCTCCGTATACTCACCGCGGGATTGGACACGGATGCACACGCATGATGTGGCGTGATTTCAGGTGGATGGCCGTTCACAACTCGACAAGATCGCCGATGAAACATGTGGAAGGCCAGGCGCCGACCGCTGCCGGCATCGAGCGCAATGTTCGCACCCGCCTGCCGAACTCGGGGGATCGCGCACCGAACTGACCCACCGCTTGCCAAATCGCTGTTGCGGTCGTCAGTAACGGCACCGCGCTCTGGTGATCAAGTCGCAGGCGACTTGAAGGTCCACAAATAGACACTGCTGCAACAGCTTTCCCGATAGGTCCGATCGGGGTGGCCATGCAGTTCAATCCTGCGACTGTGACACCGGATTCATAAGCAAGTCCGAAGTCTCGAATGCGCTCGATATCGTCGCGTATCGACTGTGGCAGATCTCGCTCGGCGGAAGCGTTTTCGCTGTACGCCAGGAGTGCGCGTCCGAGGGCGGTTTCGTGCGCGGCCATCCGACCTCCGACCCGAGTGGGCACGGCTGCCGCATGTAGGCCGCCGATTTTCCCCAGATACACCACGTCGGTGCCGTCAAGGACGCCCAGATGGACGACCATGCCGCTGATTCTGTGCAGTTCGCTCAGTAGTGGCATTGCTGCCGCGTACAGTCGATTCTGCTGCACCACAGTCGATCCCAACTCGAAGAGTCTCATACCAAGCTCGTACTCACGACCGACCTTCCGTAACCATCGTTTGGCAACCAGTTGATCGAGCATTCGATGCACGGATGAGCGAGGAAGTCCTACGTGTGCGACAACTTGGCGAAGTGTCAGGCGTCCGGAGTCTTCGAACGCATCCAGGATCGTCGACATTCGACCGAACACGGCGATCGGCGCATCCGGCGCCTCCAGGTTGTCAATTATCACGGTCTTCTCCTCAAGAAACAGCTTCATCCCCGCGCCTCGGTGGGCGAAACTAGTATGGCACGTTGTGTCACTCTGGCATAGAGTGCTGTCGGTTTGATTCAGCTCCGGGGTTGCGATGACGCCACAACTCTTGCTCGCGCAGCCAGATTGCGGGGCAGTCATATGGCCCGCACCCATACCCGTTTCACGATGACCGAGGCAACTTGTGTATTTGCTCGTCCTGCACCGTCAGATTCATGATTGCCCTGTAGGCGTCGGGTAGCGGGTTTCCGCACATCCCGTCAACGGGAAAAGCGACCCTCACCGCGTTTCCCTCCGCGTTGACCAGCCACACGACAGGAGTGGGAATGGTTGCTGCGGTGGGGCATTCGCCGAACCAAGGCCGTTTGGCCGAAGGGCGATCAAGTTCCTCGACTACTGCAGTGAGGTTGCCGATCCTGCTGGTCTGGCGCACAACCGCGTAGCCGTGGTCGGCGGTGTACTCCATGAATTCGCACACCACTGCCGACGTCGGATGGAAATCGTTGGGAATCGTTCCCGGGGGCGGCAACGGATCTACCGACGGCTCCGGTGAGAGCACCGGCACCGGGATCAGCGACGAAAGCACAGCGGGTGCCAGGCAGGTGGGCTGTCCGATCACTACTCCTTGCGGTGCTGGTGCCGGATTTCGTCGTTCGTCGAGCAGGCCGAAGACCAGGATTCCCCCAGCCAAGAGACCTCCACAGGTTCCTGCCGCTATGAACCACGTGCGCAATCGCCGCATGGCTCACACTATCGAGTATGAGGGGATCGACGATACGAACAGCGGGAGTCATCGGAGGCGGTATCGGGGGCCTGGCAACGGCGCTAGCGCTCGCGAACGCAGGCTGGACGGTCACGGTGTTCGAGAAAGCTCCGGTCCTTACCGAGGTGGGTGCCGGAATCACTTTGTGGCCGAACGCACTCGCCGCACTGGATCACCTCGGAATTGGCGATGACATTCGGAGCAGAGCCGCACCAGGCTGGGTAGGTGGGATACGCAACCGCCAGGGTCGGTGGTTGCTGCGTACCAATGCGGAGAGGTTCCGTACGTTGCACGGCAACTTCGTGGCCATGCACCGCGCCGATCTGGTCGATGTTCTCCGCACAGCACTTCCGGAGTCGGTGACCTTACGACTCGGCGGCGCAGTCACCGCGATTGAAGTGGGTGGTGGGATTCGGTGTGGTGCTCGCACCGAAGATTTCGATCTGATCGTCGGCGCGGATGGAATAGACAGTCTCACGCGACGAGCAGTGTTCCCTGAGTATCCGGCTCCGCGGCCGCTGGGAATTCGCGCGTGGAGGTGGATTGTCGACGACGTCGATCTCGTCGATGTCGGTGTTGTCGAGGTCGGGGGGATCCTCGGTGCAGGAGGAGAATTCGGCATCGTTCCGCTGGGGAACGGGCGGTTGTACGTTTTTGCTGCCGCCCGACTGTCGAAGGAAGAACCGGACCCGTCGCTGGATGCTTTTCTGCACTGGCCGGATCCCGTTCCTCAACTCATCTCCGCAGTTGCACGGCAGATGATTCTTCGGCACGACATCAGAGATCTTCCAGCGTTGCCGTCGTTCGTTCGAGAAAGCGTTGTGCTCGTTGGTGACGCCGCGCATGCGATGGGGCCGCATCTCGGTCAAGGTGCATGTCAGGCTCTCGAGGACGCTGTCACGCTGGGCGCTCATGCTCATGATGTGGCTACCTATGATTACCTTCGCACCAAGAGGACCCATCGCCTTCAAAAACGCTCGCGCCGGTCCGCCCGAATAATCCTCACGCGAGGTGCCGGCACTACGCTCGTTCGAGACTTCGCACTGCGAGCGCTCCCGTCCGAGTTGTTTCTTCGGGGGATGGGATCGAACTTCAGCACTCGAAACATGATGTAGTTCTTCGAGTCCTAGGAACGAGAAGGATCCCAGGTAGCCATACCCAGAATGATCAGTCGTAGTTGCTTCTCGGCCCGCGCGATCACGACGTCTTCGCTGGGATAACCCGGTGCGTCGGCGTCGAGGAGTGCAACGACGGCAGTGAACATCGCGCCGACGATCAGGTCGGCGGCAATCTCAAGATCATCGTGTCGCCACTTTTCCAGGCCCGCCATTCGCGAGAGGTCGACGGTGAGTTCGCTGACAAACAATCGCATCTCGGTACTGATGGCGCGTCGTATCTCGCTGATGCCGCCGTAGCGTTCGCGGCACAGGAAGCGAAACTCTCGCTCGTGTGAATGAACCTGGCGGACAAGAATATCGAGTGAGGTTCCGGCATTCTTGGGACTGGGGTCGCGTCTGGCATCACGCAACATTTGCCGAAGCATGCGCATGCTCTCCTCGACCAGGACGACACCGAGGTCTTCCATCGACGCGAAGTGGCGGTAGAAGGCCGTGGGAACGATGCCCGCTTCGCGGGCCACTTCGCGGAGGCTGATGCCGGCAAAACTACGGTCGGTAAGGAGATCCATCGCAGTGTCGAGCAGCGCTTGGCGTGTGCGCTCCTTCTTGGCGGCGCGATTTTCCGGCTCAGCCTTGGTCACGATGTACGAGTGTAGGTACCGGCACGGCGGACTCCTTCTGTGGATCGCGTAACCCACGTCACAATCATCTTGACATATACCTGTGTGCACCTGTCACACTATTATCAGTGAACATTTGTACACTGAAATTATGCAACCTGGAAGGAGTGGCTGACAATGGCATCGAACTCCAAGACTCTTGCCCGCCGCGGGCTGGCCCTGATCGAAGCCATGGCTGCTCCGCATCAGATCGACCGGTATCTCGAACTCGTCAATCCCATGGCGACGGTGCGCGATATTCGCGCGCAGGTCGTATCGGTCGACCATCCGACTGCTGATTCAGTGACATTGACGCTGCGACCGACGCGCCAGTGGCGCGGATTCTCTGCCGGACAGTTCGTCCAGGTAGGTGTCGTGATCGACGGGGTGCGTCACACTCGTTGTTATTCACCCGCCGGTTCTGCGTCCAGCCGCGACGGGCTTATCGAACTCACCGTGAAAGCTCATCCAGGCGGTCTGGTGTCGCAGTATCTGAATGCGCATGCCGAACCGGGACTTGTGGTCAGCTTGTCGCAGGCCGACGGCGTTTTCATGCTTCCAAACACTAAGCCCTCCCACATCCTCCTGATCAGCGGCGGCAGCGGAATCACCCCCGTGATGTCGATGCTGCGCACCCTCGTCGACGACGGACACACCGGCGAGATCGTGTTCCTGCATTACGTGAACACCAAGAAAGATGTGTCGTATCTCGACGCGTTGACGGCCATCGCCGAGCAATATCGGAATGTAGAACTGGTACTGGTGTACACCGAATCCGGTGGGGGAGACCTCGACGGTTTCTTCGACAATACGCACCTGAGTGCAGTGGCGCCCTGGATCGCTGATCCGGAAACGGCTGATGCACAGGCGTACCTCTGCGGACCACCCGGACTGATGCACGGTGTGCGTGAAGTTTTTCGTGAATTCGAGGTAGAGCATCTGCTCCACACGGAGGAGTTTGCGCCCGCAGCCGCGGAACCTGGCGAGGCCGGCGGCGAAGTGCTGTTCACCAAAAGCGGAGTGGCAGCAGAAAACTCGGGCGAGACACTCCTCGAGCAGGCCGAAGCGGCTGGGTTGAGCCCCGAATACGGTTGCCGTATGGGCATCTGCTTCTCCTGCACCTCGGTCAAGAAACTCGGCCGCACCCGCAACGTTCGCACCGGTGAGACCGACGACGAACCCGACAAGAAGATCCAACTCTGCGTCAGTGCGCCCGTCGGCGATGTCACCGTAGAAATCTAAGCGCACCGATTTCCAAGCGCACCAACACTCTTTGGAGACTGTCATGTTTGGACTATCACTTTCCACCTTGCCTTTCCTGAACAACGGATCCGACAAGAACGACGCTCCGGTTGTACTCACCTACGATCAGGTCGAGGAAATCGGCCGCGAATTGGATGCGATTCGAGATCGCACGGTCGCATCGCTCGGTGCCGAAGACCGTGAGTACATATATCGGATCATCAAGGCGCAACGGGGTTTCGAGGTTGCCGGCCGAGGCCTGATGTACTTGGGCTTCCTGCCACCGGTGTGGCTCGCGGCGGTTGGCGCGCTGAGTATCTCGAAGATCCTCGACAACATGGAGATCGGGCACAACGTCATGCATGGTCAGTACGACTGGATGCGTGAACCCGGCCTCAATTCCGAAGTGTTCGAATGGGATACGGTGTGCCCGGCGGACCAGTGGCGTCACTCGCACAACTACATGCATCACACGTACACAAATATCCTGGGCAAAGATCGGGATATCGGATACGGCATTCTGCGCATCGACCCAGCCCAGAAGTGGAATCCATACTACCTCGGTAATCCGGTGTGGGCGTTTGCGCTGATGATGCTCTTCGAGTGGGGCGTCATGATGCACGATCTCGAGATCGAGAATGTGCTCGCCGGAAAGCGGAAATGGTACGACGTCAAACCCCTTCTCAAAGGCTGGTGGAAGAAGGCGGGCAAGCAGGTCCTCAAGGACTACGTCATCTTCCCAGCTCTCACCGGACCGCTGTTCGTCACGACTCTGGCCGGAAACGTCACCGCCAATCTCGTGCGGAACGTGTGGACGTACTCGATCATCTTCTGTGGCCATTTCCCCACCGGCGTACAGAGTTTCACCGAGGACGAGACGGCCGACGAGACTCGGGGACAGTGGTATGTCCGTCAGATGCTCGGCAGTGCAAACATTCAGGGCAGTCCGTTGTTCCACATCATGTCCGGCAACCTGTCCCACCAGATCGAGCATCATCTGTTCCCGGACCTGCCGGCACACCGATACCCGCAGATTGCGCCCGAGGTCGAGGCGCTGTGTGCGCAATACGGTTTGCCGTACAACACGGGTGGCTTCTGGAAGCAGATCGGATCGGTATGGGGCAAGATCTTCAAGTTTGCTCTGCCGCCTGGAATGATCAAGTCACAGAGTCTCACCGGTGTTATCGTCGAACGCCAGAGAACCGTAGCCTGAGAGGCGCACATGTGATGGTCGGGAAATTTGAACGTCGCAAGGACACCGTCCAGGAATTGACGGAATCGGCTGCGACGCACGTCGGATCCATTGCGATGATTATCGCTGGTGCCGTCCGCGACGTGACGCGGGAAATTGGAGACTGGGTATCCGACGGTATCGAAATGCGTGAGGCGGCAAAGAAAGCCGCCGCTGACGACGAAACCGATCTGCCAACCTAACTTATCCGTCAACAAAAAGGACGCCCCCACATGCGTGGAGGCGTCCTTTCCCGGTTAAACGGTACTTCTTAGATGACGCCCAACGAGATCATGGCGTCGGCGACCTTGACGAAGCCGGCGATGTTCGCGCCGTGCACGTAGTCGCCGGGCTTGCCGTACTCCGCAGCAGTGTTGATGGTGCGGCTGTGGATGCCACGCATGATGCGGGCGAGACGTTCGTCGGTGTACTCGAAGCTCCAGGAATCGCGTGACGCGTTCTGCTGCATTTCGAGAGCCGAGGTGGCAACGCCACCGGCGTTGGCTGCCTTACCCGGAGCGAACGCGACGTTGGAGTCGCGGAAGAGTGCGATGCCGCCGGGGGTGGTGGGCATGTTCGCGCCTTCGGCAACAGCCTGAACGCCGTTGGCGATCAAGGTCTTTGCTGCGTCTTCGTCGAGCTCGTTCTGGGTTGCGCAGGGGAGTGCAACGTCGCACGGCACGTCCCAGATGGAGCCGCCGGCGATGAACTGTGCGTGCGGAACTGCGTCGGCGTACTCGCTGATGCGGCCGCGGCGAACTTCCTTGATCTCCTTGAGGAGGTCCAGGTCGATGCCCTTCTTGTCCACGATGTACCCCGAGGAGTCGGAGCAAGCGATGGCGACGCCGCCGAGCTTGTGGATCTTCTGGATCGCGTAGATGGCAACGTTGCCGGATCCGGAGATCACAACGTTCTTGCCTTCGAGGTCTTCGCCCTTGGCCTTGAGCATTTCGGCGACGAAGTACGCAACGCCGTAGCCGGTGGCTTCGGTGCGAACCTGAGATCCGCCCCAGGTGATGCCCTTGCCGGTGAGAACGCCGGACTCGTAGGTGTTGGTCAGTCGCTTGTACTGGCCGAACAGGTAACCGATCTCGCGGCCACCGACTCCGATGTCGCCGGCGGGAACGTCGGTGTATTCACCGATGTGGCGCTGCAGTTCCGTCATGAAGGACTGACAGAAACGCATGACCTCTGCGTCGGTACGGCCCTTGGGATCGAAGTCCGATCCGCCCTTGCCGCCGCCGATGGGCAGGCCGGTGAGGGAGTTCTTGAAGATCTGCTCGAAGCCGAGGAACTTCACGATGCCCAGGTTGACACTGGGGTGGAACCGCAGGCCGCCCTTGTACGGGCCGAGCGCGCTGTTGTACTGGACGCGGAAGCCGCGGTTGACGTGAACGTTGCCGTTGTCGTCGGTCCACGGCACGCGGAAGATGATCTGGCGTTCCGGCTCGCAGAGGCGCTCGATCAGTCCGGCGTCGGCGTAGCGCGGGTGGCGCTCGAGTACGACGTGGAGGGATTCGAAAACTTCAGCTGCAGCCTGGTGGAACTCCGGCTCACCTGCATTGCGAACCAACACCTGATCATAAATCTGCGCTACGCGGTCACGTACGGACACCGCTCACCTACCTGACATTGTGAGTACTTTTTTACATTTCCGTTACATAGTAGGCGTCTTTGATGCCCAATCCGGCATCCGTTGGGCGAAGGTGAAATCCGCCACACCGCATTTCGCCTGGAAATCAAGTGACCGTTTTATAACGATTTGCTCTTCTTTCACTCTGTTAACACTGCGCTGGTGGTTTGCTGGCGGAGCGAATAAATAGACAGAGGGGATGCATGTGCGCTCGAAACGGTCGTTGTCAGCGTTGTTGTCCATAGGTGTAGTCACGATTGCGGCAACCATCGCGTCGGCCCCAGCGGCATCCGCCGTAGGTGGACCGTGTTGGGGAGGCGGTACCGGTTCGCTGGGTTCGCTGACGGGTTCGATGTCTGGCTCCCTGTCAGGCTCTGCAGGCACGGGATCACTGGTCAATTCGCTGCCCTGGATCACAGGCGCTCCGAACGGCGCATTGCCCGTCTTGACCGGCCGAACCAAGGCGATAGAGATGGTGACCGGGCCGGGTAGCCCGAACGACACGATCGACCGGTTCAACGTTTCGGGTACAGACCTCGGAATCATGTGGGACAACGGGCTTTCCGGAGCCGACCACAATGTGCTGATGGCATTCGGTGACACTGTCGGCGACTGCGAGATCGAAGGCGACGACTGGCGCAGCAACGTGCTGTTCCGCAGCAGCAATACCGACTTCCAGGACGGGCTACGGATCGACAGTTCGCCCAAGGACCTTCCGAATCACTCCAAGGAGATCATCCCCGGATTCGGTATCCCGTTCGAGTTCACGACGATCCCGACGGCGGGCATCTCGTACGGCGGTGTGCAGTACATCCGGTTCATGTCCGTTCGAACGTGGGACGAGCCGGGCGCCTGGACTACCAACTACTCGGCGCTGGCGTACTCGACGGACAACGGCGAGAACTGGGACATCGACCCTGCGACGGTCCGCGCAAATACTCCCGGCCTCGATATTCCGGGAATCCCGGCGGTGTCCTCGATCAACGAGAACTTTCAGCAGAGCGCGTTCCTCGACGGCGGCGACGGCTATATCTACGAGTACGGAACACCGTCCGGACGCTTCGGTAAGGCAGTGTTGGCGCGCGTCCCGGGTCTCGAAATCCGAAATCCTCTTGCATACACGTACTGGGACGGTTCGGGTTGGAGCGTGAACTCCGACGATGCGGTGCAGGTCATCAAGGCTCCGGTCAGTGAACTCGCGGTGCAGTGGAACGACTATCTGGACAAGTATGTCGCTATGTACACCAGCGCTGATGGCAGCCTGGTTATCCGGCAGGCCGATCATCCCGAGGGGCCGTGGAGTGGCACGCAGACCCTTCTGAGTGGATACACCTTGCCGAGCCTGTACGGCGGGTTCATGCACCCGTGGACCTCTCGAACCGGCAACACGCTCGAGTTTGTGGCGACAACGTGGGATCGCTACAACGTGATCTATATGCAGACAGACCTGACGGGCATGAAGATGTCGTCGTCGGATTCGCGTGACCGTCCGGACCCCGCGACAACCGGTGAAGCTGAACTCCTCGAGATGAGATTGCCGGCAGAATAGAAATATGGCCTGCAACCGGAATTCGGTTGCAGGCCATATTCTTTGTCGTCAGAGGATGTAGAGCATTTCCTGATACGTCGGGAGCGGCCAGTGGTCGTCCGCAACCATGGTTTCCAGGAGATCCGCAGCGGTGCGAACATCCGCCATGGCCGGCATCAATGCCTCCTGCGCATGAGTGGCAGCTTCGAGCGGCGAGCCGTGGGGAATTTCCTTGATCGCTGCGCGCAAGGAGGCAAGCGCTGCCCGAAGAGCGGTTACCGGTTCGGAAACCTCGGTCAGCGGCGCGGAATCCGGTTCCATACCCGCAGCCTTCAATGCAACGAAGTTCTGCGCGATCTCGGTCTGATGGCGGACCGCGGCGGGGAGGATCAGCGTCGTGCCGATTTCAGCCGCAAGGCGTGCCTCGACGCCGATGCTCAGCGCGTACTGCTCTAGACCGACTTCGTAGCGGCTGTGCATCTCTCGGTGGTTGAAGACGTTGTACTTGTCGAAGAGTTCCAAAGCAGACTCGGAGATGAGCTCGGGCAAAGCGTCCAACGTGGTCCGCAGGTTGGGAAGTCCGCGTGCCTCTGCCTCGATCTGCCAGTTCTCCGAGTAGCCGTCACCGTTGAAGACGACGGCGCCGTGGTTGGTGATGATGTCGGTCAGCAGGTTCTGGACAGCGGTGTCGAAATCGGCCCCGTCGGCAACTGCCGTTTCGAGTTCGGTTGCCATGTAGTCGAGAGCCTCGGCCATGATCGTGTTGATCGTGACCATCGGACCGTTGACCGTCTGCATGGAACCCGGGGCGCGGAACTCGAACCTGTTGCCGGTGAAGGCAAATGGGCTTGTCCGGTTGCGGTCGCCGGGATCAGTGGGGAGAACGGGGAGCGTGTCGGCACCGATCATCATGGTGCCCTTGTCCTTCGACGACGTCGCAGCGCCCTTCGCGATCTGCTCGAACACGTCGGCAAGTTGGTCGCCGAGGAAGATCGAGATGATCGCGGGCGGAGCCTCGTTGGCGCCGAGACGGTGATCGTTGGTAGCCGACGCCACCGAAGCGCGCAGGAGTCCGGCGTACTTGTGGACGGCGCGGATCACAGCGGCACAGAACACCAGGAACTGAGCATTGTCGTGCGGATTATCGCCTGGGACAAGCAAACTGCCGAGCTCCGAGTTGCCCAGCGAGAAGTTGACGTGCTTGCCGGAGCCGTTGACGCCGTCGAACGGCTTCTCGTGGAACAAGCACTCCATGCCGTGCTTCTTGGCGACGGTCTTGAACGTGGTCATCAAAAGCTGCTGATGATCGGCGGCGATGTTGCCGCGCTCGAACATCGGCGCGATCTCGAACTGGCCGGGAGCAACCTCGTTGTGGCGGGTCTTTGCGGGAATGCCGAGCTTGAACAGTTCACGTTCGGTATCCATCATGAAGCCGAGCACGCGCTCGGGGATGGCGCCGAAGTAGTGGTCGTCGAACTCCTGGCCCTTGGGCGGCTTGGTGCCGAAGAGTGTGCGGCCAGCATTGAGCAGGTCGGGGCGGGCGAGGAAGAAGTGCCGATCGATCAGGAAGTACTCCTGCTCGGGGCCGCAGAAGGACACAATCTGCTCGGGTTCGGTATGGCCGAACAGCTTGAGGATGCGTTCGGCATGCAGGCCCATTACCTGCTGTGACCGCAGAAGCGGAGTCTTGTGGTCGAGCGCTTCGCCGGTCATCGACACGAAAACCGTAGGGATGCAGAGCGTATTGCCGTTGGGGTTCTCGAGAACGTAGGCCGGGCTGGTGACGTCCCAGCCCGTGTAACCGCGAGCCTCGAAGGTATTGCGCAGACCGCCGTTGGGGAAGCTCGACGCATCCGGCTCACCCTGGATGAGCGTCTTGCCCGCGAACTCGGCGAGCGCCGATCCGTCGCCCACCGGCTCGAAGAAGCTGTCGTGCTTCTCGGCCGTGAGACCGGTCAAGGGGTAGAAGACGTGCGCGTAGTGGGTGGCGCCCTTCTCGAGCGCCCAGTCCTTCATGGCCGATGCGACGGCGTCTGCAACTGCCGGGTCCAGAGGCTTGCCCTGTTCGATTGTCGCGATCACGGACTTGTAGATCTGCTTGGGCAGGCGCTTCTGCATCACCACCTTGTTGAACACGTTGGCGCCGAACACTTCACCGGGAGCTTCGTCGCCTGAGAAACTCACAACGGGAGGTGTGTAGGCCTCGACGTCTTTGATCGCTTGCAGGCGAACTGCGTTTCCACTCATCTACGTACCCCTCGCGCGGCCCAGGGCAGCTTGTTGCGACCCGATTGCCGATCACCTTACGAACCTTCTGTATCGGGAATGTTTCCTAGGTATTTCGCCTGCTTGCAAACTTGTCGGTAGGTTCGGGCAGGATTGACGAATGTCAGCGATCAGGGTGTTGGTGGGCAGTACAGTCGAGCCGGAAAATCTTGCGGAGGTCATTGATCTCTACCGCGAACTCGTGCGCGAGACCCGCAAGGAGAATGGCTGCATCAGCTACGAATTGCTTCGGTGCGGCGACAATTCCGGTGAGCTGATGTTGGTGGAGGAATGGGAATCTCAGGCACACCTGGACGCCCACACGCACACCGAGCATTTTGTGCGGCTAGTGGCGGCGCTGGACAATCTCGAGAAGGCCGTCCCGGCACAGATTTATTCAAAAGTGTTGTGACGCAGCTATTCCCATAGGCATCGATTGCTGTTAGAATCGATTGTACGTTCGAACTGGGGGGTTTGATGAGCGACACTGTGGATGCATTGATCGAAAGACATGCGTCCATTGCGCGCGCCCAGTTCCTCGAAATTGATGCCGTCACGTCGCTGTATTTCGAACGCTGCGCCGAGGATGAAAAGGCCGGACGCAATCCTGCGGTTCAGGGCGAATTCGTTCACGTCGAGGTTGCGTTCGTTCTGAGCATCACTGAGTATGCGGCGACGCGAATGATTGCGTTGGGGTGCGATCTGCGCTTGCGGTTGCATCGGGTGTCTGCGGCATTTGCGTCAGGTGAGATTGATCTCGGCAAGGCGACGGCTTGCTCGGATGCGCTGGCCAATGTGTCCGATGATGCACTTGATCTCATTGAACAGCTACTTCTCGACGGCGCAGGCAAATGCAGCAGTAGCCGTCTCAAGGCTCGAGCGCGCAGTCTCATTGCACGCCATGATCCGGAAGGTGCGCGCGCTCGGCGTCGCCGCGCGCAGGAAGATCGTGACGTGCGGATCAGTGCAGGTGTCGACGGTATGTCGACGCTCGACGGTGTGCTGCCGGCAGTTGGTGCTCAGATAGTGGCGGCAAAATTGGCGACGATGTCGCGGCAAGTGTGTGCTCGCGATCCTCGGACCCTGGCGCAACGTCGTGCCGACGCTTTAGTGGCGCTGTCGGAGGGCCGGTCGACCCTCGCCTGTGCGTGCGGCACTGACTGTGGGCGGGATGTGGAGCCGGCATCAGCCCCGTCCCAAGCGACGATTCTGGTGGGCGTCAACGTTTCCACGTTGCTCGGATTTGATGATCTGCCGGCTTTTCTGCACGGCTACGGTGCTATCGACGCCGAGTTGGCGCGGGAAATCGCGGCCGATGGTGTGTGGCGGCAAGTGCTGACGCTCTCGGAGAAAGATCGTCAGATTCTCTGCCAAAACCTCACCGGAGCACCAGGTTTCAAGTCCGGTGGACCAGTGCTCGGAGCAGGCAGGCGGTCGGCTGCGCCCCTCCTCACGCCAGCTGCCGTCGCAGCCCGAAAACGACATCGGGAAGAGCGGACGTATCGACCGTCTGCAGCACTGGCGCAGACGGTCCGGACCCGCGACGGCACGTGCCGGTTCCCGAATTGTGCTGCGCGGGCCGAGAATTGCGATCTCGACCACACGGTGGCGTTCAATCATGCGAATCCTGACCGTGGAGGGCTCACCACCGAGCAGAATCTGGCCTGCGTGTGTCGCAAGCATCATCGGCTCAAGACGCTCGGATATTGGTCGGTGCGGCAGATTGGGGGAGGCGAGCTCGAATGGGTCGCGCCGACTGGTTCTGTTGTCGTGACGAAGCCGCGGGGTGCGTTTTGTGATCCCGATGTGCAGCCCGATGAAGTCGAGAGGTTCCGGCTTACAGAAAGTCATGTGGTCGAGCGATTGTTCCGATGCCATGGCCGTGGTGTCGAGGCAGATCTCGAGTTCCAACTCGACTCCACGGTGGCGGGATGGCGGCGAAAGCGGAGACCGGCTCGTGCTGCGATCCCCGCCCACGTGGTGAACGAGCCGCCACCGTTCTGACCAGAAAGTATGGTGCCCCCGGCAGGATTCGAACCTGCGACCAAGAGATTAGAAGGCTCTTGCTCTATCCCCTGAGCTACGGAGGCGCGGAGACGATATTACCTGCCCGCGCGACGGCGCTCGATCACCCCCGTCTGGAATACGCTCGATAGGAGAAGACACCGAATGGGAGCTGCAGATGCGGGATGTTCTGTCCGAACTGATGAAGGTGTGGCGAGCCGACGGTACGGCAGGTGTCGGAACAGTGGTGCGGACGTTCCGGTCAGCTCCCAGAATGCCGGGCGCGTCGATGCTGGTGGCCCCGGACGGTTCGGTTACCGGCTCGGTCTCCGGTGGGTGCGTTGAAGGTGCTGTCTACGAAACGGCCACGGAGGTAATCCAATCCGGTGTGCCCACACTCGAGAAGTACGGCGTAGCAGACGACGACGCGTTTGCTGTCGGGCTGACGTGCGGCGGCACGATCGAGGTATTTGTCGAATCCGTGTCGAGAGAGACGTTCGGCAGTCTCGAGAGTGTGGCCGCCGATGTCGACGAGCATCGACCGGTAGCGGTGGCAACCGTCATTGCTCATCCTGATCCGCTGTGGGTGGGCCGCCGGTTGGTGGTGCGGCCGGACACAACGGACGGGTCGATCGGGTCGGCGCGCGTGGATTCGGCGGTGACCGACGACGCTCGTGGACTGTTGGCGGCAGGACGCACGGAGGTGCTGACGTACGGGCCGGACGGTGAGCGTCGGGGAGAGGGGATGCGGGTTTTTGTCGCGAGCTACGCGCCCCGCGCCCGGATGCTGGTTTTCGGCGCCATCGATTTTGCTGCCGCAGTTGCCAAGCAAGGTTCGTTTCTCGGGTACCGAGTGACGGTGTGTGACGCCCGCGAGGTTTTTGCGACGCCGTCACGGTTTCCGACGGCTGATGAAGTGGTGATCGACTGGCCGCATCGGTACCTGGCAGCGCAGGCGGAGGCCGGGGCAATCGACTCACGCACCGTGATCTGCGTATTGACCCACGATCCGAAGTTCGACGTGCCACTGCTCGAGGTCGCGCTCCGGCTGCCGGAAGTCGGGTTTGTCGGCGCGATGGGTTCGCGTCGCACGCATCAGGACAGGCGCGAGCGATTGCGTGCGGCGGGTGTCACCGACCATGAGTTGACGAGGCTGGCGAGTCCGATCGGTTTGGACCTCGGTGCGCGGACGCCGGAGGAAACCGCGGTGTCGATAGCGGCGGAGATCATTGCGCTGAGGTGGGGCGGTGAGGGTAAGCCGCTGAGCGGGTTGGAGGGTCCCATTCACCGCAGTTCAGGTGAATTGGAGACTCGCTGACCTGGGGAATTGTGGGGCCGCCCGTAGCCCCCTTGACTCGCTGTGATGCTCGGCAGAAGCTGAGATAACAGTCGAATGTGGGGTGCATCACATGCAGGTTCCTGGGTCGTTCGAGTACGAGCGGGCAACCGGTATCGACGACGCCATCGGATTGCTGGAGCGACTGGGCAATCAGGCGCGCGTTGTTGCGGGCGGACACAGCCTGCTTCCGATGATGAAACTGAGACTGGCAAACCCCGGGTATCTGATCGATATCAACGACTTGGCCGAGGAACTTGGCTACATTGCTGTTGAGGATGGACACGTTCGGATCGGCGCGATGGCCCGCCATCGGCAGCTACTCGAATCCGACGAACTTGCCGACGCCTTCCCGATCTTTCGGGACGCGGAAAAAGTGATCGCCGATCCGGTGGTGCGAAACCGCGGAACCATCGGCGGCTCGTTGTGTCAGGCCGACCCGGCGGAAGACCTCAGCACGGTGTGCTCGGTGTTGGAGGCGACGTGCGTCGTACGTGGTCCTTCGGGAACCCGCGACATTCCGATGGCGGAATTTCATGTCGGCCCCTATGAGACTGCCCTGAATGCCAACGAGATTCTGGTCGAGATTCGGATTGCGCGTCGGGCTCACAGCTCGAGCGCCTATGCGAAGGTGGAACGGCGGGTGGGGGATTGGGCGATCACCGCTGCTGGTACATCCGTGTGGATGGCAGGCAGTGCGATAGCAGGAGCCCGGCTCGGCCTTACCGCCGTCAATTCCGATCCGCAGGCGCTTGCCGCGATTTCCGAGTATCTGGAGGGGAAAGCGCCGTCGGAAGAGGTCTATCGGCGCGCAGGGGAGATGGCCGAGCAGGCTTGCGAGCCCGTCACCGATCAGCGCGGAAGCGCCGACTACAAACGCCACCTTGCCGGCGAACTTACCGTCCGCACTCTGCGAACCACTGTGGCCAGGATTGGGGAAGATTGATATGCGGGTAACGATGACGGTCAACGGCGAGCCGGTGTCGGAAGACGTGGAACCGCGCATGTTGTTGGTGCATTTCCTGCGAGACCAACTGCAGCTCACAGGAACTCACTGGGGATGCGACACGAGCAATTGCGGGACCTGCGTCGTGACGGTGGACGGCGAACCGGTGAAGTCGTGCACGATGCTCGCGGCTATGGCCGACGGTCACGAGATCGGAACCGTCGAAGGTCTCGAACGCGGCGGCGTGCTCGATCCGATTCAAGAGGGCTTTATGCACTGCCACGGATTGCAATGTGGCTTTTGCACTCCGGGGATGATGATTACCGCGCGAGCACTCCTTGATCGCGATCCCGATCCTGACGAACTGACGATCAGGGAAGCGATTTCCGGTCAAATCTGCCGCTGCACGGGATATACGACGATCGTGCGTTCGGTGCAGTGGGCGGCGGCGCATCCGGTAGGAGGTGCGTGATGACCACCGTGGACTCGGCTCCCGAGCTCGAGGTCAACGACGGAAAGCCGTGCGGGCACGGGCGAATGCTCCGAAAGGAGGACCCCCGCTTCATTCGGGGTCAGGGCCACTATCTCGACGACGTGCAACTGCCCGGCATGCTGCATCTGGCAATTCTGCGGGCTCCGGTGGCACATGCACGACTGGTGAGCATCGATACCACTGCGGCGCAGGAACATCCGAAGGTGAAAGCAGTGGTGACCGGAGCAGACCTGGCCGCACAGGGTCTGGCCTGGATGCCGACGCTGTCGAGCGACGTGCAAGCGGTGCTGGTCACCGACAAGGTGCGCTTTCAAGGGCAGGAGGTCGCATTTGTGGTGGCCGAGGATCGGTACTCGGCGCGCGACGCCTTGGAGTTGATCGAGGTCGAGTACGACATCCTCGATCCGGTGATCGACGCGCGTACCGCATTGTCGCCGGACGCCCCGGTGATCCGCACGGACCTCGACGGCAAGACGGACAACCACTGCTTCGACTGGGAGACCGGTGACAAAGCTGCCACCGACGCGGTGTTTGCCGCAGCCGATGTTGTGACAAAACAGGAGATCGTCTACCCGCGCGTGCATCCGGCTCCGATGGAAACCTGTGGTGCAGTGGCCGATTACGACCGTGTCTCCGGGAAACTGACATTGTGGTCGACCAGTCAGGCCCCACACGCGCACCGCACTCTCTACGCTCTGGTGGCAGGTTTACCCGAGCACAAGATCCGCGTGATCTCCCCGGATATCGGGGGCGGGTTCGGAAACAAGGTACCGATCTATCCGGGGTACGTGTGCGCGATAGTCGCTTCACTCGTGACCGGGAAACCGGTCAAGTGGATGGAAGACCGCAGCGAAAACCTCACCAGCACAGGCTTTGCCCGCGACTACATCATGCTGGGGGAAATTGCGGCCACCAAGGAAGGCAAGATCCAGGCCATCCGCACGCATGTGCTGGCCGACCACGGCGCCTTCAACGGGACGGCGGCACCCACCAAGTATCCGGCCGGGTTCTTCGGCGTCTTCACCGGCAGCTACGACCTCGACGCCGCATACTGCGCGATGACGGCCGTGTACACGAACAAAGCACCGGGCGGAGTGGCCTACGCGTGTTCCTTCCGGATCACCGAGGCGGTGTACTTGGTGGAGCGTCTGGTGGACTGCCTTGCCTTCGACCTGGACATGGACCCTGCGGAACTGCGATTGAAGAACCTGTTGAAGCCGGATCAGTTCCCGTACACGAGCAAGACCGGCTGGAAATACGACTCGGGCGACTACGCAACAACCATGCGCAAAGCGATGGACATGATCGGCTACGACGCCTTGCGACGCGAGCAAGCCGAGAAGCATTCACGCGGCGAGCTGATGGGCATCGGTATGTCCTTCTTCACCGAGGCAGTCGGCGCGGGGCCGCGCAAGAACATGGACATCCTCGGACTCGGTATGGCCGACGGTTGTGAATTGCGAATACACCCGACCGGCAAAGCGGTGGTAAGGATCTCGGTTCAGACACAGGGGCAGGGACACGAAACGACCTTCGCTCAGATCGTGGCCGAAGAGCTGGGGATTCCGCCGGACGATATCGACGTGGTGCACGGCGATACCGACAACACGCCATTTGGGCTGGGCACCTACGGCAGCCGATCAACGCCGGTATCCGGTGCCGCCGCTGCGCTGGTGGCACGCAAAGTACGAGACAAGGCCAAGATCATCGCGTCGGGGATGCTCGAGGTGTCCGTCGCGGACCTCGAATGGGAGAAGGGGTCCTTTCATGTGAAAGGCGATCCTTCGGCGTCGGTCAGCATCGCGGATATCGCGATGCGGGCACACGGTGCCGGTGATCTGCCCGAGGGGATCGAAGGCGGCCTCGAAGCCCAAATCTGTTACAACCCGGAGAATCTGACCTATCCGTATGGTGCTTACTTCTGTGTGGTCGACATCGATCCGGGAACGGCGCAGGTCACTGTTCGCAGATTCCTGGCGGTGGACGACTGCGGAACCCGAATCAATCCCATGATCATCGAGGGGCAGGTGCACGGCGGTATCGTCGACGGTATCGGCATGGCGTTGATGGAGATCATCAGCTTCGACGAGGACGGCAACTGCCTCGGCGGTTCGCTCATGGACTACCTCATTCCGACAGCGATGGAAGTGCCCAACCTCGAAACCGGATTCACGGTGACGCCATCGCCGCATCATCCGATCGGCGCCAAGGGTATTGGCGAGAGCGCAACCGTCGGCTCGCCACCCGCCGTTGTGAATGCGGTGGTTGACGCCTTGAAGCCGTTCGGGATTCGACATGCAGACATGCCGTTGACGCCGTCGCGGGTGTGGGAGGCGATGCAGGGTCGAGGTAGACCCCCGATCTGAGAAACCCGATCCGAGAAAGGTTGCGGCGATGAACGGCACCACTCACGACGTGCGTGTGCGCGCCGAGCAATTGATCGGTGAGCGCCGTCCTTTTGTGACCGCGACTGTTGTCCGGGCTCAGCAACCCACGTCGGCGCATCCCGGGGATACGGCAATTGTATTCTCGGATGGAACGATCGAAGGATTTGTCGGCGGACAGTGTGCCCAGAATTCGGTGCGCGAAGCAGCCAGAGGAGCGTTGGACAGCGGTGAAAGTGTGCTGCTGCGAGTACTTCCCGATGGAGCGCCGACATTTCCGAAGACCAGCGGCGCGGATGTGGTGGTCAATCCGTGTCTGTCCGGTGGCGCGATGGAAATTTTCTTGGAACCCACTCTGCCGGCACATGTGCTGTCGCTGTACGGCGATACCCCTATTGCGGATGCGGTGGTCGAGTTCGCTCGCGTGCTTGACCTCGATGTTGTGCGAGTGTCTGCCGCGGAAGCTGTGACGCCGGATGCAACAGCTGTGATCATCGCAAGCCTCGGCGGCGAGGAGGCGCTGACGATTCGCGCCGCGCTCGACGCCGGAGTGCAGTACATCGGCCTGGTCGCGAGTCGAGTGCGGGGCGCTGCGGTGCTCGAACAACTGGAGTTGACGGATTCGGAGCGGGCGAGAGTTCACACTCCGGTCGGGATGTACATCGGCGCCAAAACGCCAGCAGAGATAGCACTTTCCATAGTTGTCGACGTGGTCCGAGCTATCCGTCTCGATGGTGTGAGCGCCGAGCACCGCGAGTACACAACCGGGACAACGGCAGTCGATCCCATCTGTGGGATGACGGTCACCGTCACTGCTGACACTCCGCACCTCGAGGAAGACGGCGTCGACGTGTGGTTCTGCTCGCCAGGCTGTCGGCATAAGTACGAGAAGACATGAGCGGCGAATTCACCGATGTCGCGGAGTTGATCCGCCGCTTCGACACACATGACTGTCTCTTGGATACTGGCACGGCAACAGCGCTGTATCTTGCTCTGGAACTGGGGCGGCCACTGCTGCTGGAAGGTGAGCCGGGGGTGGGGAAGACAACCGCGGCAAAGGCTTTGGCGCTCTCGCTCGATGCGCCGTTGATTCGATTGCAGTGCTACGAGGGCCTCAGTGCGGGCGAAGCTCTCTACGACTGGAACTATCAGCGTCAGCTACTGGCGATCAAACTGTCCGAGGCACGTGGCGATGCGCTCGACGAAGCTGACCTGTTTACCGAGGAGTTCCTTCAGGAACGCCCCATTCTGCGGTGTGTGCGTCACCGTGGGCCGGCCGCTCCCGTACTACTCATCGACGAAATCGACCGCGCGGACGACGAATTCGAGGCGCTGCTCCTCGAGTTCCTGGGTGAATCCTCCGTCACGGTTCCTGAATTGGGTACGTTCACGGCGCTGCACCATCCGGTGGTGGTGTTGACGTCGAACCGCAGCCGCGACCTCCATGACGCGCTCCGGCGGCGTTGCCTCTACCACTGGATCGACTACCCCGAACCGGAGCGTGCGGTCGCGATCGTGCGACGCATGGTGCCGTCGGCGAATTCGGCGCTGATCGAGCATGCCACCGCATTTGTCGGACAGATCCGGGGAGCCGATCTTGACAAGGCGCCGGGCATCGCCGAAACCGTCGACTGGGTATCGGCACTCGTGACCTTGGGGGTAGCCGATCTGGTTCGGGAGGACGTGATTGTCAGCTTGGGTGCATTGGCAAAAACTCCGGACGATCGCGCGGTACTGCGCGGCGAGTTGATGAAAGGGCCACCATGAAGATCGCACACGAATTCACCGTCACCGCACCCGTCGAGCAGGCGTGGACAACCCTGACCGACCTCGAAGGAATCGCGCCCCTGCTACCGGGAGCGCAGATGACCGGACGGGAGGGAGACGATTTCCTGGGCACCGTGACCGTCAAAGTGGGGCCGGTACTCAGCGAGTTCGCCGGCCGCGCAACATTCGTGGAGAGGGATGAAGAAACACACAAAGCCGTGATCAATGCCCGTGGCCGTGACAAACGCGGATCCGGAAATGCGAGCGCCACCATCACGGCGCAGCTACATCCCGAAGGCGCACAGACGCGAGTGAGTGTGGATACCGATGTGAAGATCGTCGGAAAACTGGCGCAGTTCGGCAGTTCCATGATCACGCAGGTATCGGAGAAGTTGATGGGGGAGTTTGCGGAATCCTTGGAAGAAAAACTTGCCGGACCGGCAGAGGCTACAGAAACAGAAGCTACGGAAACGCTGGTCGCTGAACCTCGGACAGTCGAACCCCTCGACCTTGTCGAACTCGCCGGCGGGTCTGTCGCGAAACGTGCCGTGCCATTACTTGTTGCGGTGGCCGCGGCGATCGTCGTGTTCGTACTGCTGCGTCGCCGAAGCAGATGATTCCCAGTGCGAGCGCCACATTATTGCGCGGTGTGGATGTTGCAGCCTTCGCCACCGCCTTGGTCGAGGTCTTGCGTCGGCACGGTGTTGGAGTCTCGGCCGTCGGGGCCGCCAACTTCAGTGAAGCCTTGCATGTTCAATCGCCGCGCACCCGGACTCAGCTGTACTGGACCGCGCGGATCACACTGATCAACCGTCAGGAAGACCTCGAGGTCTTCGACGCGAAGTTCGCGCGAGTTTTTGTGGGCGCGACTCTGGGCTTGGACCCCATTGCGCGCCGGACGGGCAGCGATCGCGCAGCCGGTGACGCCCCTCGCGCTGTGGCTGGTGCTTCTGGCGGCGGGGACATCATCGACGTGCCGTGGATCGGGCGTGCGACGTCGAGTGGGCGAGAAGCCGGACCGGATCAGGTTCGGCCGGGTCTGCTACTCCCGAGCGCGCTCGCCGGAAAATCCGAGGAGCCTTTTGCGCAGTTGAGCCCGAGAGATCTTGCGCTCCTCGGGCAGTGGCTCGAACAAGCCGAACCGGACTGGCCGAGGCGCCGTCGCAGAAAGCGAAGACTGGGCCGGCGCGGAACCATCGACCTTCGAGCAAGCATGAGCACCGCGAGGCGCACCGGTTTCGAATTTGTACGCCTGGCCCGCGCCCGCCCACAGCAGCGGCCCCGCACGATTGTGGTGCTGTGTGACGTCAGTCGCTCGATGCATGGATACGCGGACATGTATCTGCATCTGATGAGAGTCGCCGCCCGGCGCGGCGACGCCGAAGTCTTTGCCTTCTCGACCACGCTGACCCGGCTGACTCCGATCCTGGCGCATCGCAGCGCCGACGCGGCCATCGCCGAAGCCAATACCCGAGTTGTCGACCGGTACGGCGGCACCCACATCGGAACGTCCATCGCGTCACTGCTCGCCTCGCATCACGGACATACCCTGCGAGGCGCAGTTGTCATCATCGCCTCCGACGGCTGGGACAGCGACGAACCCGACGTCCTCTCCCGCGCTATGGCCCGAGTACGGCGACGCGCCCATCGAGTCGTCTGGCTCAATCCCCGCGCCGGTGGGACCGGGTTCGAACCCCTGACCGGTTCCATGGCAGCGGCCTTGCCCTACTGCGACACCGTGCTCCCGGCAGACCGACTGACCGCTCTGCGGGCCCTGTTCACCGCCGTCTCCGACGCACAGTAGTAGGTGGATTGTCGTCGGGGATCCCCGACGTCCTACCCTGGTAGCTATGGCTACACCCGACCTTGCGCAGACTGATTCCCCTCCACAAACAGGCGTCCGCGCTTCTTCGACCGCAATCTTCGTGGTCTGTGGACTGATTGCCGGGATGGTCGCAGCTCTCGTCGTCGGGTTTTCCGCGTCTCAAGCGTTGACTCTGCTCGGCATTCCCGATCCCGGCGCAATCACGACATACGGGCTCCCCGCAGTTCGCGCTGTCGCCGAGGTTGCCGCGGTCATCGCGATCGGCTCGCTGCTGTTGGCGGCGTTTTTCGTGCCGCCGCAGAAGTCCGGTGTACTCGACGTCGACGGCTATCGGGCTGTCCGGACGGCATCGCACGCCGCGATCGTGTGGGCGGCATGTTCGCTGGTGCTGATTCCGCTGACGCTCTCCGATACGTCGGGTCAGCCGTTCTCCGAAGCGATCAAACCGGCAAACCTGTGGTCAGGACTCGATCAGGTGGAAATCGCCGGTGCCTGGCGGTGGACGGCCGTCATCGCGGTGGTCCTCGCCATTCTGGCTCGTCTGACGTTGCGCTGGTGGTGGACGCCGCTGCTACTGGTGGTCGGCCTGCTCGGACTCATGCCCCTCGCACTCACCGGGCACTCGTCGTCGGGCGGCTCGCACGACATTGCTACCAACAGCCTGATCCTGCACCTCGTTGCGGCGTCGCTGTGGGCCGGTGGATTGTTTGCGCTCCTGGCACATGCTCGCCGCGGCGGTGACCACACGGACGTCGCTGCCCAGCGCTTTTCGACTGTCGCCACCATTTGTTTTGTCGTCATGGGTTTCAGTGGCGTCATCAACGCGATTGTTCGTCTCCCGCTCGACGATCTGTTCACCACGACGTACGGCCGCCTGATTGTCGCGAAGATCGTTGCGCTGATCGTCCTCGGATTCTTCGGCTGGCTGCAGCGCAGTCGAGCGTTGCCTGCGCTCGCCGAGAACCCGAACTCCCGTTCGGCGTTGATCCGCTTTGCCGGCGGCGAAGGCATCATCTTTGCCGCCACCATCGGGTTGGCGATCGGGCTCGGCCGCACGCCGCCGCCTCCGCCGTCGAGCATCCCGACGATTCCCGAGGTCGAACTCGGCTACAACCTGCCGGACCCGCCGTCGTTCGTGGCGTTCGTGACCGAATGGCGTTTCGATTTGATGTTCGGCACTGCCGCGATCGTGGCTGCGGTCCTGTATTTCCTCGGCCTGCGCAAGCTGTCGAAGCGCGGAGATTCCTGGCCGGTGGGCCGCACGATTTCCTGGATGATCGGATGCGCGGTACTGCTGATCGCGACGTCCTCTGGTGTGGGCAAATACGCGACTGCGGTATTCAGCGTTCACATGGCCGGGCACATGGCACTGTCGATGCTGGCGCCGGTCCTGCTGGTTCTGGGTGCACCCATCACGTTGGCGTTGCGCGCTCTCGAACCCGCAGGCAAGGACGGTGTACCCGGAATCCGTGAGTGGATCCTGGTTGCCCTGCACAGTCCGTTCTCGCGATTTGTCACGCACCCGATCGTGGCCGCGGTCCTCTTTGTCGGCGGCTTCTACGTGCTCTACCTCGGCGGCATCTACGGCGCTACGGTCGATTCTCACAGCGCGCACCTGCTCATGAACCTGCACTTCATTCTCAGCGGCTATCTCTTCTACTGGGTGGCGATCGGTGTGGACCCCTCACCGCGCCAACTCCAACCCGTGACCAAACTGGCCATGGTCTTCGGCTCGCTCCCGTTCCACGCGTTCTTCGGTGTTGCGTTGATGAGCACCACCACGATCATGGGCGGCGAGTTCTTCCGCTCACTGGGCTTGGGCTGGAACGACGATCTTCTCGGCGACCAGAAACTGGGCGGCAGTATCGCCTGGGCGACGGGCGAGATCCCGCTGATGGTGGTCATGCTCGCACTGCTCGTGCAGTGGTCACGCTCCGACCGGAAGACGGCCGTTCGCACGGACCGTGCTGCCGAACGTGATCACGACGCAGACCTGGCTGCGCACAATGCGATGTTCGCCGAACTTGCGAGGCGAGACCGTGAGGGCTGGGCCCCGCGTGAAAAGAAGTCGGAGGACTCCTCGTCAGCGGAGTGACTGCTGATCAATCACGATGTGCGACAACCGCTGCGACGAGGCCGTGAACGGAAGACACCGGTTCGTTGCGTCGAAAAGCCGTCAACGGCGGCCGCAATACGGACGAGGCCGCAAGACATAACAGCAGGCACCGACACCGCCCGGACCACACGGTCCGGGCAGTGCTGCTTTTCCACAGGCACTGTGTTCATCCACAGGTTGATTTCGATTTCGAAGGCACACCGTTTTTCGGTTCAGAATCATCAGGTACCGATGATCGATCGGTGTGTGGCTGAACAGTTTTAGAGGGGGGATCGGAATATGTACGAGACATCTGCAACCGTTGTCGGCACCGTCATCACCAATCCGGTGAAGCGGCAGACCACCAATGGTGAAGAGGTGCTGAGCTTTCGGATGGCCAGCAATGCGCGACGTAAAGATCCGGTAACCGGGGAATGGACCGACGGCGCCACGCTCTATCTGAGTGTCACGTGTTGGCGACGGCTGGTCACCGGCGTCGGAGCATCCATCATGAAGGGCGATCCGGTGATGGCGACGGGGGAGTTGCGCACTAACGAGTACACCACGAAGGAGGGCATCGCTCGCTCCGACCTGGAGATGAGGGCTACCGCGGTGGGACCCGACCTTGCCCGGTGTATCGCAAAGATCGAGCGCCACAGCAAGACCTCGTCGGCGGAGGAGTCAGGCGAATCCGACGCGACTGTGGCGGCGTAGGTCAGACGCGAGTTTTCGGGCAGTCGCGGGGGCGGCCGTGGTCGTGCCCCGCGTCTACTCGTTCGAGCAGTTCGGTGAGAACCACTCGTTCGGATTCGTCGAGGTCGTCGAAGATGTCCGAGGATTCTCGGCGTTGGGCCTGCGCGACCTCGGCTGCGAGGGCGGAGCCGGCATCGGTGAGTTCGAGGAGCACTGCTCGTCGGTCGTTGGGGTCAGGAGTGCGCTTGACCCATCCTGCGGATTCGAGGGAATCCACGACATCTGTTGCGGAGCGGGGAACGATGCGCAGCTTTTCCGCGAGAAAGCCCAATCGGACCGGTTCGCCTACTCGGGTGAGCACTCTCAGAGCGCGACTCTGTGACGGGGAGAGACCGAATGGCTCGAGGGCCGCGACCTGGCGTCGTCGAATGGTTCGCGCCACGGACAACACGACATCGGTGAGTTCGCGCTCTCGGGAATGCATGGCGCCAGTCTAGCGTTGTTGGTGTCAGCCTCATAGTGAGGTAACCTCATCAATATGAAATTAGGGTGAGAAAGCCTCCAGGAGGTAAACGTGAAACCAGATCACATCAGAGATTTCGAAAATTCCGCTGTCGAGACCACTCCGGCGGACCCCGTATCACCGCGACGCGTCCTCGAGCTGTTCACGCCGTATCGGTCGCAGATCGCCATCGTCACCGCGGTCATCACGCTCAGCGCCGTCGTAGCCTTGGGCAGCCCACTGCTCCTGCGCGAAATGCTCGACAAGGCCATCCCGGACAAGGACCTCGGACTGGTCAGCATCCTTGCGATCGGCATGATCGCAATTGCCGTGATCACCAGTTGCCTCGGTGTTGTGCAGACATGGATGTCCAACAGCATCGGCCAGAAACTGATGCACCAACTGCGTGTCCGGGTGTACACGCACCTGCAGAATCAGTCGCTTGGCTTCTTCGCCCGAACCAGGACCGGCGAGGTGCAGTCGCGTATCGCCAACGACATCGGCGGTATGCAATCGGTTGTCACCAACACCGCCACATCGATTGCGCAGAACGCGACCACTGTCGCAGCCACGATCGTTGCGCTCTTCCTGCTCGACTGGCGACTGGCGATCTTCTCGCTCGCGATCCTGCCGGTCTTCATCCGTATCGCCCGCAAGATCGGTAACGAGCGTCGCAAGATCTCCGGCAAGCGCCAGAAGTTGCTCAGCGATCTGTCCGTTCAGGTCGAGGAATCTCTCTCGGTCAGCGGCATTCTGCTGGGAAAGACAACCGGCGCGAAGTCCGCGCTGACCGATCGCTTTGCCGAACGCTCGGCTGAGGTTGCCGACGTCGAACTTCGCGCGATGATGGCCGGTAAGTGGCGCATGGCGTCGATGTCGATCACATTTGCGGCCATGCCGGCACTGGTCTACTGGTTTGCCGGATTCACTCTCGATCACGGCAACACCATCACCGTCGGCACACTGGTCGCGTTCACGACTTTGCAGACTCAGTTGTTCCGGCCCACCATGATGCTGCTCAACACTGGCGTCGAGGTGCAGAGTTCCATGGCACTGTTCAGTCGCGTGTTCGAGTACCTGGATCTGCCGATCGACATCGCGGATCCGGAAGAGTCGAAGGAGTTCGACGTGTCGGCAGTGTCGGGAGAACTGCGATTCGATCACGTCGACTTCTCGTACCCGGGAACCGAAAGCAAGACTCTCGACAACATCGATCTGACGGTCCCGGCCGGCGGAACCTTGGCACTTGTCGGTTCCACCGGTTCCGGCAAGACCACTCTCGGATACCTGGCAGCACGTCTGTACGACCCGACGGCCGGGTCCGTGACGATCGACGGTATCGATCTGCGTGACCTCGATCTGTCGACCGTGTCGGATCTGGTCGGCGTCGTATCGCAGGAGACATATCTGTTCCACACGACGATCCGCGAGAATCTGCGGTTCGCAAAGCCGGATGCAACCGACGACGAAATCGAGCAAGCTGCACGGATCGCCCAGATTCACGAGTTCATCTCCGGTCTGGATGACGGTTACGACACCATGGTCGGTGAGCGTGGTTACCGATTCTCCGGTGGTGAGAAGCAACGCATCGCCATAGCGCGGACCGTGCTGCGGAATCCGCCGATCCTGGTACTCGACGAAGCGACGAGTGCGCTGGACAACCGCACCGAGCGTGCGCTGCAGGACGCACTCGACGAACTGATGGTCGGACGCACCACATTGGTTGTCGCGCACAGGCTTTCCACGGTCCGCGACGCGGATCTGATAGCTGTTCTGGATCAGGGTGTTGTGGTGGAGAAGGGCACGCACGACGAACTGGTGCAACAAGGCGGACGGTACGCGCAGCTTCTGGCAGCTTCGTCCAGCGAAGCCCTGGAACTGCCGACCGAACTGCAGAGCGTGTGAACCCGCCGACGCAATGTGGGTAATGCGACAAACACCGATAGGCTGGCGGTCATGGCTGAGTTCATTTACACGATGAAGAAGGTGCGCAAGGCGCACGGTGACAAGGTCATCCTCGATGACGTCACGATGAGCTTTTACCCCGGCGCGAAGATCGGTGTCGTCGGACCCAATGGCGCTGGTAAGTCCAGCATCCTCAAGATCATGGCCGGGCTGGATCAGCCGGGCAACGGCGAGGCCTTCCTCGCCCCCGGCGCATCCGTCGGCATCCTCATGCAGGAGCCGCAGCTCGACGAGACCAAGACCGTTCGCGAGAACGTCGAAGAAGGCCTCGGCGAGACCATGGTTCAGCTCAAGCGATACAACGAGATCGCCGAGCTCATGGCTACGGATTACTCCGACGAGCTCATGGAAGAGATGGGTGAGCTTCAGGAGAAGCTCGACCACGCTGACGCCTGGGAGATCGATTCCCAGCTCGAGCAGGCAATGGATGCGCTTCGTTGCCCGCCGCCGGAAGACATGGTCACCCACCTCTCCGGTGGTGAGAAGCGTCGCGTCGCACTGTGCAAGCTGCTGCTGAGCAAGCCCGACCTCCTGCTCCTCGATGAGCCCACCAACCACCTCGACGCCGAGTCGGTTCTGTGGTTGGAGCAGCACCTCGCTGCATACCCCGGCGCTATCCTCGCCGTCACCCACGATCGTTACTTCCTCGATCACGTGGCGCAGTGGATCTGTGAAGTCGACCGCGGACGCCTCTACCCGTACGAGGGCAACTACTCCACCTACCTGGAGCAGAAGGCCGCACGCCTCGAGGTTGCCGGCAAGAAGGACCAGAAGCTGCAGAAGCGCCTCAAGGACGAACTCGCCTGGGTTCGTTCCGGCGCCAAGGCTCGTCAGGCCAAGAACAAGGCTCGTCTCGATCGCTACGAAGAAATGGCAAACGAGGCCGAGAAGACCCGCAAGCTCGACTTCGACGAGATCCAGATCCCGGCACCGCCGCGTCTGGGCGACGTCGTCGTCGAGGTCAGGAACCTCGACAAGGGCTTCGACGGCCGGGTCCTGATCAAGGACTTGTCGTTCACTCTGCCGCGTAACGGCATCGTCGGCGTCATCGGCCCCAACGGTGTCGGTAAGACGACGCTGTTCAAGACCATCGTCGGCCTCGAAGAGCCCGACGCCGGTGAGGTCAAGATCGGTCAGACGGTCAAGCTGAGCTACGTAGACCAGAACCGATCCGGCATCGACCCGAAGAAGACGGTCTGGGAGACCGTGTCCGACGGACTCGATTTCATCGTGGTCGGCCAGACCGAATTCCCGTCGCGTGCGTACATCAGCTCGTTCGGATTCAAGGGTCACGATCAGCAGAAGCCGGCCGGAGTTCTTTCCGGTGGTGAGCGCAACCGCCTCAACCTGGCGATGACGCTCAAGCAGGGTGGCAACTTGATCCTGCTCGATGAGCCCACCAACGACCTCGACGTCGAAACCCTCGGTTCGCTGGAGAACGCTCTCGAAGAATTCCCCGGCTGCGCCGTCGTGATCTCGCACGATCGCTGGTTCCTGGACCGCACGTGTACCCACATCCTCGCGTGGGAAGGTGGCTTCGGCGACAACGAAGCTGCGTGGTACTGGTACGAGGGCAACTTCGAAGGCTACGAGGCGAACAAGGTCCAGCGCCTCGGTCCCGACGCCGCGCGTCCGCACCGCGTCACGCACCGCAAGCTCACGAGGGACTGATCGGTGTCGGACGTATTCACGTGTGAGGTTCAGGTTCGGTGGGGTGATTCCGACCGGCTGGGGCACGTCAACAACACCAGGTACGCGGAGTACATGCAGGAAGCTCGCATCCAGTTCCTGACGTCGAAGCTTGCCGCCCATGGTGGCCGTCCGGGATACGTCGTTGTCCGAAAGATGTCCATCGATTTCCTCAAGCCGGTCACCGATCATTCAGGTCCGTTGAACGTCGAGATCTTCACGACTCATGTCGGAACTTCCTCGTTCACGGTCCGTCACGTCGTCCGCGACAACACGGGTGCGGAGTGCGCATCCGGTGACGCCTTGATGGTCGGATTCGACCAGGTGACCGAAAAGTCCAGACCCCTCGCCGACAGCGAGCGTTTGGTACTGGAAGCAGCGCTTGTTCCGGCGTAGTTCACCCTAGGTTGCGGTCACCGCGGCTAGTCTCGAGCATGAGATTGGCCGCGGTGATCAGAACCCACAGGATGTGAGCAAGGAATGACGGACCGAGCACCACGCAGTTCCGAAAGCCTCGACGAAGCGACGTTACTCACGCGCCTTCGCGAGGCTTTTTTCACACATATCGACGAGGGTGACAGCGGCGATGTGATCGACGGCCGATCCGATCGCGTATTGAAAGCGCATCTCGAGCTCGGGCGCACTCGGGTGCCGGGCACGGCGGTGTGGCGGGTCTATCGTCCCTGGGATCCGGCGAAGTTGGGTGCAGCAATCCAGATCGTCAACGACGATATGTCGCTGCTGGTCGAATCCATTACCGCGTTGCTCAACAGGTTGGGTGTGGGTATCAGTCAGTACGCCCATCCGATCATTCGCGCTGATCGAGACAATTCGGGAAATCTGAAGTCTTTGGGAAACACGGGTATCCAGGAATCCTGGATGCACGTGCAGTTGGACGCGGGAGCGCAGGACTTCGAACTCGACGCCATCGAAGAGCACCTGGGCAAGGTGTTGGCCGACGTCCGAGTGGTCGCCGACGACACCCCGTCCATGACTGCACTGCAACTGAGTATCGCGGACGAACTCGAGATTTCGGCGGCCTCCGCCTCCGGCCGCGTCTCGTCGGAAGAGTTCTCCGACACCGCCGGCCTGCTGCGGTGGATGGCTGCCGGTAACTATGCGGTGCTCGGCTATCGGCGGTTTGTCGGCACCGAGGACGGGTCACGCACGGTGGACGGGAGCGGGCTCGGCGTGCTGCGATCCGACGCGGTCACGGACGGTCCGATGAGTTTGCCGCCGGTTGCCGATCTCCCGGACCGTCCACTGCTCGTCCTGACGCAGGGGTCGTTCCCCGCTACCGTCCACCGCGCCGTGTACCCGTACTTCGTCGGGGTATCGATACTCGACGACGACGGAAACATCGTGGGGGAGCACAGGTTCCTCGGCGTCTTCACCGTGGTTGCGCTGCACGAGAACGTCCTTGCCATTCCGCTGATCGAACGCCGCGTGCGCGAAGTTATCCGGCGAGCCGGCGTCGACCTCGATTCGTATTCCGGCCAGGCGATGCTCGAGGTCATTCAGTCCTTCCCCCGCACGGAACTGTTCTCCAGCGACACCGAGACGCTGTTCGAGACCGTCCACGCGGTGCACAGCATCGGCCTGCGTCGCCAGGTGCGGTTGTTCGTTCGCGAAGACACGTTCGGTCGGTTCGTCTCCTGCCTGGTGTACCTGCCACGAGACCGCTACACCACGCGTGTCCGGTTGGCGATGCAACACACGCTCTGGTGTGAATTCGGTCCGGGCACAGTGGATTACACAGCCAGGGTGAGTGAAAACGACCTCGCGCTGCTGCACGTGACAATCCGGCGTGCGCCGGGCAACGAGCCGATTCGGCTCGACGTGTCCGAGGAAAACCGTGAACGGGTACAGGCATTGCTGACCGAGGTCAGCCGCAGCTGGGACGACCGCATCACCGATCTCGTGCGTGAGCGGTCCGACCTCGATCTCGAACTGGTACAGCGGTACATCCGGGTCCTTCCCGACGGCTACAAGGAGGACTTCGAGCCCTCCCGCGCACTGTCCGACATCTCTCGGCTCGAAGCGTTGGCCCCTGGGTCGATCGACGTGTTGCTCTACCGCGGTGAGGATTCCGAACCCGGTCAATGGCGGTTCACTCTGTTTGTCGGCGGCGACGGCATTTCGCTGAGCCAGGTTCTCCCGGTACTGCAGTCGCTCGGCGTCGAGGTGCTCGACGAACGGCCACATGTCGTGCAGCGACTCGACGGAGTGAAGTGCTGGATCTACGATTTCGGGTTGTCGGTGCCGGCGGAACTACGGGCATCCGTGCAGTCGAATCTCGACGCCCAAGTGCCACTCGAAACCAGTACGGTTGCTCTGACCGAAGTGCAGAAGCGATTCACCGCGGCGTTCGGTGCCGTGTGGTTCGGCCGCGCCGAGGCCGACCGGTTCAACGAACTGGTACTGCGGGCCGGACTGACGTGGCGACAGGCAGTCATCCTGCGGGCTTACGCAAAATACTTGCGGCAGGCCACTTTTCCGTACAGTCAGTTTCACATCGAGGGAATCGCGCTGTCGCATCCGCGGACCGCCGCGGCACTCGTAGAACTTTTCGAGGCGAAGTTCGATCCGAACTCGATTGGCGGGGAACGTATCGACGAATTGGAGGTGCAACTGCGCGCCTCGATCGACGAAGTTCTCAGCCTCGACGCCGACCGCATCCTGCGGGGAATGTTCTCGCTGGTGAAGGCGACGTTGCGGACCAACTTCTACGTCGTGGATGCGGATGGGCGCTCGCGCCAGTATCTGTCGATCAAACTTGATCCCTCGCGGATCAGTGAATTGCCCAAACCCCGGCCGGCTTTCGAGATCTTCGTGTACTCACCGGAGGTCGAGGGAGTGCACTTGCGGTTCGGAGCGGTGGCCCGTGGTGGTCTGCGGTGGTCGGACCGTCGGGAGGATTTCCGTACCGAAGTACTTGGTCTCGTGAAGGCGCAGGCGGTCAAGAACGCGGTCATCGTCCCTGTCGGTGCCAAGGGCGGATTTGTCGTGAAGAACCCGCCGGTCCCGACCGGAGATCCGGCAACCGATCGCAGTGCCACACTCGAATCAGGCAAGGCGTGCTACCGGACTTTCATCTCGGGTCTGCTCGACATCACCGACAATGTTCATCCCGAGACCGGGGAAGTCGTGACGCCGGATCGGGTCGTGCGGCTCGACGACGAGGACCGGTACCTCGTCGTCGCCGCGGACAAGGGAACGGCATCGTTCTCAGATTTGGCGAACTCCGTTGCCGCGCAGTACAACTTCTGGCTCGGTGACGCATTTGCCTCGGGTGGTTCGGTGGGATACGACCACAAGGGAATGGGGATCACCGCCCGCGGCGCATGGGAAAGCGTCAAGCGGCATTTCCGGGAAATCGGTGTCGACACGCAGTCCGAGGACTTCACCGTAGTCGGTGTCGGCGACATGAGCGGCGACGTTTTCGGCAACGGCATGTTGCTGAGCCGTCACATCCGGCTGGTCGGAGCATTCGACCATCGGCACATCTTCCTCGACCCCAATCCGGATGCCCAGCGATCGTTTGTCGAGCGTGGCCGGCTGTTCGAGCTTCCGCGATCGTCGTGGGCGGACTACGACGTGAGCCTGATCAGCGACGGCGGTGGAGTGTGGGACCGTACCGTCAAGTCCGTCCCGATCGCCGAAAGTGTGCGTGTTGCTCTGGGATTGGAGGAGGGCGTCACCAAACTCTCGCCGCCCAAATTGATGCGCGCGATCCTGTCCGCGCCGGTGGATCTGCTGTGGAACGGCGGCATCGGAACCTATATCAAGGCGTCCGCTGAGACCAATGCGCAAGTCGGCGACAAGAGCAACGACGCGGTTCGTGTCGACGGAGCAGACCTTCGGGTCAAGGTGGTCGGCGAGGGTGGCAATCTCGGTGTGACAGCGTTGGGTCGTATCGAGTTCAGTGCCAACGGCGGACACATCAACACCGACGCGATCGACAACTCGGCCGGTGTGGACTGCTCCGACCACGAGGTCAATATCAAGATTCTGCTCGACACGTTGGTTCGGTCGGGAGCGCTCCCCGCAGAAGAGCGGAACCCGTTGTTGGCCTTGATGACCGACGACGTTGCCCGCCTCGTTCTGGCAGACAACATTGCCCAGAATGCGTTGTTGGGAATTGCGCGGGTCACGGCGCCGCAAATGCTGGGCGTCCACCGGCGGCAGATCAGCGAACTGAGCACCGCCCGCGGACTCGATCGCGCACTCGAGGCGCTGCCGTCCAACAAGGAGATCGATCGGCGCCTGGCCATCGGAACCGGTTTGACATCACCGGAATTGGCGACTCTCACCGCGCATGTGAAGCTCGCGCTCAAGGACGATCTGCTCGCCACGGAGCTGCCGGACAACGAGTACTTTGCGCAGCAGATTCCCGGATACTTCCCGGGCGCTGTGCGCGATCGGTTTGCCTCGCAGATCAAGGACCATCCACTGCGCCGACAGATCGTGGCGACCATGCTGGTCAACGAGGTCATCGACAACGGTGGAATTACCTACGCGTACCGGTTGGCGGAGGAAACCGGCGCCAGCAGCACGGATTCGATTCGCGCGTACGCAGCCGTCCGTGAGGTGTTTGCGCTCGACGACGTGTGGGGGCGGATCCGCTCGGCCGGACTCGCGGCTGATCTCGAGAACGATCTGATCGTGGAATCGTGCAGACTCCTCGACCGTGCTTCACGGTGGTTCCTCGCCAGCCGTCCGCAACCGATTGCGGTGGGAGCAGAAGTGTCTCGCTATTCCGCGGCCTACCGGTCGACCGCACCTCTCGTTCCCGATTTGCTTGCCGGACATCAATTGACGGATCTGCTTGCCCGAGCCCAATCAGTCATCGACCGCGGGGCGCCGGAAGCTCTGGCACTCGAAGTCTTCCGGCTCCTGGACGTGTACTGCCTCCTCGACATCGCCGACATCGCTGATATCGCCGAGCACGACATCGCGGAGGTTGCGCAGCTCTACTACGCGCTCGATGCACACCTCGGAATCGACTGGTTGCTCACGGCGGTGTCCGGACTCGAGCGTGGGGATCGCTGGCATTCGCTGGCTCGCCTGGCGCTGCGTGACGATCTGTACAGCTCGTTGCGGCAACTCACGATGGAAGTGCTCATCGGCGGAGAGCCGGGGGAATCGCCGCAGGAAAAGATCGACGAATGGGAGGCGACCAACGCGTCGAGGCTGAGCCGGGCGAGGGCCGCTCTCGGTGAGATCTTCGAGTCTGGGACGCTTGACCTGGCGACGCTCTCGGTAGCGGCGCGGCAGGTTCGCAGCATGGTGCGCAGCATGGGCACCCGATCGGAGGTAGGGCGTTGAGCGAGGGATTTCATGCCGACGTGGCGGTTCGATGGTCCGACATGGACGTCTTCCAACACGTCAACCATGCGCGCATGGTGACACTGCTCGAGGAAGCTCGGATTCCGTGGCTGTTTCACGACGGATGCCCGACGGTGTCGTTGCGTGACGGTGCGGTTGTCGCGGATCTGCATGTGCGGTATCGGGGGCAGTTGCGGCACGACGATTCACCGCTCGACGTGTTGATGTGGGTGGATAAGATTCGAGCGGTGGACTTTACGATCGGATACGAGGTGCGCCCGAAGTCGGCGGGGCCCTCGGTGGCGCCGGCCATCGTGGCGTCGACGCAGATCGCTGCCTTCGACATCGACACGCAACGACTGCGGCGGCTCACCGAACCCGAGCGTGGGTACTTGGAGCGTTGGCAGCGTGCATGAGCGAATGCTGATCGTGCCTGATGACGCCGAGCGCAAGAACTTGGCCGGCTTCATCGGGCACGCGTTGCGGCTGGACGAATCGGCTGTCATCAGGATGCGTCGACGCGGCCCAGATCACGTGAGTGTCTGGGCGGCAACTGGGTTCGATGCCCTGGCGACGCGCACCATCGTGGGGACCGTCAACCCGGACGACACCTCGGCGGCGGGGGATGCCTTGTTGGCTGCACTGTCCCACGCGTCCGGCGAGCTGATCGATCCGGGATTCTCGATGGATTCGGCGTGGCGCGGAGCGCTGCCACCAGCCCTGGGATTCGAGCATCTCGACGATGTTCCGGCGAAGGTGCTGATCGAATTGGCACAGCGCGGAAACGCTTTGGCGCAGGAGCATGGCAGCAGTTCAGGTCCGCCCGTCTCGTTGCTCGACCAGGAGGTGCTCGAGGTCAGCGGGCCGACCATCACGGCCGGGATCTCGATGCGTGCGATATTTGCGCTGACCGCAATGGGATTCGTCGACGTGAACCGCATCGACGAGTCGGAACTGGTGCGGGTTCGGGCAAGCAAGTCCTGGATTCGCCTCGATGCGCGCTTCGGTTCGATCTATCGCCACCGCGGCGGCTCGATCCCACTCATGGTGGCTCGCTAGCGTTTACGCAGTGTGTCCGCTGTCAAGAGAGCGAGGGCTGCGACCACGGTGGCCATGCCGAGCAGTGCCACGGTGGTGATGGTCTCGCCAAGAACTGCTGCGCCGAGGGCCGCTGCGACTACCGGTTCGAGGAGGGTCAGCGTTGCAACGGTTGCCGGACTGAGGTGCCGAGCCCACCTGGCCACTGCCAGATCAGGATTGGCAGGAGAAGAATCCCGCCGATTCCGAACATCTGGCCCATCGCACCCTGCGTGGATACTCCCGCGGTGATCATGTGGGCGCCGGCAACGGTGTAGACCGCGTAGCCCAGTCCGGCAATGAGTGCGGGAACCGCACCGGCGAGGACGTTCGAGGCATCGTCGCCGGGTTGGCCGGCGACGATGAGCGTCATACCGGCGACGGCGACCACTGTGGAGAGGAACCACAGTGGGCCAGGCCGACGGCGGTCCACCAGGTACTGCAGTACGCCGGTGAACGCCGGACCTGATCCCAGTGCGATCATCGTGCCTGCGGCGACACCGGCGGCCGCGAGAACCACTCGCGCGGAACCGACGGCCAGGGGATCGAGGTCGTATCCGAGACTGTCCGACGCCAGGGCCTGGGCGGTTCCCGTGGTTCCGAACAGCACAGCCGCCGCAACAACCGCCAGGACCGAGCCCCGGTGTGTGGGGATCTGGCTCAGATCAGCCACGCAGCGGTGTTGACAGGCAACAGACCGTCGACCAGGGGAGCGCTGCTGAGGATGACGTCGCCGGCGGGTAGGGAAATCGGCACATCGGATGTGTTGAGGGCACAGATCAAGCCGCCCCGTCGACGAAAGGCCAGGCACCCGGGAGGGCTCCCGTACCAGTCGATTTCGCTACCCGAGATCTCCGGCCGCGACGAACGCAATTCGAGGGCGCTGCGGTACAGCGAGAGCATCGAATCGACGTCCTCGAGTTGGGCCTCGACGGTCAGAGTCGACCACTCGGCCGGCATCGGCAACCACGTGCTCGCTGCAGTCGTGAAGCCGAAGGGCGGAGTGGTGCCCTCCCACGGCAACGGCACTCGGCATCCGTCGCGGCCGCGCTCGGCATGGCCGGAACGTTCCCACACCGGATCCTGCAGGGCGTCGTCCGGCAGCTCGACGTTGGGCAAGCCGAGTTCGGCGCCGTTGTAGATGAAGGCGGCGCCGGGAAGTGCAAGCTCGACCAGTGCCATCGCGCGGGCGCGCGCAGTTCCGATCTCGCCGCCGCCGTATCGGGTGACTTCACGTTCGACGTCGTGATTGGACAGCGTCCAGGTGGGGACACCGCCGACCTCGGCCACTGCAGCGAGGGAGTTCTCGACCGCTGCGCGCACGGATTCCGCCGCGAACTCGGTTTCGGCCAAGCGGAAGTTGAATCCGAGGTGAAGCTCGTCCGGGCGGATGTACTCGCCGAAGCGCTCGTTGTCGCGGACCCAGATCTCGCCGACGGTCATCGCCTCGGGGAATTCGTTCATGACCTTGCGGATTCCGCGGTGGATCTCGTGGACCTCCGGATTGTTGAACCTCGGGTCGTCGTCGTCGTTGCGCATGAGCTCGTTGAGGTCCCAGTCATGGTCGGGCAAACCCTCGGGCTTGGCCATTCCGTGGGCGACATCGATCCGAAATCCGTCGATACCCCGGCTGAGCCAGAAGCGCAGCGTCTTGGCCAGATCCTCGAAAACCTCGGGGTTGTCCCAGTTCAGATCCGGCTGTTCCTTCGCGAAGATGTGGAGGTACCACTGCTCGGGTTTTCCGTCGGCGTCCGTGATGCGGGTCCAGGCCGGGCCCCCGAAGATGCTGGGCCAGTTGTTGGGCGGCTCGGTGCCGTTCTCACCCTTGCCGTCGCGGAAAATGTACCGGGATCGTTCGGGGGAACCTGGCGCGGAATCGAGCGCGGCTTGGAACCATTCGTGCTGGTCGCTGGTGTGGTTGGGGACCAGGTCCATCGTGATCTTGATATCGCGCTCATGTGCCGCGCTGATCAGTGAATCCATCGCGGCGATGTCGCCGAACAGGGGATCGATGTCACGCGGGTCGGAGACGTCGTACCCGTGATCGGCCATCGGCGACCGCATGACCGGACTCAACCAGAGGGCGTCGACGCCCAGCAGTTCCAGGTATCCGAGTTTGTCTTCGATTCCGCCGAGGTCACCGATGCCGTCGCCGTTGGAATCGGCAAAAGATCGCGGATAGATCTGGTAGAAAACCGCCTCGTTCCACCAAGACGGAGTGGACGGGTTGGTAACGGTCGAATCCGCGGGGCTACTCACAAGTTCTCATAGTGCCAAACCTCGAGCACTCGCACGACTTGGACACGACTGTTTGGTGGTTCTTTACCTCACCTTGGTGTACTTTCCAGGGGCGAAGACACTGCCGTCGGCAATCTTTGTGTTACTGGTTTCTCTAGGGGGGAAAATCATGAGCTTGTCGGCAATCGAAGCAGTGAGTTTGGACCAACTTCCGTTGAACGACGATCCGATCAACGCGGACTGGATCATTTCCGGGAAACCGGTCGCGCGTGCCGCGCAGTGGTCTGCCAGCAAGGACGGCACCACGACAACGCACGTGTGGGACTGCACCAAGGGGCGGTTCCGGTGGTACTTCAGCGTCGACGAGATCGTTCAGATCCTGGAAGGCTCGGTGACGGTCGAGTCGGAGGGGGTCGCGAAGCGCACGTTGCGGGTCGGCGACGCCGCGCTCTTCCGCGCCGGCAGTTGGTCGGAATGGCATGTCGAGGATTACGTCCGCAAACACGCGATTCTGAGTGTGCCCCTGCACCCGAGCGTGTCGTTCGGTGTTCGGGCTGTGCGCAAGCTCGGACGAATGGTCAGGCGCTAGCGGTTCAGATGGCGGAATTGACCATGGACGCTGCGGCCATCTCCATGTAATCGATCAACTGTTGGCGATGCGCGGCGTCCAGGGTCTTCTCGTCGATGGACGCGATCGCCGTGTGCATGCAGCGTAGCCATGCGTCACGTTGGATCGGGCCGATCACGAAGGGATTGTGCCGCATCCGCAAACGAGGGTGTCCACGCTCGTCGGAGTAGGTGTGCGGGCCGCCCCAGTACTGCTCGAGGAACATCCGCATGCGGCGCTCCGCGGGACCGAGGTCCTCTTCCGGATACAGCGGGCGAACAACCTCGTCCTTCGCGACTTCCTCGTAGAACCGCGCGGTGAGCTTGTGGAACGTCTCGGCTCCGCCGACGGCGTCGTAGAAGGTTTGCTGTACGTCATTCATGGCGTGTTCCATTGTGCCTGATGGCGGGCGTGGTCGGTTTCCGGGTCTGCTGGAGGTCTGTTCACCCGAAATTCACCGGCAATCCGAGCAATTTTGTGCGAAATGGGAGTGCGTAACCGGAATATCCGTGGTCAACTTGGGGGCAGTCTCCCGGAGGTCTGATGAAGAACCGACACGCTGCACGAAATCACCGACAACTCCAGCCCGCTGGCGGCCGTGGTGCCATCGCTCGCGCAGATGCGCGGCACGACCACGCGTCAGGGGCTGTTCTGGAAGTTGTTCCTGACGGATTCGGTCACACCGCCGACTTCGCCACGGATCACGTGGTCCCCGAGTGGATCAAACGCCGAGTGCTACTACTCAACGTCACGTACGAACCGCTGACGGCCCTGCCCGCCCGACGGGCTGTGGTCTTGATGGCCTGCGGTAAAGCCGACACGGTTCACGAAGACGAGTTCGGACCGATTGTCCACTCTGCTGACTGGTCGGTGCAGGTGCCATCGGTCATTCGCCTACGAACCTATGTGCGCGTCCCGTATCGTGCGCGCATCCCCATGACCCGCGCCGCACTGATGCATCGTGACCATTTCCGATGTGCGTATTGCGGCGCTAAAGCCGAGACCATCGACCATGTTGTACCGCGCAGTCGCGGCGGCGGGCATTCATGGGAGAACTGCGTGGCATGCTGCGCCCCGTGCAACCACCGCAAAGCCGACAAGATGCTCAGCGAACTCGGGTGGACGCTGCGTGCCGAATTGGTTCCGCCGTCAGGTCCGCACTGGCGATTGCTGGCCGCAACCAAGGAACTGCACCCGTCGTGGGTGCCGTATCTCGGTGTCGGTGCTGCCTGACTCGAACTGCCCGAAACAATTGCCTCGATAATTTGTGGCCCTGACGCTGTCCTTCCTGGCGTTCTGGGCTACGTTATCTGGTGTGAGCATTCTCGAGGTAGTACTGATATACGTTGGGATCCCGGCCCTGATCACCGCCTTCTTCGCGGGTGCGTCCTTCCTCGGGAAGAAGACGCCGGGTCCGGTTCCGCCGGCGTTCCATCTGGGTGAGTCGTGGGATCACGCTCCCATCCTGTGGAGTGCTGTCGACGAAGTGACCGTTCGCGGCGGTCACCACGGCAGCGCACACGCGATCGAAGCCGGCTCGGCTGATCTGATTGGAGGAACCGCAAGTGGCAAGTGGTGATCATTCGACAGCGGTCGCAGTAGCGCCCGAAAACCTGCCTATGGGCAGCGTCATCACGGCTAGTGGCCGTATCTCTGCCGTGCATCGTGTGGGGGAGCCGTTCACGGACGATCTTCCGTTCACGACCAAGGACCTGGTGGCCCTCGACGTCGCGCTGACCGAGGCGACGCGTGCTACCAAGGTGCGTTTCAACGTGTACGTCGGCGACCTGGGCGCAGATCCGACGGCCGGTGCCGACGCACTGTTCCCGACCACACCCGAGGCGGAGCGTTCGGTTCTCATCGCCGTATCTCCCAACCAGCGCGTCGTCGAGGTCCGCAGTGGCCGCGTCGTTGCCGATCGGGTCACCGACCGCATTGCGCAGCTCGGTGCCACCGCAGCGGTGAGCTCCATCAGCGAAGGAAACCTGATCGACGGACTGATCAGCGGAATCCGTGTCATGGCAGCAGCAATCTCTGCGCCGTAGTTTTTCGTAGTCCCTGCACTGAGACCGGTGCCCGCCTCGAGAACATCGAGGCGGGCACCGGTCTTTCTGCATCAGCTGGCGTCGAACTTACGGGCGGCGAGCGATCGGACTACACCGGCCTGACCTTCCACGACCAGACGGCGTAGTGCGGGAGGAATGTCTCCTTCGAGGAAACGATCAGCCGCTGCGACGGATTCTTCACTGACCGACCACGACGGGTACAGACCGACGACGACGGTCTGCGCCACCTCACTCGAGCGGCGCTCCCATACGGCGGCGATGTCGTCGAAGTAGCGCGAGACGAACGGTTCGAGAAGATCGTCTTGTCCTTCTCGGGCAAAACCGCCGATGATGGACCGCGCCGTGATGTTGGGTACCGAATCGTCACCGACCACCTTGGCCCACACCTGCTCCTTCACCGCAGCTTGTGGTCGACCGGCAGCTGCGGCTGCGGCCTGCCTGGCGCCGGCAGCAGTCGGGTCGCGCTCGGCCTCGGAGTCGATGAACGGCGTCTCGAGGCCTTCGGCATCCACTTCGCCGGCCGCGGCGAGAGCGCCGACAATGCGCCAGCGCAGATCGGTGTCGACAACCAAGCCGTCGAGGCCGACGGTCGCGGGATCTGCGTCGAGCAATTCGCTCAGGACTTCCGTGTGCCACGGGGAGAGCGCAACTCCGGTGAGCGCGTTGACAAATGCGAGTTGGTGATCGGAACCTGCCTCGGCTTCGCGGGCAAGTTCGAGGAGCCGGTTGGCGAAGTCGGCCCAGCCTTCGGCTGCGGCCCAGACCGGATCTGCGTAGTTTCCGATGGCGGTCTGGGCTTGGAGCAGGAGACGTTGAACCACCCCGACCTCGGTCTCGGCGCTGATGCCGCGCTGAACCAGCGCGACAAAATCACGGGCCTTGAGTTCGGCCTGACGGGTCATCTCCCACGCCGCGGACCAGACCAGAGTGCGGGGAAGTGCTTCGGCGATATCGCCGACGCGGTCGATCGCCGTTGCGAGGGACTGCGGATCGAGCCGCACCGAGCAGTACGTGAGGTCGTCGTCGTTGACGAGAACCAATTGACCGCGATGAACTCCGAGAAGTTCGGGGACATCAGTGGTGTCGGCGGCATCGAGATCGAGTTCGACACGTCGGCTCCGCACGAGCTTGCCGTCGACATCGTCGTAGACGCCGATCGCGATGCGATGCACTCGGCGCTCACCGGCGCCGGGGGCCGCGCCGTCCTGCAACACAGCAAATCGGGTGAACTTACCGTCTGCGTCGACGTCGAAGTCCGGGCGCAGAATGTTGAGCCCAGTGGTCTTGAGCCACTGCGTTCCCCAGTCGGAGAGGTCGCGGCCGGAGGACTTTTCGAGAGCACCGAGCAGGTCGTCGAAGGTGGCGTTGCCAAATGCATGCTCGCGGAAGTACTCCCGCAGTCCCGCGAGGAAGGGGTCGAGGCCGACGTACGCCACCAGTTGCTTGAGAACGCTGGCACCCTTGGCATACGTGATGCCGTCGAAGTTGACCTCGACTGCAGCCAAGTCCGGGATGTCGGCGGCGATGGGGTGGGTGGACGGCAACTGGTCCTGACGGTATGCCCACGACTTCTCGACGTTGGCAAAGGTTGTCCAGGCATTCTTGTACTCGGTGGCCTCGGTCTGGCAGAGCACGGACGCGAACGTCGCAAAGGATTCGTTGAGCCACAGGTCGTCCCACCACGTCATGGTGACGAGGTCGCCGAACCACATGTGGGCCATTTCGTGAAGCACGGTTTCGGAACGACGCTCGTACGAGTAGCGAGTGACCTTGGACCGGAAGACGTAGTCCTCGAGGAAGGTGACCGCTCCGGCGTTCTCCATGGCGCCGGCGTTGAACTCCGGGACGAACAACTGGTCGTACTTCCCGAAGGCGTACGGCACACCGAAGTTTCGGTGGTAGAAATCGAAGCCCTGCTTGGTTTCCGTGAACAGGCGCTCTTCGTCCATGAACTCGGCAAGCGAAGCGCGGCAGAAGATTCCGAGGGGAATGTTGCCGTGCTCGTCGGAGTAGTTGTCGGTCCACTCCGCGTACGGTCCGGCGATGAGCGCAACGAGATACGTGCTCATCTTCGGTGTGGTGCGGAAGATGTGCTTGCCGGGATCGGCGGCGAGAGTCGCCACGACGGCGGAATTGGAGATGACTTTCCACGAGGTCGGCGCGGTGACGCGGACATCGAACGTGGCCTTGAGATCCGGCTGATCGAAACACGCGAACATGCGCTTGGCGTCGGCGGTCTCGAACTGCGAGTACAGGTAGACAGCACTGTCCGTCGGGTCGACGAAGCGGTGCAGACCCTCTCCGGTGTGCGAGTAGTCGCAGTCGGCCTCGACGACCAGTTCGTTGCTCGCGGCGAGGTCCGACAAGGCAATTCCGGTGGCCTCGTCGTAGTCGGAGATATCGATCGGAGTGCCGTTGAGCACCGCGGAATGAACTCGGGCAGCGATGATGTCGATGAAACTGCTCGAGCCTGCAGTGGCCGAAAAGGTCACGGTGGTCTTGGAGAGGAACGTCTCCTCACCAGGGGCATCGTTGCCGTCAGTGAGATCGAGTTCGATCAGGTAGTTGTCGACGGTCAGCAGCGCTGACCGTTCTGCTGCCGTCTCGCGTGTCAGGTTCGGTGCGGCCACGAAGATCTCCTCGTTGATGGTGTGGATCTTTATGTGTCCATCCCATCATGACGGGGATTACTTCGTGATCGCGGACGCGTCCGTCAGTGGAACGGCAGGATCTGCCAGGCGCTTCGGATCTACCGGGACACTGGAGGCAACCAACTCCTTGATCGCGTCACCGGCGTCCCAGATGTTGACATTCATGCCCGCCAGAACCTTGTTGTCGCCGTCGAGCCAGAAAGCCAGGAATTCACGGCCCTCGACATCGCCGCGCGTCACCACCGAGGCGTAGCTGCCGTGGGGAGCGTGGCCGACGTATTCCATTCCGAGGTCGTACTGGTCGGTGAAGAAATACGGCATTCTCACGTACTCGGCCGGCCGGCCGAGCATGGTGTCCGCAGCGGTTGCCGGCTGGTTGAGGGCATTTGCCCAGTGCTCCACCCGGATTCGCGCGTTCAGGATCGGGTGCGTCGCGGCCGCGATATCACCGATCGCCACGACGTCGGGGTCGCTGCTCTGCAGGCCTGCATCGACGAGGACTCCGCCGTCGACGTCGATACCGGCGGCCGTGGCCAACTCGATATTGGGGAGGGCGCCCACAGCGATCAGGACGGCGTCTGCGGGAACGACACTGCCGTCGGCCAGGGTGACGCCCGCGGCAACCCCGTCGGTGACCGCGACGGACTTCACGTCGGTACTCGTTCGCAGATCAACGCCGTTCTCGCGGTGCAGTGCGGCAAACACTTCACCCATCTCCGGGCCGAGCGTTGCTTCGAGGGGAAGGCTCGAATGTTCGAGGATCGTCACGTCGACGCCGAATCCGCGCGCCGAAGCAGCGATTTCCAGGCCGATCCACCCGGCACCGACCACAACCAGTTTCTTGTCCGCGGCGAGCGCCTCGAGCAGCGCCGACGCCTGGTCGATCGTGCGGATGTAGTGGACACCGTCGGCGTCGGCACCCGGAATATCGAGTCGCCGAGAACGCGAACCGGTGGCGAGAGCCAATTTGTCGTACGAGAGCGTGGAACCGTCGGGGAGAGTCACGGTGTGCGCGACGGGGTCGAATGCCGTTGCGGTTGTTCCCGGTCGCAGGTCCACGTGCTGATCGCGGAACCATTCACCGTCGTGGACCGTGAATTCCGGGAGGGTCTTCTTGCCCGCAAAGAATTCCTTGGACAGCGGTGGACGCTCGTACGGCAGATGATCTTCTTCGCTCAGAAGGACGATGTCCCCGTCGAAATCCCGCTCTCGCAGGGCCTCCGCAGTTTTTGCTCCGGCCAAGCCGCCGCCGATGATGACGAATCTCCGATTTGCGCTCATGGTTGAACCACTCCTTCGCACTCGTGTTCTTTCGACATTACTGGTGAGAGAAGGTGGTTCGGGAGTATGTGGGAAGGATTGGTGGGGGAAGATTGTTGCCATGGCGGGTGCGCAAATTTTCGTTCCCGCGAGGACCGTGACCGATAGGGAGTTGTTTACGTGAGTGCAGTCGAGAACAAGAGTGCTGACCGGGCTGATTTCTGGTTCGACCCTCTGTGCCCGTGGTGCTGGATTACTTCGCGGTGGATCCTCGAAGCGCAGCAGGTCCGCGACATCGACGCGAAATTCCACGTGATGAGCTTGGCCGTCCTCAACGAAGGACGTGACCTGCCCGAGGAATATCGCGAGATGATGACCAAGGCCTGGGGACCGGTGCGGGTTGCGATCGCCGCTGCAAAGCTGAAGGGCGACGATATTCTGCTGCCCCTGTACACGGCGATGGGAACCAAGATCCACAACGAAGGCAACAAGGACTTTGCCGACGTCATCAAGCGTTCACTCGACGAGGTGGGCCTCCCGGCAGAGCTGGCCGATGCGGCCGAGTCGACCGAGTACGACGAGGCTCTCCGCGAAAGTCATCATCACGGCATGGATGCGGTCGGCCCCGACGTCGGAACCCCCACCATCCACGTCAACGGCGTTGCCTTCTTCGGTCCCGTTCTCTCGCGCATCCCGCGTGGCGAAGACGCAGGCCGAGTGTGGGACGGCGCAGTTGCGCTAGCGAGCTACCCGCACTTCTTCGAACTCAAGCGCACACGCAACGAGGATCCGCAGTTCGACTGAGTTCGACCGCACCAGGGCCGGGTGCGCGCCGGGGGATGAGCCTGAGAGAATTGTCCCCATGCGCGTATACCTGGGTGCCGACCATGCCGGATTCGAACGTAAGAACGAGATCATCGAACACCTCACAGCCAATGGCCACGAAGCCATCGACTGTGGTGCTCACGAGTACGACGCCGTGGACGACTACCCGGCTTTCTGCATCGAAGCAGCGAAGCGGGTAGTCGCCGACGAGGGAAGCCTGGGCATCGTCCTCGGCGGAAGCGGCAACGGTGAGCAGATTGCCGCCAACAAGGTTCCCGGCGCCCGCTGCGCTCTGGCGTGGAGCGTCGAAACCGCCAAGCTGGCCCGCGAGCACAACAAGGCACAGCTCATCGGCATCGGTGGACGTATGCATTCCCTCGAGGAATCGCTGGCCATCGTCGACGCCTTCCTCGCCACCGAGTGGTCCGGCGAAGAGCGTCACCAGCGCCGCATCGACATCCTCTCGGAGTACGAGAAGACCGGCGTCGCACCGACATTGCCGCAGGCCTGATCGAGAAGTAGTCCGGTGCCCGAAGGTCACACCCTGCATCGACTGGCACGGTTGCATGCCAAGAAGTTTGTCGGTTCACCAGTCCGCGTTCTCAGCCCGCAAGGGCGATTTGCCACTGACGCGGCTCTGGTGGACGGGCATGTGCTGACAGCCTCCGATGCCTGGGGCAAACACCTCTGGCACACGTACGACAATGGTTTGATCGTCCACGTACACCTCGGTTTGTACGGAAAGTTCACCGACAGCGCCCTCCCGATGGAAGAACCGGTGGGGCAGGTCCGGATGCGAATGGTCGGTGCCGGTTTCGGCACCGACCTTCGTGGTCCCACCGCCTGTGAAGTCTTGCTGCCGCCGCAGGTAGCCGCTATCGAAGCCAGACTCGGCCCCGATCCACTGCGCCGCGACGCCGATCCGCAGAAGGCATGGGCCCGTATCTCGAAGTCCAAGACCGCAATCGGCGCACTGCTCATGGACCAGGCAGTGCTGGCCGGGGTCGGCAACGTCTACCGCGCTGAATTGCTGTTCCGCCACGGGATCAATCCCGAACGCCCCGGCAACCTCGTCACCCACGACGAATGGACTGCCATGTGGGTAGACCTTGTCGAACTCATGAAGGTCGGTGTACGACGCGGAAAAATGCATGTCGTGCGCGCCGAGCACGACAACGGCGATCCGGCCTACGCCAAGGATCGCCCGCGCACCTACGTGTACCGGCGCGCGGGATCACCGTGCCGGGTCTGCGGAGCACCGGTCCTTCATTCCGTCATGAAAGCGCGAAACCTGTTCTGGTGCCCCGTGTGCCAGGCGGTTTAGAAGTCCATCCCGCCGCCGAAGTCCATACCGCCGTCGCCGAAGCCGTCGTAACCGCCGCCGTCGTAGCCTCCGCCGTCTGCGGTGTAGTCGGTATCGCCTTGGTCGTAGCCTCCCTGATCGCCGGCGTCACCTTGATCGCCCGTGTCACCTTGATCTGCGGCACCCTGGTCGGCGTTCGGGTCGCCGCCTGCAGCGAAAGCTTCTGCGCCGTAAGGAACTCCGGCCATTCCCGAGAACATGGTCGAGAACAGCATCATCGAACCCAGGCCCCAGGCGCCCGCGACGAGGGCAGGTTTCCACCACGGTTCCGAGTACCAACCGGCCGGAACCGGCCGGCCGGCGACGCGTCCACCGGGGTAGTAGTTGGGGGTACGCGGTGACGGGGTCGGTGATGCCGCGACCTTGCGACCCTCGAACTCGACCTCGCGGGACTCGGTCACCGCGCCAGCAGCTTTCTGGCCGTCGATGGTGGGAACGTCAGGACCCGGATCCATTCCCATGGCGACGCGGGCCGCACGAATGTAGTAAAGCCCTTCCAGCGCAGTCTGTTTCGCGAGCCGCGCTTGAACGGGAGTGGCGGCCTGATCGATCTGGGAGCCTGCCGCGGTGTAACGCTCGGCTGCGTCGGCGAGAGCTTGCCGTGACGGTTCGTCGGTGCCGGTGAGGTTGTACACCTGGCCGCCGAGTCGCTCGATTGCCTGCCTGGCATCAGCTTTGGCGTCGTCGAGTTGCGTCGCGCTGTGGGTGGAACCGCGTTGCTGGCTTTTCATGACCAGGAACACGACAACAGCCAGAACAACGAGAATGAGAAGAATCGTGGTCACGGGTTGGCCTCCGAGCAGTATCGATCCGGACAACTCCAGGATACGGATCGCTGTAACAAAAAATCCGCACCGGCGAGGCCGGTGCGGATCTTTGTGGAAGTTTCCCTCCGATGGAGGGGATGACGGGAATCGAACCCGCGTGATCAGTTTGGAAGACTGAGGCTCTACCATTGAGCTACATCCCCGTGCACACGCGAACTCGGGATCGCCGTGTTCGTCGTCTGCGATTCGAAACTGTACCCAATGCGGGTGCGGATTTCATAATCGGGGGGTCGAAAGCGTTCTCACCAGGGAAATCTTCGGCGAGGGCTTGTAGTTCACTGTGTGGTGGTGGTTGGTTCACCGTGTGGTGGTGGCCCAGGCCGGGGTTTCGAGCCGAATGCAGGCTGCACGTGCTTACGGCTATCCGTGTACAAATGGTGGGCGGGTTCGTGAGAGAGTAGTGAGCGCGATAAGGTTTGGCGCAGTCGCAAGTACGCGGCTGTTTTCGTGAGGGTGTTTCAAAGAAGCACGTTTGCGGTAACGGGATGTAGCGCAGCTTGGTAGCGCATCCGCTTTGGGAGCGGAGGGTCGCAGGTTCAAATCCTGTCATCCCGACAAGTACGTATACGAGACTCCACTACTGCACACGCAGGAGTGGAGTGTCGTGCAAGACCGCACAGGCAAGACCGAGAACCTGCAGTAAGCCAGTTATGAGCAAGACCAGACGAAGGAGCGAAGTTTCGTGAAGAGCACCGTCGAGCAGCTCAGCCCGACGCGAGTCCGTATCAACGTTGAGGTGCCCTTCGCGGAACTCAAGCCTGATTTCGACAAGGCCTACAAGGCCCTCGCGCAGCAGATTCGTCTCCCAGGCTTCCGTCCGGGCAAGGCCCCGGCCCGCCTCCTCGAGGCCCGCGTCGGTCGCGCCGCTGTGCTCGAGCAGGTCATCAACGACGCTCTGCCGTCGCGTTACTCAGAGGCTGTCACCAGCGCCGGCGTGAAGGCCCTCGGCCAGCCCGAGATCGAGGTCACGAAGCTCGAAGACGGCGACGTCCTCGAATTCGCTGCCGAGGTCGACGTGCGCCCCGAGATCGAACTCCCGGATTTCAGCTCCATCAACGTCACGGTCGATCCGATCGAGATCACCGATGAGGCCATCGAAGAGCAGCTCCTCTCGCTGCGTCAGCGTTTCGGCACCCTCACGGGCGTCGACCGCGCAGTCGAGGACGGCGACTTCGTCTCCATCGACCTGTCGGCCACCGTCGACGGTGAGAACGTTGCCGAGGCTACGGCTAGCGGACTCTCGCACGAGGTCGGTTCGGGCCAGCTCATCGAGGGCCTCGACGAAGCCATCATCGGCCTCAAGGCGGGGGAGTCCAAGGACTTCACGTCGACTCTGGTCGCCGGTGAGTTCGCAGGCAAGGAAGCTGTTGTCACCGTGACCGTGCAGACGGTCAAGGAGCGCGAGCTTCCGGATGAGGACGACGAGTTCGCTCAGCTCGCCAGCGAGTTCGACACCCTCGACGAACTGAAGGCAGACCTCCGCGAGCGCGTCGGACGCGTCCGCAAGGTCGAGCAGGCCGGCCAGATCCGCGACAAGGTTCTCGAGCAGCTGCTCGAGACCGTCGAGGTCCCGCTGCCTGAGGCCATCGTCAAGGCTGAGGTCGACGCTGCGCTGCACGACGCCGTTCACGGTCTCGATCACGACGAAGAGGCTCTGAACAAGGCTCTCGAAGAGCAGGGCAGCAGCCGCGAAGAGTTCGACAAGGACACGTTGGAGGCCGCTGAGCGCTCCGTCAAGACGCAGCTCCTGCTCGACTCCATCGCTGATGCCAACGACGTCACCGTCGGCCAGGACGAGCTCACCGAGCGCATCCTGTTCCAGGCGCAGCGTTACGGCATGGCTCCGGAGCAGTTCATCCAGCAGATCCAGCAGGCCAACCAGCTTGGTGCGATGTTCGCCGATGTCCGCCGCGGCAAGGCTCTCGCAGCTGTCGTCGAGGCTGCCGGTGTCACCGACAGCAGCGGCGCTGCTGTCGACACCGCTGAGCTTTTCGGTAACGGCAAGGCCGACGAGGACGCCGAGGCGTCTGATTCTGCCGAGAGCGAAGACAAGTAAAAAAGCAGGTTATCGGGTGTTTTCACCACGATCGGCTGCAATGAGTTTTCCGCTTTGAGCGAAGTAGGGCGGCACCGGGACTCCGGTGCCGCCCTACTTGGTTAGTGTCTGTGTCAGCAATTCGTATTTGGCAAAGAAGATCCACATAGAAGGCAGGTACCGTGACTTCCAATCACCTGGAGACTTTGCAGAGTCCCGCCATGACTTCAGCCACCGCTGGGTTGAACCTCAGCGACTCGGTATACGAGCGCTTGCTCCGTGAGCGCATTATTTTCCTCGGTACCCAGGTCGACGACGACATCGCAAACAAGCTGTGCGCGCAGATCCTGCTGCTCTCGGCCGAGGACCCGACGCGAGACATCTCGCTTTACATCAACTCGCCTGGTGGATCAGTCACCGCCGGTATGGCGATTTTCGACACCATGCAGTTCGCGGAGTGCGATATCGCGACCTTCGGCATGGGCCTCGCCGCGTCGATGGGGCAGTTCCTGCTCTCCGCCGGCACCAAGGGCAAGCGTTACGCCCTGCCGCACGCCCGCATCATGATGCACCAGCCGTCCGCCGGTATCGGTGGTAGCGCCAGTGACATCGCGATCATGGCCGAGCAGTTCAAGCACACCAAGCGTGAAATGGCCGAGCTGATCGCCCAGCACACCGGTCAGACGGTCGAGCAGATCACCGCCGACTCGGACCGTGACCGTTGGTTCACGGCGAAGGAAGCCCTCGAGTACGGCTTCGTCGACCATGTCGTCTCTCGTGCGAATCAGGCCGGCGGCACCGGCAACTGAGTCGGTTGATCCGTCCAATCGCTGCCCAATTCATACTTTGGAGAACTGATGACAAACCTTTTCGGAGCTAACTCGCTGGGCGGCCAGGCGCCGTCGGGCCCGCAGTCGCGCTACATCCTGCCCCAGTTCACGGAGCAGACCAGCTACGGCGTCAAGACGTCCGACCCGTACAACAAGCTGTTCGAGGAGCGCATCATCTTCCTCGGCTCGCAGGTCGACGACGTGTCCGCGAACGACCTCATGGCACAGCTGTTGGTTCTGGAATCGCAGGATCCGGACCGCGACATCACGATGTACATCAACTCGCCCGGTGGTTCGTTCACCGCGCTGATGGCGATCTACGACACGATGCAGTACGTGCGTGCAGACATCTCCACCGTCTGCCTCGGCCAGGCCGCGTCGGCTGCTGCTGTTCTCCTCGCCGGCGGTACGCCCGGTAAGCGTTTTGCGCTCCCCAACTCGCGCATCCTGATTCACCAGCCGGCCACCGGCGGTATCCAGGGCCAGGTTTCCGATCTGGAGATCCAGGCAGCCGAGATCGAGCGTATGCGTCGTCTCATGGAGAACACGTTGGCTCTGCACACCGGCAAGGATCCGCAGACGATTCGGGTCGACACCGATCGTGACAAGATCCTCACGGCCGAGCAGGCCAAGGAATACGGCATCATCGACGACGTTCTGGCGTACCGGAAGCTCAGCGCGCAGAAGTAGTCGAATTCCGCCTCGTGTCGACCACCGAAATTCGGTGCGCGACGCGAGGCGGATCGGTCGGGAAGTAGCAGGTGGAAGACATGCCTGAACTGTTTTCCCGGCAATATTCTTGATAATCCGTCGACGAATCGCCGACAACAGGTCGACCGTGGTTCGGAACAACGGGTACCGTCACATCACGGGCTGGTTCTGGATCTGCGTTCTGGCGAGTGCACGTACATGAAGGAAGTAGGGACCTCACGAGATGGCACGCATCGGCGACGGCGGGGATCTGCTCAAGTGTTCTTTCTGCGGTAAGAGCCAGAAGCAGGTCAAAAAGCTCATTGCAGGACCCGGGGTGTACATCTGCGACGAGTGCATCGACCTCTGCAACGAGATCATCGAAGAAGAACTGGCCGAGTCAAGCGAGGTCAAACTCGACGAACTGCCGAAGCCCGCGGAAATCCGCGATTTCCTCGAGAACTACGTCATCGGTCAGGACTCCGCCAAGCGGACGCTCGCGGTGGCTGTGTACAACCACTACAAGCGTATTCAGGCCGGCGACAAGGGCCGCGATGCTCGCGGTGAAACCGTCGAACTCGCAAAATCCAACATCTTGATGCTCGGCCCCACCGGCTGCGGTAAGACGTATCTCGCACAGACCTTGGCGAAAATGCTCAACGTTCCGTTCGCGATTGCGGACGCAACGGCTCTGACCGAGGCGGGTTACGTCGGCGAGGACGTCGAGAACATTCTGCTCAAGCTGATTCAGGCTGCGGATTACGACGTCAAGCGTGCCGAGACCGGCATCATCTACATCGACGAGGTCGACAAGATCGCTCGTAAGAGCGAGAACCCCTCGATCACCAGGGACGTTTCCGGTGAGGGTGTTCAGCAGGCGCTGCTCAAGATTCTCGAAGGCACGCAGGCCAGCGTTCCGCCGCAGGGCGGACGCAAGCATCCGCATCAGGAATTCATCCAGATCGACACCACGAACGTGCTGTTCATCGTTGCCGGTGCGTTTGCCGGCCTCGAGCGCATCGTGTCCGATCGAGTGGGCAAGCGCGGTATCGGTTTCGGTGCCGAGGTTCGCTCCAAGGCTGAACTCGACACGGTTGATCGTTTTGCCGAGGTCATGCCGGAAGATCTGATCAAGTTCGGTCTGATTCCCGAGTTCATCGGTCGTCTGCCCATGATCGCGTCGGTCACCAACCTCGACAAGGCGTCGCTCGTCCAGATTCTGTCCGAGCCCAAGAACGCTCTCGTGAAGCAGTACCGTCGACTGTTCGACATGGACGGCGTGGAACTCGAGTTCACCGAGGAAGCCCTCGACGCGATTGCCGATCAGGCCATCCTCCGTGGCACCGGTGCCCGCGGACTGCGCGCCATCATGGAAGAAGTTCTTCTTCCCGTGATGTACGACATCCCCAGTCGCGACGACGTCGAGAAGGTTGTGGTGACAGCCGAGACCGTCATCGACAACGTTCTGCCGACTATCGTCCCGCGTAAGCCTGAGCGCGGCGAACGCCGCGACAAGACGGCGTAGAACATCACGCAGTAGAAGCTCAAAACAGTTGTGGCCCGGTATCTCTCGCGAGATACCGGGCCACAGTTGTATGTGGGGTGTTCGACTAGATCGGGTTGCCGAGTTCCTTGAGCGGGGTGCGGAAGGTTTCCTTGGCGGTGAAGGCGGAGATCGCACAGATGACGCAGGCGACGGACGTCAGGATTGCGACAGGCATCCAGTGCGTCTTGTCGCCGCCCATCAGAGCGTTGCCGATGGCGGGTGCAAAGCCGGCGAGCGCAAATCCGACCTGGGTTCCGATCGCGATGCCGGAGTAGCGAACCTTGGTGTTGAACATCTCGGAGTAGAACGACGGCCAGATGGCGTTGGGTGCTGCGTAGAAGACGGACATCAAGCCGATTGCGGCAAGGAAGATGAGCGGAACGTTGCCACTGGCGATCGCGCCGAAGTAGACGTAGATGAACACCGCGCTGCCCAGTGCGCCGCCGATGAACAGTGGCCGACGGCCGATTCGGTCCGACAGCATCGCCCAGGCAGGCTGGCTGATCAGTGCGACGGCGTTTGCGGCAATGGCAACCCACAGCATCGTCGACTTGGGGATACCGACTTCTTCCGTGGTTGCGAAGGCAAGACCGAACACGGAGAAGATGGTCGACACGACGGCGATGAAGGCGCAGCAGATGACGCGGACAAGATTGGCGCTGTGGGTGCGAAGCAGGTCGGCGACGGGGAGCTTGGCAACGGTCTTGGCGTCCTGCTGCTCGATGAACTCTTCGGGCTCTTCGAGCTTGAGTCGCATGATGTAGGCGGCAATGAGAACGATCAGGCTGCCCCAGAACGGGATTCGCCAACCCCAGGTGTAGAGGATGTCGTCAGGCAGTGCGGCGATGGGGAGAAATACCAGGCTGGCGAGGATGAATCCGGCTTGCGTGCCGTTGAGCGTCCAGCTGCAGAAGAAGGCGCGTCGACCTTCCGGCGCGTGTTCGAGGGTGAGTGAGCTCGCGCCACTCTGTTCGCCAGCTGCCGAGATGCCCTGCGCGATGCGCATCAGCACGAGCAGTATCGGGGCGAACACTCCGATCGAGTCTGCGCTCGGGATACATCCGATGAAGAAGGTGGCTGCGCCCATCATGATGAGTGTCAGCAGCATGATCTTCTTACGTCCGACGCGGTCGCCGAAGTGTCCGAGGACCACGGCGCCGACGGGACGTGCGACGTAAGCAACTCCGAACGTCGCGAGGGAGAGCAGTGCCGCGTGCCCGCTGTCGGGGAAGAACACCGTCGGAAAGATGAGTGCGGCGGCTGATGCGTAGATGTAGAAGTCGTAGTACTCGAGCATGCTGCCGAGGAACGACGACGTAGCGGCGCGTTTGACCTTGGTGGTGTCTGTTGTGGGCAAGTGCCCCGCCTCAGGTCCCGACGGTGTGACCGTACTAGCTGACATGCTCATCTCCTGGTGGAAGCGACTGTGGAGGCTCTACATCCGCTTATGGTGCCGTTCGTACTTTGAACGTTTGTGCGGAGAGCGATACAAGGAATGTAACTGACGCCACACCAACTACACAAGATTATTAACCAAATAGTTCATAAAAATCTAGCTGCTGGGAGAATGAACATGAAAACCGCAGTTCAGAGGGTTATGGCTAAGACTGCTGCGTGGCCGCGACCAGTTCGGCTACCTGCTCGTCCGTGATGCCGAGGCCAAAGGCTGCGAGTTTGCCGAGTGGCATGGAACCCGCCATGGCCATCAGTTCGGGTGCTATCGGCGGGGAATCCTCAGTGGCGGCAGCGGCCATTGCGGCACCGAGAACTGCGCCGCCGACCGGATGCGCAAACCACTCGGCGATGGTGGACATCGAATTCAGCGGGCGAGGGCCGATGTTTCCCGACAGGGTGATCGTGTCCGTGGTTGCAATGTCGCGCGACGAGAAACCGACGCGAATGTCGTAATCCCCGGCTTTGATCGCCCAGTCCTGATCCTCGACCGACCAGTAGGCAAACGCGCGCGGGTCGAGCGTGATCGTCGTGGTTACCGAATCCCCGGGTTCCAGATGGACCTTGGCAAAGCCCTTCAGTTCCTGGGTCGGGCGGTCGATAACCGAGTTAGCGTCGTGGATGTACACCTGCACAACAGTGCTACCGGCCCGATCTCCGGTATTGCGGACCGTCACGGTGACCTCGGCAGAGTTCTCGCCAGTGGTGAGTGTGGTGTCGGTGACGGCAAAGGTGGTGTAGCTGCGACCGAAGCCGAACGGGTACGCAACCTCGTGGTCGATCGTGTCGTAGTACCGGTATCCCACATACAGTCCCTCGCCGTATCGGACGTGTTGCGCAGATCCCGGAAAGTGAAGATACGACGGGTTGTCTTGCAGCCGAAGGGGAATCGTCTCGGTGAGGTGGCCGGACGGGTTGACGAGACCGAACAGGATGTCCGCGATCGCCGACCCGCCGGCCTGGCCGAGCAGCCACCCTTCGAGGATGGCGGCGGCGTACTTGCGCCACGGGGTAATCGAGACGACGCCACCGTTGGACAAGACCACGACGGTGTTCGGATTGGCGCTGTGCACAGCCTTCAGCAGAGCGATCTGATCGGCGGGCAAGTCGATGTCCGACCGGTCGAACCCCTCGGATTCGGTGGCTGACGGGAGGCCGAGGAAGAGGACGGCGACGTCGGATCTGCGGGCAGCGTCGACGGCTTCGGTGACTTTCTCGCTGTCGGGGTTGCCGTCGAAGGTGAATCCCGGTGCAAAGGTCACGCGGTCGGATCCTGCGATGGCCAGGATTGCGTCCAGCGCATTGTCGAGCGTGGTCGGTACCACCTGCGAGCTGCCGGCGCCCTGGTATCGCGGACTGCAGGCGAACTCGCCGATGACGGCGACGGTGTGCCCGCCCGGCGTCAGGGGAAGGATCTCACCGTCGTTCTCGAGAAGGACCGCGGACTCGGCGGCAGCGGTTCGGGCAAGGTCGTGGTGACGTTCGACGTCGTAGGTGTGGCCGTCGATCCGGGCGTTGGCGGTGCGATCGACCAGCGTCGCCACGCGCTCGGCGGCTGTGGTTACGACGGATTCGGCGAGGTCGCCGCGGCGTACGGCGTCGACGATCTGTCCGTCGGCACCCGTTGGCGGCATCTCGAGATCCAAGCCGGCGGCAATCGCCGCAACTCGGTCGTTCACGGCTCCCCAATCGGAGACGACAAGGCCGTCGAATCCCCACTGCTCGCGCAGAACCTCGGTGAGCAGCCAATGGTTCTGGCTCGCGTAGACGCCGTTGATCTTGTTGTACGAGCACATCACCGTGGTAGGGGCTGCAGTGGTGACCGCATACTCGAATCCTGCGAGGTAGATCTCCCGCAGGGTTCGCTCGTCGATATCGGCGCTGACCCGCATGCGGTCGTGTTCCTGGTTGTTGGCGGCAAAATGCTTGAGCGACGTGCCGACCCCACGGGACTGAATGCCGGTGATCAGTGCGGCAGCCACGCGGCCGGATACGAAGGGATCCTCGGAGACGTACTCGAAGTTTCGCCCGCACAAGGGGGATCGTTTGATGTTGATGCCGGGGCCGAGGAGAACCGAGACCTGCTCGGCTTTGGCCTCGTCGCCCAGCGCTTCGCCAACGCGGCGGATGAGGTCGAGATTCCAGGACGAACCGAGTCCGACCGCCGGTGGGAAACATGTGGCCGGGATGCTCTGACCGAGACCCAGAGCGTCGCCGCCTTCCGGCTGTTTACGAACGCCGTGCGGGCCGTCGGTGAGCAGCATCGACGGAATTCCGGTGACAGCCTGGCTATGCCAGAAATCCGATCCCGAGGTCAAAGATGCCTTGTCCTCGAGGGAAAGGTCCTCGAGTGAAAGCTCGTGCGCGCGGTTCTCGGTCACGTGTGTCCTCTCGGTATGCGGTTGTATTGGGCTGATCAGGAGGGTGTAGCCGCTGTCAGGAAGGCGACGACCACGTCGCCGAGCATGGTTCGTAGGTGTTCGCGATGCGTCGGGGCGATGAGGTCGCGGTCGAAGAGTGCCCTGAAGGTATAGCGGTTGGCGATGCGAAAAACACAGAAACTGCTGATCAGCATGTGCACGTCTAGAGCGTCGACGTCGTCTCGAAATGTGCCGGCTTTCTGGCCGTCGAGGAGGATCTGTGACACCAGGTCCGCAGCGGGAGCGCCGAGTCCGCTGAGCACTTCGGACTTCTCGATGTACTCGCCGCGCAGCATGTTCTCGTTGGCCACGAGGCGAATGAAGTTCGGGTGCTGCTCGTGGTGGTCGAAGGTGAGTTCGGCAAGGGCGCGTACAGCTGCCGTGGGGTCGAGGCCCTCGAGGTCGAGTTCACGCTCCTGGGCGCGGATCACGCTGTATGCGTGTTCCAGAACCGACTTGTACAGCCCTTCCTTGTCGGTGAAGTAGTAGTAGATCATGCGTTTCGTGGTGTGAGTCTTGGTGGCGATCTCGTCCACGCGGGCTCCGGCGAATCCCTTGTCGGCAAACTCCTCGGTCGCGACGGCGATGATGTTCACGCGGGTGAGATCGCTGTTTCGACGTCGCTTCTCGGGCTTGGATGCCAGTGCATTCGCGGAGGGCTCGGAGACCATGGACCTCACTCTATCTGCGAAGGAGTTGGGTGAGTTCCTTGTCGAGTTCGCGTCGGAGGAGTAGTGTCCGATGAATTAACTCACTAGTTCGTACATTAGCTTCGAGGTGACCCGATGGCAGCAACACGACCGATCCTGGTTCTCAACGGACCCAATCTCAATCTGTTGGGGCAGCGCCAACCGGAGTTCTACGGTCGCGCCACCCTCGATGACGTGGTTGCCCGGTGTGAGGTCGCGGCCGCCAACTTCGGTGCCGTCGTCGAGGCGAAGCAATCGAACCACGAGGGCCAACTGATCGACTGGATCCACGAAGCGCGCGGGCGGGTTGCCGGCATCGTGATCAACCCCGGCGGCTATTCCCACACGTCGGTCGCCCTGCGGGACGCGTTGGTCACGCTCGAAGCTCCCGTGGTCGAGGTCCATATCAGTAACATTCACAGTCGTGAAGACTTCCGTCGACACTCCTATGTCTCCGGAATAGCAGATGCCGTCATCTGTGGCTTGGGGATCGACGGGTACAGCGCCGCAGTCGAGTTCGTCTGCACCCGAGGAGAAGAGAACTGATGAGCGAGACAATTCTCTGTGGTCTGATCGGCACCGGTATCGGTGCGTCCTTGACGCCGATCATGCACGAGGAGGAGGGGCGGGCGCAGTCGCTGCCGTACGTCTACCGCATCCTCGATCTCGACGTGATGGGACTGGAGCCGTCGGATATCGGTGAACTGCTCACCTACGCCAAGCGTTTCGGCTTCCGCGGGCTCAACATCACCCACCCGTGCAAGCAGTTGGTGATCGAGCACCTCGACGAATTGTCGCCTGACGCAGCCAAGCTCGGTGCCGTCAACACAGTTCTCTTCGATGGTGGGAAAGCGATCGGGCACAACACCGACTGGTCCGGCTTCGGACGCAACTTCGACACCGGGCTCCCCGATGCGAAGCTGGACCGGGTGGTCCAACTCGGCGCAGGCGGCGCGGGTGCTGCTGTTGCCTATGCCGCGTTGACGCGCGGCGCACACGTGCTGACGTTGGTGGATTCGAGTCTCGCGCGGGCGCAGGAACTCGCACGGACTTTGGGAGTGCAGTTTCCCACCCAAAGCGTGGAAGCGAAGCACACCGACGACCTGGCCGGCGCACTCGCCGGCGCCGACGGGTTGATTCACGCGACCCCGATGGGAATGGCCGCGCACCCCGGTATGGCATTCTCCCCGGACCTGTTGCGCCCGGATCTGTGGGTTGCAGAGATCGTGTACCGCCCGCTCGAAACGGAGCTTCTCCGCCAGGCGCGCTTGATCGGCGCTCCGACGCTCAGTGGCGGCGGGATGACCGTTTTCCAAGCCGTCGACGCCTTCCGGATCTTCACCGGTATCGAGCCGGACAGTGATCGGATGCTCGCCCACATGACAGCTTTGGTCCAGGGCGAGCAGGCGGCGGTAGCACGATGAACACTCCGGTTCGGACGTCGATAGCAACCGTGTCGCTCAGTGGCACCCTCGAAGAAAAGCTGGCGGCGATTGCCGCGGCGGGCTTCGACGGTTTCGAGGTGTTCGAGCCGGATTTTGTCGCCTCGCCGTGGTCGCCGAAAGAACTGCGCACGCGGGCAGCGGATTTGGGGCTGAGCCTGGATCTGTATCAACCGTTTCGTGATTTCGATTCCGTGAACGACGGTCAGTTCGCCCGCAATCTTGTTCGGGCGCAGCGCAAGTTCGAACTCATGGAAGAGTTGGGCTGCGAAACATTGCTTGTCTGTTCCTCGCCGCTGCCTGCGGCCAGCCATGACGACGGCCAACTGGTGGAGCAGTTCTCGGCGCTGGCGGAGTTGGCGTCCGAGCACGGCAAGAAGGTGGCATACGAGGCGCTGGCCTGGGGTGCACACGTCAATACGTACGGTCATGCGTGGCGGATCGTCGAGGAGGTCGATCACCCGTCGCTCGGAACGTGCCTGGACAGCTTCCACATCCTTTCGCGCGGTGACGATCCCGCCGGAATCCGGGATATCCCCGGCGAGAAGATATTCTTCCTGCAGTTGGCCGACGCGCCGTTCATGGCGATGGACATCCTTCAGTGGAGCAGACATCATCGAAACTTCCCGGGGCAGGGGAATTTCGACCTGAGCGCCTTTGCCGGGCACGTCCACGCCGCCGGCTACACCGGACCGTGGTCACTCGAAATCTTCAACGACGTGTTTCGTCGTGCCGACACCCAGCGAACGGCAATCGACGCGCACCGGTCGCTGCTCCACTTGGAAGAGCAGGTGGCTGCCGCCGTGTCGGTGGAGGATGGACCTGAGCTGTTCACCGCGCCGGAGCGGACACCTCTCGAAGGTATTGTCTCGCTGCGCGTCGCGGCGGGACCAGCCAAGCAGGATCAGCTTCACACCATGCTGTCGGCGGTGGGCTTTCACCTGGTCGGGCGGCACCGCGATCACGATCTGCAGTTGTGGCGCCACGGCCTGCTGACCATCGCCGTCGATGCGACGGCCGGAACAGTGTGGAGCGCTCCCGGACTGCCGGCCGACTTGCCGGTTCTCACTCAGATCGGTATCCGCGCAAGTGAACCCGCGGTGTGGGGGCAGCGAGCACGCGCGTTGGAGGTACCGGTCGAACAGGTGCGATTGCCAGGGTCGGCGGACGAGAACGCCGAAGTTCCGGACGTCGTCCGGCTGAAGGTCACCGATGCGACGTCGATCGACCTACGCGGCCCCGGCAGTGCGGCGGCGTGGGAATCGGCTTTCGAGATCTATCCGCGCTCGGCTGCCCGCAACCGTGCGGAGGCGGCGGTGCTCACGGGTATCGACCATGTTGCCCTTGCCGTCCCGGCCGAGAGTTGGGACTCCGTCATGCTGCTCCTTCGGTCGGTATTCGAGATGCACCCGCACGAAGGGTTGGACGTCACCGATTCCGTCGGACTCATGCGGAGCCAAGCACTCACCCTTGTTCAAGACGGTTCGGGAAACACTCTGCGCATCTCGCTGAACATGGTGGACGGCAGCCGAAGTGGGCTGCCCACCGTCCGCCGCGGCGGCGTCAGTCATGTTGCTTTCTCGTGTGACAACATATTTGCCGCGGCCGCCGCTATGGCGGACTGGGGCTATGCGCCGCTTCCCATCTCACCGAATTACTACGAGGATCTCGAAGCCCGCTTCGGGCTCAACGCCGAACTGCTCGACCGGATGCGCGCCGCCGGGATCCTCTACGACGCGGATGCTCACGGCGAATTCTTCCATCTGTTCACCCCGACCGTCGGCGCCGATCTGTTCTTCGAGGTCGTGCAACGAGTGGGTGGATACGAGGGCTACGGAGAGGTCAACTCCGCTGTGCGACTGTCGGCTCAGCTGCGCGCGGAGTAGGCACGACCTCAACTCGGTGCGGATGGGAGTACACGTTCATCGAATCGCCGCGGATGAATCCGGCGAGCGTCAGTCCAGCCTCCTGCGCCAGCTCCACGGCCAGTGACGACGGTGCGGAGACGGCGCCGAGAATCGGAATGCCCGCCATGACGGCCTTCTGGACGAGTTCGAACGACGCCCGGCCGCTGACGATCAAGATCGTGTCGTAGAGGGGTACCCGGCCGTCGGTGATGGCCCAACCGATCACCTTGTCGACCGCATTGTGACGGCCGACGTCTTCGCGCAGAGCAAGCAGTTCGCCGGTGGTGGTGAACAATCCGGCTGCGTGCAGGCCGCCGGTGGTCTCGAAGATGCGCTGTCGTTGTCGAAGAGTGAGCGGCATCGTCGACAGCGCGGTCGAGCGGACAGTTGTGGTGTCGCCGACCAGCGGGTGTCTGGTGGTTGTCCGGACGGCGTCGAGTGACGTTTTGCCGCACACTCCACAGGCCGAACTGATGACGGTGTTTCGGTCCGTGGTGTGATCCGGCAACGGCACTCCGGGAGCCAGCGCGATATCGAGGACGTTGTACGTGTTTGCACCGGTTTCGTCGACGCCGTCGCAGTAGCGGACGACGCTCACATCTTCTCGGGTGGCGATAATGCCTTCGCTGAGAAGAAATCCGTGCACGAGGTCGACGTCGTTGCCTGGTGTTCGCATCGTCACCGACAACACCCGACCGCCGACCCTCATTTCGAGTGGTTCCTCGACGGCCAGCGTGTCGGGGCGTGTGACGACTCGATCGCCCGAGATTCGAACGACCGGTGTTCGTGCGGTGACACGGCCCATCAGCGCGGCTCGGCTGCTTCGAGTCGAACTGTGACTGCCTTCGAGACCGGCGTGTTCGATTTGGCTGCAACATGTTCGAGAGGGACGAGGGGATTGGTCTCCGGGTAGTACGCCGCAGCATTGCCGCGTGGCGTGTCGTAGGAGACGATCCGGAAATCCGTCACCCGACGCTCTTCGAGTGTCCCGTCCGGGGCGTTCCATTCGGACACGATGTCGACGAGTGCGCCATCGGTGAATCCGAGTGCGGTGATGTCGTCGGCGTTGACGAGGATGACTTTGCGGCCGCCTTTGATGCCGCGGTAGCGGTCGTCGAGGCCGTAGATGGTGGTGTTGTACTGGTCGTGGCTGCGCATGGTCTGCAGAATCAGCCGGCCGCTGGGGGTGGGCAGCCACTTCAGTTCGTTGATGCCGAAGTTGGCTTTGCCGGTGTGCGTGCGGAATTCGCGCGAATCGCGCGGCGGGTGCGGCAACTGGAAACCGTCGGGTTGGCGCACGCGCGTGTTGTAGTTCTCGCAGCCCGGTACGACGCGCGAGATGGAATCACGGATCAGGTCGTAGTTTCCTTCGAAGGCGGACCACCTGACGGAGTGATCACTGCCGAGAAGTTCACGGGCGAGTTGGCAGACGATGGCGACTTCACTACGCAGATAGGGGCTGACCGGCGTGAGTCGCCCGCGCGAGAGGTGCACCATCGACATGGAATCCTCCACGGACACCAACTGCTTGCCGCCGGCCTGGACATCGAGGTCGGTGCGGCCCAAGGTAGGGAGAATAATCGCGGTGCGGCCGTGGACAACGTGGCTGCGGTTCAGTTTGGTGGAAACCTGAACGGTGAGTTCGCATTGGCGCAGCGCGGTTTCGGTGGCGGCGGTATCCGGGCTGGCCTGGATGAAGTTGCCGCCCATCGCCATGAAGAAGCTGGCCTTGCCGGCGTTCATCGCCCGGATCGCATCGACGGTGTCCCAGCCGTGCTTTCGGGGCGCGGTGATCTTGAACTCGGTGTCGAGAGCCGCCAGGAATTCTTCCGGCATCTTTTCCCAGATGCCCATGGTGCGATCGCCTTGGACGTTGGAGTGTCCACGAACGGGGCAGACGCCGGCGCCCGGCTTGCCCATCATTCCGCGCATCAGCAGGAGATTGACGGCTTCCTCGATGGTGGCAACTCCGTGTGCCTGTTGCGTCAGGCCCATCGCCCAGCAGATGACGGTGCGTTCGGAGCGAGCGAGGGCCGCAGCCGTTTCCGTCAGTTGCGACATCGTCAGCCCGGTTGCTTCGAGAACGGTGTCGAGATCAACAGCGCGAACGTTCTTTTCGTACTCGTCCCACCCGGCGCAGTACTCCTCGACAAACGCGCGGTCGACGACGGAGCCCGGATTGCGGTCCTCTTCTTCCAGGAGAAGCCTGCCAAGTCCCTGGAACAGCGCCATGTCGCCGCCGAGGCGGATTTGCAGGAACTCGTCCGCGATGTCGACTCCGTGCCCGATCACGCCGGACACCTTCTGCGGATCCTTGAACCGCCGCAACCCCGCCTCGGGGAGGGGATTGACCGCGATGATCTTGGCGCCGTTGCCTTTTGCTTTTTCGAGGGTGGAGAGCATCCGAGGATGGTTCGTACCGGGATTCTGTCCTGCGATCAGGATCAGATCGGCGTTCTCGAGGTCGGGAACAGTCACGGAACCCTTGCCGATGCCGATCGACGCGGTGAGGGCACTGCCAGACGATTCGTGACACATGTTCGAGCAGTCCGGCATGTTGTTCGTGCCGTAGCTGCGAATCATCAACTGGTACAGGAACGCGGCCTCGTTGGACGTGCGACCGGAGGTGTAGAACACGGCTTCGTCGGGCGAAGCCAAGCCCGTCAGATGATCGGCGATCAGCGCGTAGGCGCCGTCCCAGTCGATGGGTTGGTAGTGCGTCGCGCCGGGAACGAGCACCATCGGGTGCGTCAGGCGTCCCTGCTGCCCAAGCCAGAAGTCGGTCTTGCCATCGAGCTCCGCGATCGAGTGTTCGGCGAAGAACTCAGGTGTGACGGTGCGCAGAGTCGCTTCTTCGGCAACGGCCTTTGCGCCGTTCTCGCAGAATTCGGCGGGTTTGCGGTGTCCCGGAGTTTCCGGCCACGCGCAACCGGGGCAGTCGAAACCGTGGCGCTGATTGAGCCGGGTCAAGGTCCGCGCAGTCCGGAGTGCGCCCATTTGTTCGACACCACGTTGCAAGGAGACGAGGACGGCAGGAACACCCGCGGCGTAATCCTTCGGGTGAGTGACCTCGAGGTCGGATTCGTCGATGTCGTTGATGGGGCCCTGGCGCGTCATGACTCCATACTCTCCCGAATCAGGCGCGTGTGCCACGGAAGCGGGAATGTGTGTCATACCGGCGTGCCGGTACGCTCGCACGATGGGTGTGAGCGTTCGACCGGCCGAAACTGCGGATATTCCAGCACTTGCAGAAGTCCTTGCAGACGCGTTCGATGACGACCCGCTGATGGTGTGGATACTGCCGGACGAGGAATCCCGGCGAGTGCGGTTGGCACGCTTGTTTGCCGCGGAAGTCCGATATCACCACTTGGCCGGCGGTGGGTCGGAAGTAGCGGTCGACGAGAACGGTGTGATCGGCGGGGCGGCGCTCTGGGATCCTCCGGGACGCTGGAAGCAGACGACGTGGGAGTCCGTGATCAGTTTTCCGGCCGTCGTGCGTGCATTGGGAACCCGCATGATGGTCGGTGCCGAAGTGGGCGGCGTCCTCGAGAAGGCTCACCCCACCGTGCCGCACTGGTATCTCGCCACCATCGGTACCGGGGCACAGGCGCGCGGCGGCGGGTACGGCAAGGCGCTGCTGAATTCGAGGCTCGATCGGTGCGATCGAGATCGGATACCGGCCTATCTCGAATCCAGCAAGAAGGAGAACATTCCGTACTACAACCGTTTCGGATTCGAGGTGAGCGACGAAATCGTGATACCTGATGGAGGACCCACCGTTTATCCGATGTTGCGGGAGCCGAAGTGATGTTGCCTGAACTGCACGGCGGTACGCCGTTCGACGAGTTGGACGATTACATCGCCCTACCGAGGTTGTCGGGTCTGGCGCTCTCACCGGACGGTTCGATGCTGATCTGCGGGCGGGCCGTCCTCGACGAGACCGGTACCGAGTACGTGTCCTCGCTGTGGGAGTTCGATCCGCAAGGTCGTCGGCCGGCCAGGCGACTGACCTGGGGCACCACCAGCGAGTCCGGTGCCACGTTTACTTTCGACGGAGACATCCTTTTCACCGCAACCCGTTCCGTACCGGGGGAGGACTCGCCGCAACCAGCTCTGTGGCGGTTGCCCGCCGCGGGCGGCGAGGCGAGCGTGGTGTGCAGGCGCACCAGCGGCATGTCGTCAGTCATGGCTGCGCGGTCGGCACCGACCTTTGTGGCGCACACCCCGGTCATGGCGTCGGCGCGCGGTCTCGAGCACGACGACGAGATCCGCACGGCCCGCAAGGACGGCAAGGTCACCGCCATGCTGCACACCGGATACCCGGTGCGGCACTGGGACCACGATCTGGGTCCGGATCAACCGCACCTAGTTGTCGGCGAATCCGATGCGGAAGGTGCTGTTGTTCTGCGCGACGTGACACCGAACGCCGGAGCGGCGCTGCGCGAAGGTTCGATGTCGATCAGCGCCGACGGATTGTTTGTCGTGTCCACGTGGGCAGTCGGGGATTCCGGCGCCGCCCGCCGCTCGACCATCGTGCGGGTCGACACACTGAGCGGAAACCGGGTCACACTGGTGGACGACGCCGGTGCCGACGTGCACAGTCCCGCCGTTTCCCCGGACGGTACTCGGGTCGCGTTCATCCGTGAAACTCTCACAACGCCGGAGCATGCGCCGCGAGTGTCCTTGGGGCTCTACGATTTCCGAACCGGCGCAGTGACCGCTGTTGCTGACGGTTGGGACCGCTGGCCGACGTCGCTTGCGTGGCTGTCCGACGGATCGGGTTTGGTCGTCACCGCCGACGAGGGTGGCCGCGGGCCCGTCTTCACGACCGATCTGTGGGGTCAGCCCGTGCGGCTGACCAAGGACGCTGCCGCGTACACCGACATTCGCGTGTCGGCGGACGGTGAGTTTCTCTACGCTCTGCGCGCATCGTACGAGGCTCCGCCGCACGTGGTTCGCATTACTCTTCGCTCGGGCGAAGTGTTGCCGTTGCGCGGGCCGGACGCGTTGCCGGAACTGCCCGGCACCCTGACCGAAATCAGCGCGAGGGCCGAGGACGGGACGCAGGTTCGGAGCTGGTTGGCGTTGCCGACCGGCGCTGCGGCTCACGCGCCGGTGCCGCTGCTGTTGTGGGTGCACGGCGGTCCGCTGAATTCGTGGAACACCTGGTCGTGGCGGTGGAACCCCTGGCTCTTGGTCGCGAACGGGTACGCGGTGTTGTTGCCGGACCCGGCCCTGTCCACGGGATATGGCCAGGACTTCGTGCAGCGAGGGTGGGGGCAGTGGGGCAAGGCTCCCTTCACCGACCTGATGGCCGTCACCGATGCCGCCGTGGCGCTCCCCGAGATCGACCCCAACCGCACCGGTGCGATGGGCGGTTCGTTCGGTGGCTACATGGCGAATTGGATTGCAGGCCATACCGACCGGTTCGACGCGATTGTCACGCACGCAAGCCTGTGGGCCCTGGACCAATTCGGTCCGACGACGGATTCGGCGTGGTACTGGCAACGCGAGATGTCCCCGGAAATGGCCGTCGAGAACTCGCCCCACCTGTACGTTGCCGACATCAACACCCCGATGCTCGTGGTTCACGGTGACAAGGACTATCGCGTTCCGATCGGTGAGGGGCTGCGGCTCTGGTACGAACTCCTTGCGGAATCCGGATTACCCGCCGATGCTGACGGAAAGACCGATCACCGGTTCCTCTATTTCCCGGACGAGAACCACTGGGTCCTCAAACCGACGCACACGAAGATTTGGTACGAGGTGGTGATCGCCTTCCTGTCCGAGCACATCCTGGGTGAGGACGTCTCGCTTCCGGAGATACTGGGCTGATCGGGGCCGCCGGCCCCTCACATCGGGGTAGGGGCCACCGTGAGGAAAGAGTGATTGACCCGCAACGTCGGGCACGAGGTCTCGAAACATCTGCATCCGATGATCAATATCGACCTTGATTCTCGGTCGAAGGGATGCAAGGAACGATGGGCGCTCAACTCGGCACTGATCAACTCGGCACTACCAGCGTCGACACACTCTGCGCGTACTGCGGCGTGGGGTGCGGTCTGGTGCTCGACATCATCACCGACCCGGAGACGGGACGTAGGAAAGCGGCAAAATCGACGGGTCTGAAGACTCACCCCACGAATTTCGGGCGGTTGTGCACCAAAGGCTCAACGACTGCGGACATGCTGGCCGGCCCCGGTCGAATGGAGTCCGCGTACCTGCGGCCCAGTCGCGGCGGAGCGATCGAAGCTGCGGACATCGACGCCGTGATCACCGAGACAGCGCACCGTCTGCGCGCGATGGTCGACGAGCACGGCCCGAATGCCGTTGCGTTGTACGTGTCGGGGCAGATGTCTCTCGAAGCCCAGTACCTGTCGAACAAGCTGGCCAAGGGATTCATCGGAACCAATCAGATCGAATCCAATTCTCGGCTGTGCATGGCCAGTGCAGGCACCGGATACAAGCAGTCCCTGGGCGCCGACGGACCGCCCGGTTCGTATCAGGACTTCGAACACGCGGACGTGTTCTTCGTGATCGGCGCGAACATGGCGGACTGCCATCCGATCCTGTTTCTGCGGATGATGGAGCGCGTCAAGGCTGGCGCGACCTTGATCGTCGTCGATCCCCGGCGCAACGCCACTGCCGACAAGGCGAATCTGTTTCTCCAGATCGCGCCCGGCACGGATCTTGCCCTGCTCAACGGACTGCTGCACCTCCTTGTCGAGAACGGCCACACCGATCCCGAGTTCATCGCCGAGTTCACCGAAGGCTGGGAGGTCATGCCCGGTTTCCTCGCCGAATACACGCCGGACAAGGTCGCTGAGATCACTGGCATTGCCGAGGCAGACATCCGCGCCGCCGCCCGGTTGATCGGTGAGGCCGGAAACTGGATGAGCTGCTGGACAATGGGTTTGAACCAGAGCACCCACGGAACGTGGAACACCAACGCCATCTGCAACCTGCATCTCGCGACCGGCGCGATCTGCAAGACCGGTAGTGGCCCGTTCTCGCTGACCGGTCAGCCGAACGCCATGGGGGGCCGCGAAATGGGTTACATGGGTCCAGGATTGCCTGGTCAGCGTGCGGTGATGTTCGACGACGATCGTGAATTCGTGGAGGACCGGTGGGGCATTCCCCACGGGTCGCTGTGCACCGACGTCGGCGGCGGAACCATCGACATGTTCACCCGGATGGCGGCCGGAGAGATCAAGGCGTGCTGGATCATCTGTACCAATCCCGTTGCGACGGTGGCGAATCGAAAGACGGTACTCGCCGGACTGGAGAAGGCGGAGCTTGTCGTCACTCAGGACGCGTTCCTCGGCACCGAAACCAACGAATATGCCGACGTACTGCTCCCGGCGTCGCTGTGGACCGAATCGGACGGAGTGATGATCAACTCCGAACGTAACCTGACGCTCTTCCAGCAGGCACTGGACCCGGTCGGCCAAGCACTGCCGGATTGGCAGATCATCGCCCGGATCGCGTGTGAGATGGGTTATGCCGACGCGTTTACATACACGTGTGCCGAGGACGTGTTCGAGGAGATCAAGCAGTTCTGGAATCCGAAGACCGGCTACGACCTGCGGGGAGTTACATACGAGCGCCTCCGGGAGAACTCCATCCAGTGGCCGTGCCCACCGGGCAGCGATCAGGACCGCCACCCCATTCGATACCTCAATGACGGCGTCAGCCAACGGCTTCTCGTGCGGGAGGACGGCAGCACTCCGCGGCTCGCATTCCCCACCGCCAGTGGGCGCGCGTCGTTCTTCGCCCGGCCGCACATGCTGCCCGCCGAAATGCCCGACGACGACTACCCGTTCCTGCTCAACACCGGCCGACTCGCGCACCAATGGCACACCATGACCAAAACCGGCAAGGTCGCCAAACTCAACAAACTCAATCCGGGCCCATTTGTGGAAATGCATCCCGATGATGCCGCCAGGCTCGGCATCGCCGACAAGGACGCGATCGAGGTTGCCTCACGCCGCGGCCGTGCCGTCCTGCCCGCTCTGATCACCGACCGGGTGCGTCCGGGGAATTGCTTTGCGCCATTTCACTGGAACGACGCATTCGGTGAGTACCTGACCATCAACGCCGTCACCAACGACGCAATCGATCCGGCGTCGCAGCAACCGGAGTTCAAGGCTTGCGCTGTCACCTTGACCAAGGTTGCCGTGACCAAGCTTGCCGTGACCGTGCCGGAAGCAACTCCCGTCGAGAGGGGAACGCAGGTGTCTCGGGTCGACGTTCTCGCTGATGTCCTCGGTCAAAACGATGCGACGGCAATAGTATTCGATCCACTCGAACAGCAGTATCTTGCCGGGCTTCTCGCCGCACTACGGACGGATGCCGACCGCACACCGGGCGTTCCGACCTTGCCTCCTACCGCGCCCTTTGATGCGGCTAAGCGGATGTGGGTCGACGGTGTCCTGGCCGGGCTGTACTCGCGAACGGCAATTTCCGGAGTCGACCGGTCCGAGAGCCGACCTGACGAGCAGCGGGCGCAGATCGTGGTGCTCTGGGCATCGCAGACCGGCAACGCCGAGGAATTTGCCGCCACGTGTGCCTCTCGGCTGGGGGAAGCGGGCTTGCCGGTGCGGGTGCACGGGATGGACGAGTTCTCGGTCGCCGACCTCGCGGACACTCGTGAACTGCTGCTGATCACCAGCACGACCGGCGACGGAGATCCCCCGGACAACGGCAGTGGATTGTGGGACGCCCTGACGGGCGACGACGCCCCCTCGCTGGCCGGGACACGCTATGCCGTCATCGGTTTCGGCGACTCCAACTACGATGACTTCTGTGGGCACGGGCGCAAACTCGACGCTCGGCTGTCCGAACTCGGGGCCACCCGCATCATCGATCGTGTCGACTGCGAACCGGACTACGAGGACGACGCTGCCGGGTGGTTGGACGCGGTCGCTACCGCTGTGGGGGATGAGCCCGCCCCCGCAGTCAGCCGGACAGCTCGTGTGAGCGCGCAGCAAGACAGTTCACCGGTGTACAGCAAGAAATCTCCCCTGATCACCAGCCTGTCGCGCAACGTCGTCCTCAATCGCCCTGGTTCGACAAAAGATGTCCGGCAGTTGGGCTTTCATCTGCCCGAGGGCACTGTCAGTTACGAAGCCGGCGACGCACTGGGGGTCTGGCCACGCAACAGCACTCCGATCGTGGACGAATGGCTCTCGGTCGCCGGACTCGACGGTGAGAGCACAGTCGAACTGGGCGAGTACGGCGCGATGACGCTACGTACCGCGCTCTCCGAACGTCTCGAGATCACCCGCGTCACCGGTGACCTGCTCCGGTTCGTACATCAGCGAACCAGGGACACGGATATCGCGGAACTGCTGAAGCCGGAGAACAAAGCTGCGCTCAAGGACTGGTCGTGGGGCCGACAATCCGTCGACGTGCTGGCCCAGTCTCCGGTGCGGGCTTCCGTCGACGAATGGCTCGGTGTGCTCAAACCCCTTCAGCCGCGACTGTATTCGATTTCCTCGAGCCCGAAGGAGAATCCGCACGAGGTGCAGTTGACCGTCTCCGCCGTCCGGTACAACGTCGTGGGTGTCCCGCGCCGCGGGGTGTGCTCGACGTACCTTGCCGATTACGCCGGTAGTGACGACATCGGCATCTACGTCCAGAAATCCAGTCATTTCCGGCCGCCGGCGGATCCCACCGCGCCCATGATCATGGTTGGGCCGGGCACCGGCATCGCACCCTTCCGGGCCTTCCTGCACGAACGACGAGCATTGGGGCATACCGGACCGAACTGGCTGTTCTTCGGGGAACAGCACGCCGCTACCGACTTCTACTACCGCGAAGAAATCGAAGAACTCCGCCGAGACGGATTCCTCACAGAACTCGACGTCGCATTCTCCCGGGATCAATCCGAGAAGATCTACGTCCAGGACCGGATGCGTGAGCGGGGTGCGCTGCTGTGGGAGTGGCTGCAGAACGGCGCACATTTCTATGTGTGTGGTGACGCCGAGCGGATGGCCAAGGATGTCGACGGCGCCTTGAGTGGTGTGGTCGCGCAATACGGAAAGCTGGCACCTCGCAGTGCCGAGGCATACGTCAAGGCGCTGGCCGCGGAGAAACGCTACGTACGTGACGTCTACTGATTTGCGATCCCTGCATTGCAGCGGTGAGAGGTGCAAATTCACGCTGGACGGGGGAGTCACTAGGATCAAGGCGTGACCAGTGCAGCTCCAGAGAACCCGCAGACCCCCGCCGACGCCCTCCCCAAGAGCTGGGACCCCAGTGCTGTAGAGGCCGATTTGTATCAGGGCTGGGTGGATGCGGGCTACTTCCGCGCCGACGCCACCAGCGACAAGCCCGGCTACTCCATCGTGCTCCCGCCGCCGAACGTGACCGGCAGCCTGCACATGGGCCATGCGCTCGATCACACCCTCATGGATGTGCTGAGCCGCCGCAAGCGGATGCAGGGCTTCGAAGTTCTGTGGCTGCCCGGCATGGACCACGCCGGTATCGCGACGCAGTCCGTCGTCGAGAAGCAGCTGGCCGTGGAGGGCGCCAAGAAGGAAGACCTCGGCCGCGAAGCCTTCATCGAGAAGGTCTGGGAGTGGAAGCGCGAATCCGGTGGCACCATCGGCGGCCAGATGCGCCGCATCGGTGACGGAGTCGACTGGAGCCGCGAGCGCTTCACGATGGACGAGAACCTCTCGCGTGCGGTGCAGACCGTGTTCAAGCGCATGTTCGACGAGGGTCTGATCTACCGCGCCGAGCGTCTGGTCAACTGGTCACCCGTGCTGCAGACCGCGATCTCCGACATCGAGGTCAAGTTCGAGGACGTCGAAGGTGAGCTGGTCTCCCTTCGCTACGGTTCACTCGACGACAGCGAGCCGCACGTGATCGTCGCCACCACCCGTGTGGAGACGATGCTCGGTGATACCGCGGTGGCCGTTCACCCGGACGACGAGCGCTACAAGCACTTGCTCGGAACCACGCTCGAGCACCCGTTCACCGGTCGCCAGATCCCGATCATCGCGGACGACTACGTCGACCCCGAGTTCGGAACCGGCGCCGTGAAGATCACGCCGGCTCACGACCCCAACGACTTCGAGATGGGCGTGCGGCACAACCTGCCCATGCCCACCATCATGGACAAGACCGGCAGGATTGCCGACACCGGAACACAATTCGACGGTATGGACCGCTTCGAGGCGCGCGTCAAGGTTCGCGAAGCACTGGCCGAGCAGGGTCGCGTCGTCGCCGAGAAGCGTCCGTACCTGCATAGCGTCGGGCACTCCGAGCGCAGTGGTGAAGCCATCGAGCCGCGCCTGTCGCTGCAGTGGTGGGTCAAGGTCGAAAGCCTCGCCAAGGCTGCCGGTGACGCAGTCCGTAACGGCGACACCGTCATTCACCCGGCGAGCCAAGAGCCGCGTTGGTTCGACTGGGTCGACAACATGCACGACTGGTGCATCTCGCGCCAGCTGTGGTGGGGTCACCGCATTCCCGTCTGGTACGGCCCGGAAGGTGAAGTCGCCAGCTTCGGACCCGACGAGAGCGCGCCGGAAGGCTGGGTCCAGGACCCTGACGTTCTCGACACGTGGTTCTCGTCCGGTCTGTGGCCCTTCTCGACGATGGGGTGGCCGGAAAGTACTGCCGAACTCGAAAAGTTCTACCCCACCAGTGTTTTGGTGACCGGATACGACATTCTGTTCTTCTGGGTCGCCCGCATGATGATGTTCGGTACCTACGTGTCCGAAGACGAGTCGATCACTGCCGGGGCCGGTAAGTCGGGCCCGCAGGTTCCGTTCAAGGACGTGTTCCTGCACGGTCTGGTCCGTGACCAGTTCGGCAAGAAGATGTCGAAGTCGCGTGGCAACGGGATCGACCCGCTGGACTGGGTCGAGCGTTTCGGCGCCGACGCCCTGCGCTTCACGCTCGCCCGCGGTGCCAACCCGGGCAGTGACCTCTCCGTCGGCGAGGATTCCGCCCAGTCGTCGCGCAACTTCGCCACGAAGCTGTTCAACGCCACCAAGTTCGCGCTCATGAACGGCGCCGCACCGGCACCGCTTCCGGCGCGCAGCGAGCTCACCGACGCCGACCGCTGGATTCTTGACCGCCTGGATACTGTTGCAGCCGAGGCCGATTCGGCGTTCGATCGCTACGAGTTCAGCAAGGCCTGCGAGGGCCTGTTCCACTTCGCGTGGGACGAGGTGTGTGACTGGTACCTCGAATTGGCGAAGGTTCAGTTTGCCGCCGACGAAACCGTTGCCGCCAATACCCGCGCGGTGCTGGGCAACGTGCTCGATGCGCTGCTGCGCCTGCTGCACCCGGTCATCCCGTTTGTGACCGAGACCTTGTGGAAGGTGCTCACGGGCGGTGAATCCGTTGTTATCGCCGAGTGGCCGACGCAATCCGGCAATGCCGTCGACACCGATGCCGCTACCCGCATCGAGGACACCCAGCGTCTGATCACCGAGGTGCGCCGCTTCCGAAATGATCAGGGCCTCAAGCCTTCCCAGAAGGTTCCGGCGCGTGCGTCCGGGCTCTCCGAAGCCGGTCTGGACGGACAGTTCGCGTACGTGCAGGCACTCGCCAAGCTCACCGAACCCGAAGAAGGCTTCACGGCCTCCATCTCGGTGGAAGTACGCCTGAGCAAGGGGACCGTCACGGTCGACATCGACACCTCCGGCACCATCGACCTCGGCGCCGAGAAGAAGCGACTCGAGAAAGACCTGACGGCGGCTCAGAAGGAACTGGTCACCGCAGACAACAAGCTCGCCAACGAAGCGTTCCTCGCGAAGGCTCCCGACGCCGTCGTCGACAAGATCAAGACGCGTCGTCAGATCGCCGTCGAAGAGATCGAGCGCATCACCAACCGTTTGAAGGAGCTGGGCGACAAGTGAGCTCGGTAGAACCCCCGGAATTCGGGGAGTCCGGTTTCCCGCCGATCAGTTCGGTGCCGACTCCGGTCGACATCGCCGAGTTGGCGCTGGTCGAGGCAGAACTCGACAAGCGGTGGCCGGAAACCAAGATGGAGCCGTCGCTCACGCGTATCGAGGCCCTCATGGATGTGCTCGGCTCGCCGCAGCACAACTATCCGTCCGTGCACGTCACCGGAACCAACGGCAAAACCTCGGTGACGCGGATGATCGACTCGCTCATGACGGCGCTGCATCGCCGAACCGGCCGAACCACCAGTCCGCACCTGCAGATCGCGACCGAGCGGATCAGCATCGACGGAGCGCCGATCTCACCGCGGCTGTACGTGGACACGTTCCGTGAGATCGAACCGTACGTGCAGATGATCGATCAGCAGTCCGAAGCTGCCGGCGGACCGGCGATGAGCAAGTTCGAGGTGCTCACCGCGATGGCGTATGCCGCGTTTGCGGAAGCGCCCGTCGACGTCGCTGTTGTCGAGGTCGGATTGGGCGGACGGTGGGATGCCACCAACGTCATCGACGGCCAGGTTGCGGTCATCACCCCGATCAGCCTCGATCACGCCGAATACCTGGGCAGCGACCTCGCGGGAATCGCGGAGGAGAAGGCCGGGATTATCAAGAAGGGCCGCGAGAGCCTGGTGCCGGTGGACACCGTGGCGATCATCGCCGAGCAGACGCCCGAGGTGATGGAGGTGCTGCTGCGCCGCGCCGTCGAGGTCGACGCAGCGGTCGCCCGCGAAGGATCCGAGTTCAAGGTGCTGGGCCGGCAGATCGCCGTCGGTGGTCAACAGCTCGAACTCCAGGGACTCAGTGGCGTCTACACCGAGATCTTCCTGCCACTTCACGGTGAGCACCAAGCACGAAACGCCGCATTGGCCCTGGCTGCCGTCGAAGCCTTCTTCGGCGCGGGACCGGATCGGCAACTCGATCAGGACGCCATCCGTTCGGGCTTTGCCTCCGTCGTCAATCCTGGTCGCCTCGAACGAGTTCGGAGTGCGCCGACGGTATTCCTCGATGCGGCACACAACCCGGACGGTGCCCGCGCACTGGCGGCGGCCCTGGCGGCCGAGTTCGATTTCCGCAAGCTCGTCGGAGTGGTCAGCGTCATGAAGGACAAGGACGTCGACGCGATCATGACCGCGTTCGAGTCCGTCTTCGACGAGATCGTGGTGACACATAACGGCTCACCGCGCGCGATGGACGTCGAGGAACTGGCGAACATTGCCGTTGCCAAGTTCGGGGACGAGCGCGTGGTCGTGGCTCCGCAGTTGGTGGACGCGTTGGAGACCGCAATCGAAATTGCGGAACAGGTAGCCGAACCCGGCGAAGCAGTATCAGGGGCAGGTGTAGTGGTTACCGGATCCGTCGTGACAGCCGGTGCGGCCCGCACATTGTTCGGAAAGGATCCAGCGTGAGCACCCCGTCAGAATCGAACCCGGAGTCTGGGAAATCTCAGTTCGGCGCCCCGACGAAGGACCCGTGGAAGGGATTCCGCGGAATTGCGTCGGGAACCCTGATTCTCGAGGTGATCGTTGTACTGCTGACTATCCCCGTCGTGCAAGTTGTCGGCGACGGATTGAACTGGTTCTCCGGCACGTACATCCTGGGCTTGGCAGTGCTGATGATCCTGGGCTGCGGCATCCAGGGACGTCCGTGGGCGATGAAGTACAACATCGCCCTGCAGGTCCTGCTGATCCTCGGATTCTTCGTCCACTACTCCATCGGCATCATGGGAATCGTCTTTGCCTTGGTGTGGGCGTACCTGGTCTACCTGCGCAAGGACATCGCGCGACGGATGGATGAGGGCCTGCTTCCGGGTCAGCGCGACTGACCATTTAGGCTGGCCGACGTGACTGAGCGCACCCTCGTACTGATCAAGCCCGACGCCGTTGCCCGTGGATACGTGGGAGAAATCCTGAGTCGTATCGAGCGCAAAGGCCTGACCATCGCAGCACTCGACCTCCGCACCGCTTCCGAAGACGTGGCTGGTAGCCACTACGCGGAGCACGCCGAGCGTCCGTTCTACCCGAGCTTGTTGGAGTTCATCACCTCCGGTCCGTTGGTTGCCGCAGTGCTCGAAGGCCCTCGTGCCATCGCCGCATTCCGTCAGCTCGCCGGTGGCACCGACCCCGTCGAGAAGGCGCTACCGGGAACGATTCGCGGCGACTTCGGTCTCGAATCGCAGCAGAACCTGGTGCACGGAAGCGATTCCGTCGAATCTGCCGAGCGTGAGATCGCGCTGTGGTTCCCGGCCCTGTCGTCCATCTGACTCTTCGACGCGTTTCCTCGAGCAGCACTTGTCCCACATTGGTGCGCCCTTGCAAGTAACGGGCGCATCGATGTGGGATACTGCTATTGGTTGAAGCGCAATTTTTGTTCTACGTGTGTTCAACCGGATGACACCCAAGTTTCGATGTGACACCAGGTTCGACGTGACATTGCGCTCGATGCCCTTTCATCGCTGCTATCGGTCAACAGGAAATCCCTAGACCTTTGCACGCTGGATGATCAGGCGCTCGGGCCACGGACCTCACGGACAACAGCCATCCAGCCAGGCACTTCATGTGTACGCAGTGAATAACGGGCACTACGGACCATGCGGAGCGAGACCTTACAATCTCGCACTCACTTCTGAGTGCGAGTACACACAGCGCGCCCCTGCGTGGCCGCGTGACAACTCGATTGCAGAGTTGGACGCGCCCGGGGGCTGAGGAGACTTACGTGGCCGATCAAGCCCCAACAGATTCAGAATCGAACGAAGCTCCGGTCTTTCCGGACAAGATGCGCGTCCATGCGCTGGCCAAGTTGCTGGGAATCACCAGCAAGCAGGTCCTCGCGGAGGCTGCTGCCCTCGGAACCGAGATTCGCAGCGCTCAGTCGAGCGTGCACCGTGACGTCGCCGAACGTATTCATGCGTCGTTGCACTCCGTCGCCGATGTCATCGAGCCGGTGGTCGCCGAACTCGACGCGCTGATCGACCCCGTGGTCGAGAAGCCTGTCGAAGAGACGCCAGCTGTAGAAGCACCAGCAGTAGAAGCACCGGCCGTCGAGGCTCCGCCCGTTGCGGAAAAGCCGGCCCGTGCGCGTCGTTCACGCAAGAAGGTTGTCGCCGAAGAGCCGGCTGTAGTCGACCCCGCCGTTGCGGAGATCGCGGCAGATCTTGATGCGGCCGCAGCGTTGCCGGGCAGCGAGCCTGAGCAGTCGGATCTCTTCACGTCCTTCGAAGCGGCGCAGACTCACGCACCCGAAGCAGAGCAGGCACCGGCCCAGGTTCCGCTCTTCCTGCAGCCGGACATGGAAGCGGTCGAGGTTGCGCCGCGTCGTCGCCGGGCTCGTCGTGAGCCGGCAGCACCGGTGGTCGAGGAGAAGTCGAGCGCACCGGCCGAGGCCGAGAGCGCACCGGCCGAGACAGCTGCAGTCGAAACGGCTGTAGCCGAATCCCCGCAGGCACCGGAGACCATCACCGCACCGCAGGCCGAAGGCGAGAATGCCGAGGCTGAATCCGACGAGGAAGACGACGACCAGCCGCGTCGTCGCCGTCGTGGACGCCGTGGTCGTGGTCGTGGGCGCGGTGAGCAGGCGGGGGAGCAGAACGAGGACGAGTCCGAGTCTTCGGACGAATCGACGTCCGAGTCCGCTCCGGATGACAAGAGCACTCCGGCGGACGTCGAGGGCAAGTCCGACAAGGCGGCGTCCGAAGAAGCCGAGAGTGACACCGAGTCCGAGAGCAGCGAAGATTCCGACCTCGACGCCGACGGCAACAACCGTCGTCGCCGTCGTCGCCGTCGTCGCAAGACCGGCTCCGACAGTGGCGCCGATTCGACCACGACGTCCGAGGACGACCCGCCGAACACGGTCGTTCACGAGCGCGAACCGCGCAGCAAGACCCGCGTCGTGCGGGACGAAGTTCAGGGAATCAGTGGTTCCACGCGACTCGAGGCAAAGCGTCAGCGCCGCCGCGACGGGCGTGATGCCGGACGTCGTCGTCCGCCGATCCTGACCGAGTCCGAGTTCCTGGCCCGCCGCGAGGCTGTTGATCGGGTGATGGTCGTGCGCGATCGCGCCGACAGTGGTCAGCCGCATGCAACAACGCAGGTCGCAGTCCTCGAAGACGGCGTCCTCGTCGAGCACTTTGTCACCAACTCGGCCGCCGCGTCGATGGTGGGCAACGTCTACTTGGGTCGCGTCCAGAACGTGCTGCCCAGCATGGAAGCTGCGTTCATCGACATCGGACGCGGACGCAACGGCGTGCTGTACGCCGGTGAGGTCAACTGGGAAGCTGCCGGTCTCGGTGGCAACTCCCGCAAGATCGAGCAGGCTCTCAAGCCGGGCGACCAGGTTCTGGTGCAGGTCAGCAAGGATCCGGTCGGACACAAGGGTGCCCGTCTGACTACGCAAATCTCTCTGGCCGGACGTTTCCTCGTCTACGTTCCCGGTGGTTCGTCCACCGGTATCAGCCGCAAGCTGCCAGACACCGAGCGCAAGCGCCTCAAGGAAATCCTGCGCGACATCGTTCCGGCCGACGCCGGTGTGATCATCCGCACGGCGTCCGAAGGTGTCAGCGAAGAGGAGCTGGCGCGCGACGTCACTCGTCTGCAGGCTCAGTGGGCGGGAATCGAAGAGCAGGCCGCCGCGGCGGACTCCGGGAAGTCCGGCAGCCCGCAGGCGCTGTACGAAGAGCCTGACATGCTGGTCAAGGTTATTCGTGACCTGTTCAACGAGGACTTTTCGAAGCTGGTCATCGAGGGCGACAAGGCTCACGGCACGGTGGAGAACTACATCAACTCCGTCGCTCCGGATCTTCTGCCGCGACTCGAGAAGTACACGCCGAACAACGGCATCGACATTTTCCAGGCCCGTCGCATCGACGAGCAGTTGGCCAAGGCGCTCGATCGCAAGGTGTGGCTGCCGTCCGGCGGCACGCTGGTGATCGACCGCACCGAGGCCATGACAGTTGTCGACGTCAACACCGGCAAGTTCACCGGTGCAGGCGGCAACCTCGAAGAAACTGTGACGCGCAACAACCTCGAAGCTGCCGAGGAGATCGTTCGCCAGATGCGTTTGCGCGACATCGGCGGAATGATCGTCGTCGACTTCATCGACATGGTGCTCGAATCGAACCGGGATCTGGTCCTGCGTCGACTCACCGAATGCCTGGGCCGTGATCGCACGCGTCATCAGGTTTCCGAGGTCACGTCGCTCGGATTGGTCCAGATGACCCGTAAGAAGTTGGGTACCGGTCTGGTCGAGGCATTCTCGACAACATGTGAGCACTGCCACGGTCGCGGCATCATCGTGCATTCCGAACCGGTCGAGGTGAAGTCCGCCGATGACGGTGGAGCACGCTCCTCGCAGCAGCGCAGCGACTCCGGAAGCTCACGCAAGAACAAGCGTGGCCGCGGGGACAAGCCGGCCGCCACAGAGTCCAACGGACACGAAGCGCAGACGTCGGAGGTTCCGGCAGTCGACGCGACAGTCAAGCGGGCGCACCCGGTGGCGTTGGCGATGGCTGCGCACCACGACGAGCACGAGCATGGTCACGACGAGGCGAGCGCAGCGAAGGCGCAGGCTCCGGCGGAGCGCGATGCTTCCAAAAGTGCCGAATCGGCGCCGGTGGCAGCGGATTCGTCCACTGTCGATTCTGGCCGGACTACTGATGGTGCTGTGGATAGTGTTGCGGCGCAGACAGATCGCGGAACTAGCGACACCCGGTCGGGTGACGTCGATGGCAGTGCGGTGGCAGCCGAATCTGCTCCGCGAAGTCGTCGTCGCAGCCGCAGGGCGTCTCGGGCCGCGTCAGCGCCAAGTGCCGCGGCACCCGAGGTCGGCACGGTCTTTGTTCTGCCGACGCCCGAACCTGTGGCGGAAGCCGTAACGGAGCCTGTCACCGCCGGTGCAGCGGCACCGGTGGAAGACGACGTCGTGGTGGTCAAGAGGCCGCGTCGACGCCGCGCAGCAGCACGTCCGGCCGGTCCGCCGGTTGACGGCGAGTAAGAACTACCTTCGTTCGGAAATTGGCTTCGGTGCCTGACCCGCTGTGGCGGGCGCCGAAGCCATGAACCGAAGTTTCTGCTGGTAGAAGCAGTAAATGTAGGATCGTTTCACCCCTCGGCGGGGCGGTTTGACCATGACGGTTGCTTTCCCGTAACCTTGCATAGTCGCCACCCGGCGGTAGAGATTCCGTGTGCCTAGAGTGCGGGAATGTCTACGGGAATCTCCCGGTGCATCAGCATCGAGCCGAGGTGACATAAACCAGACCAGTCGCGATGCATTTGACGCCTCAGGCAGCAGCGCGAGCAAGTTCGAAGAAGCAAGGGGTAGCCCTCCGATGGCAACGTACGCGATCGTCAAGACCGGCGGAAAGCAGTACAAGGTCGCTGTTGGTGACCTCGTCAAGGTCGAGAAGATCGAGGGTGAGCCCGGCACTGCTGTCTCGCTTGCTCCCGTTCTCGTGGTTGACGGATCTGACCTGACCACCGACACGGCCAAGCTGGCCAAGGTCGCGGTCACCAGTGAGATCGTCGAGCACACCAAGGGCCCGAAGATCCGCATCCACAAGTTCAAGAACAAGACCGGTTACCACAAGCGTCAGGGCCACAGGCAGCCGCTTACGGTGCTCAAGGTCACGGGCATCAAGTAACCAGTTCTTTCTAGCTAATTTCACCCGAGGAGGGTCAATAGCATGGCACATAAGAAGGGTGCATCCAGCTCCCGTAACGGTCGCGATTCAAACGCCCAGCGCCTCGGCGTGAAGCGCTTCGGCGGCCAGTCCGTCAGCGCAGGCGAAATCCTGGTTCGCCAGCGCGGCACGCACTTCCACCCCGGCGTCAACGTCGGCCGTGGCGGCGACGACACCCTGTTCGCTCTCGCTGCCGGTGCAGTCGAGTTCGGCCAGAAGCGTGGACGCAAGACCGTGAACATCGTTCCGGCCGTCGTTGCGGCTGAGGTCTAGTCTCTCTCGCTAGTTGTGCGTCACAGGTTCAACTGCTTTCAGTGACGCCGTGACGCGTTCCAAGCTCCCAATAGGGGCGGACCAGGGTTGAAATAACCCGGTCCGCCCCTATTGTTTGTTTAAGCAGTGCTTTCATTTCACTTGTTTCACCCGAGCAACCCTGCTCACCTGAAGTTCAGCTCATCGCGTGAGACCCGCAATTGACTGAGGAAGGATCCGGCAGTCATGTCCCGATTCATTGACCGTGTTGTGCTGCACGTCAGCGCTGGAAAAGGCGGCAACGGTTGCGCCTCCGTACACCGCGAGAAGTTCAAACCGCTCGGCGGTCCTGACGGTGCGAACGGCGGACGCGGCGGCGATGTCGTCCTCGTCGTCGACGAAAACATCCATACTCTGCTCGACTTCCACTTTCATCCCAATGCGAAGGCCACCAACGGCAAGCAGGGTGCCGGCAGCAACCGTGAAGGCGCCAACGGCGAAGATCTCATCCTGAAGGTTCCGGACGGCACCGTCGTGCTCGATACCGACGGCAATGTCCTGGCCGACCTCGTGGGAGTCGGCTCGCGCTACGACGCCGCTCAAGGTGGACGTGGTGGCCTCGGCAACGCGGCATTGGCCTCGAAGGCCCGCAAGGCTCCCGGCTTCGCGCTGCTCGGTGAAGACGGCGTCGAGCGTGACCTGGTTCTCGAACTCAAGTCGGTTGCCGACGTGGGTCTGCTCGGATTCCCCTCCGCCGGTAAGTCTTCGCTGGTTTCCGTCCTGTCGGCGGCTAAGCCGAAGATCGCGGACTACCCGTTCACGACGCTGGTTCCCAACCTCGGTGTTGTCTCGAGCGGCGACACCACGTTTACCGTCGCCGATGTCCCCGGACTGATCCCCGGTGCCAGCGAAGGCCGCGGATTGGGTCTGGACTTCCTGCGCCACATCGAGCGCTGTGCCGTGCTGGCACATGTGATCGACTGCGCAACTCTGGATCCGGGACGCGACCCGATTTCCGACATCGACGCACTCGAAGCAGAACTGGCTGCCTACACGCCTGCTCTGTCCGGCGACTCCGGACTCGGTGACCTCGACAAGCGCCCGCGCGTTGTCATCCTCAACAAGACGGACGTGCCTGAGGCGGCCGAGTTGGCCGAGATGGTCACACCGGAGATCGAAGCTCGCGGCTGGCCCGTCTTCACGATTTCGGCTGTGAGCCGTGAAGGTTTGCGCCCGTTGACATTCGCTTTGGCGAAGATGGTGCGCGACTACCAGGCGGCTAACCCCAAGCCGGAGCCGAAGCGTCAGATCATCCGGCCGATCAAGGTCAAGGATTCCAGCTTCACCATCGAGAAGGATCCCGATATTCCCGGTGGGTTTGTCGTCCGCGGTACGCGCCCGGAGCGATGGATCCGTCAGACGGCCTTCGACAACGACGAAGCCGTGGGCTACCTCGCCGACCGTCTTGCACGGTTGGGCGTCGAAGATGCACTGGTCAAGAAGGGCGCACAGCCCGGAGCGTCGGTCACCATCGGTGACGTCAGCTTCGAGTGGGAGCCGATGACCCCGGCCGGTATCGACCTGACCCGTACGGGTCGCGGTACGGATCCGCGACTCGATCAGGTCGAGCGCATCGGCGCCGACGAGCGCAAGCATGCCAGGCGCGTTCGCCGCGGCTTGCTCGACGAAGACAGCTAACACACGCGAAACCAGAAGTGAGGGAACGGGACTGTGCTCGGTTCCACCAGGGAGTCGATTGCGTCGGCTCACAGTATTGTCGTGAAGATCGGGTCGTCCGCACTGACCAGTTTGGTCGCGGGCCTCGATACCCATCGGCTTGATCTGTTGGCCGACGCCATCGAAGCCCGCATGCGTGCGGGTTCGGACGTTGTTGTGGTGTCTTCCGGCGCCGTGGGTGCCGGATTGGCTCCGTTGGGACTTACCAAACGACCTCGGGACCTCGCAACAAAGCAGGCGGCAGCCAGCGTCGGACAATTGGCGCTGGCCCATGCGTGGGGTACGTCCTTTGCGCGGTACGGGCGAACGGTGGGGCAGGTTCTACTCACCGCCGACGACATCGCTCGGCGGACGCAACACCGCAACGCTCAGCGAACCCTCGATCGACTGCGGGCATTGCACGCGGTGGCCATCGTCAACGAAAACGACACTGTCGCAACAACAGAACTCCGTTTCGGTGACAATGACCGACTGGCCGCGTTGGTGGCGCACCTGGTCGGCGCAGACGCGCTGATTCTGCTCTCCGATGTCGACGGTCTGTACGACGGTGATCCCCGCAAGGGCAATGCCACCTTGATCCCCGAGGTCAACAGTCCCGAGGATCTTGACGGAGTGGTAGCCGGTTCGGGTGGTGCGCTGGGTACGGGCGGTATGGCGTCCAAGCTCTCCGCTGCCCGCTTGGCTGCCGATTCCGGTGTGCCCGTTCTCCTTGCCGCTGCGTCCGACGCGGCAGCAGCACTGAGCGGGGCCGATGTGGGAACCGCGTTTGCCGCGCGGCCCACGAGGCTCTCGGCCCGCCGATTCTGGGTGCGTCATGCCGCCGATACGCAGGGCGACGTGCATCTCGACGAAGGTGCCGTGCGTGCGGTTGTCACCAAGCGTCGTAGCTTGCTGTCCGCTGGAATCGTCGGTGTCTCAGGCGATTTCCATGCCGGCGACGTGGTGTCTTTGATGGGTCCGGGGGAGAAGCCCGTCGCCCGCGGTGTCGTTGCGTTCGATGCCTCGGAGATCGAAGAAATCCTCGGACGCTCCACCGCGGATCTGCCGGCGGATATGCAGCGTCCGGTTGTTCACGCCGATGACTTGGTAGCGCTGTAGCGCTCACGTGCTACTAGAGCGGAAAGCGCTTCGGTACAACCGATATCGAGTTTGAGGGCGGCGAATTCGTCACCGCGGGTGAGTCCACGATTGACAATCGCAACGGGCTTTCCCGCCTTCGCGGCGTAGCGCACGAATCGTAGTCCAGACATGACGGTTAACGACGAACCGGCAACCAGTACAGCGTCGGCTTCGTCGACCAGGCTGTATGCGCGGGCAACTCGTTCCTTGGGGACGGACTCGCCAAAGTACACGATGTCGGGCTTGAGAATTCCGCCGCACACGCCGCAGTCGACGACTCGGAAATGTGCGGTCGACTCGATGACCGCATCCGCATCCGGTGCTATCTCGACTCCCTTTGCCGCAGCGACAGTTTCGGCAAAGCCGGGATTCGCCTCCTCGAGTCGTTCGGCAAGTGTTGTGCGCGAGATCAGTCGCTGACAGTCCAGGCACCGAACCTGTGCGTAGGTGCCGTGCAGGTCGATGACATTGCGGGCCCCGGCCTTGGTGTGCAAGAGGTCCACGTTCTGGGTGATGACTCCGACGGCGCGGCCACTGCGCTCGAGAGTTGCCACCGCCCGGTGGCCGAGGTTGGGGCGAGAGCTGTCCATGTACCGCCAGCCGATGTGGTTGCGCGCCCAGTAGTGGCGCCGGAACGCGGAGTCGCCGACGAACTGCTGAAAGGTCATCGGATTGCGCGGCGGTGAATCGGGCCCGCGGTAGTCGGGGATTCCGGAATCGGTGGAGATGCCCGCGCCCGTCAAGATTGCGAGTCGGCGCCCGGACAGGAGTTCGGTGAGGGTATCGAGGCGGTTGTCACTGGTCGGCACCGTTCCAGGATAGGCCGTCTGCGTCAGTGACCGGGATAAACGCTTTCCTCCACTTTCAATATATAGCCAACTGGGGGGCTTGCGGCAAGGCCGGGGTAGTGCCGCAGAATGGCTCTTCCGGTCCCTCGTACACAGGGGATCGGAAGAGCCATGGAAGTGGAGGGGCACGTGCCAACTCGAGGGTACGAAGACGAACTGAGCGCCGAGCAGGGTTACGTGGCGGGGCTTTACGCGCGGCTCGATGCCGAGCGTGCGCGAGTGAAGGGCAGGTACACCGCGGCATTGCGGGGAGACGGCGGAAACCTCCTGCAACGCGACGACGAGGTACGCGCGCTTGCCACCGAGGCAAAGCGGCTCGATGTGGCCGACAACGGGCTGTGTTTCGGACGGTTGGACAGCCTCGACGGTGAACACACCTACATCGGTCGCATCGGTCTTCTGGACTCAGGCAACGAGTACGAACCGGTGCTACTCGATTGGCGGGCGCCGGCGTCGCGTCCGTTCTACGTCGCCACTGCGGCTCATCCGGAGAACATGCGTCGACGCCGCCAGTTTCACACGCGTGGGCGTCGTGTGGTCGATTTCACGGACGAGGTACTCGGTCGGCCGGGTGGCGCCGAACGCGGCGACGCGGCCTTGCTCGCGGCGGTCAATGCCCCGCGCGGCAACGGAATGCGTGACATCGTGGCAACGATCCAAGCCGAGCAGGACGACATCGTCCGGCTCGAGCACTCCGGGGTTGTGGTGATCGAGGGCGGTCCGGGAACCGGGAAGACTGTGGTGGCGCTGCACCGCGTCGCGTATCTTCTCTACACCCAGCGGGAGCGGATGGAACGCCACGGTGTGCTGGTGGTCGGGCCCAACCCGGCGTTCCTGACGCACATCGGCCGGGTGCTGCCGTCGCTGGGCGAATCCGATGTGGTGTTCATGACAACGGGTGATCTTGTGCCCGGTTTGAGCGTCACCGCCGAGGACGCTCCGGAAGTCGCCCGAATCAAAGGTTCCCTGAAGTTCCTGAACGTGCTCGCGGCGGCTGTTGCCGACCGGCAACAACTGCCCGCAGAACCTGTGCTGATCGAATTGGCGGACGCGACGGTACGGATCGACGCCGAGACCGCGCAGTGGGCCAGGGAAGAGGCACGCGCCAGTGGTCACGCGCACAACGACGCCCGGGCAGTGTTCACCGAGATACTCACGTGGGCACTCACCGAGCGCGCGATAGCCCGGATCGGCCGGGGCTGGTTGAGCAGGTCGGACCGCGACGCGTGGGAGCAACTGCGGCAGGACCTGATCGAGGAGCTGACGGAACATGCCGGGTTCGTCGCTGCGCTGGACGAATTGTGGCCGATCCTGACGCCGGAAACGCTTCTGGCAGAGCTGTATACGTCAGCTCCGCGGCTGCGAGCGGCGGGCGGCGACGAGGTGCTGCTGCGCGTGGACGGTGACGCGTGGACGGTGTCTGACGTGCCGTTGCTCGACGAACTCGTCGACCTGTTGGGCCGGGACAAACCCGTCGATCAGTCGGCGGAGCAGGAACGTAGGGAAGAAGCCGCCTACGCGGCCGGCGTGCTGGACATGATGATCAGCCGCGAGGACCTGATGGACGACGAGGATCACCTGCTCGCTCAGGACATGTTGTACGCCGAGGATCTGGCCGACCGCTTTGTCGAGCTCGACACTCGGGATCTGGCCGAACGTGCTGCCGCTGACCGGGATTGGACGTACCGGCACGTTGTGGTCGACGAAGCTCAGGAACTGTCCGAAATGGATTGGCGGGTGTTGATGCGGCGTTGCCCTGACCGATCCTTCACGGTGGTGGGGGATCTCGCTCAACGACGGTCGGCGGCGGGTGCGATCACGTGGGGCGCGATGATGGAACCGTACGTGCCGGGGCGCTGGGTCTACCGACCGTTGTCGGTGAACTACCGAACTCCCGCGGAGATCATGAGCGTCGCCGCAGCTGTTCTCGCGGAGTTTGCGCCGTCGGTTTCGCCGCCGGAGTCTGTCCGATCGTGTGGCGTCGCGCCGTGGTCAAAGCGAGTCGAGGGCGGCGAACTGCATTCTGCCATAGAGGAATTCGTACACGAAGAAGCCGGCCGTGAGGGAACCAGTGTTGTCATCGGTCCACCCGGTGTTCCTGGCACGGTGCCGGCGTCGGAGACAAAAGGCTTGGAATTCGACGCCGTTCTGGTCGTGGAACCGGAACGGATCCTCGCGCAGGGCCCTCGGGGCGCGGCCGACCTGTATGTAGCCCTGACCCGAGCCACCCAACGCCTCGGCGTCCTGCATCAGGGCCCCTTGCCGCAGGCCCTGGCCGGACTTGGCGAAGTCTGAGGGGTCAGTAGCCCGCGATCGGATCGACGAGTGCGGCGAGTGTCTCTCCGTTGGCAAACCGCGTCACGTTCTTGGACACGTGATCGGCGAAGGCGGCCGGTCGCACTCCCGGCGGATTGGAATCGTGGGGAGTGATGATGGCATTGGTCAGATCCCACAGCGGGTGGCCGTCTGGTAGCGGTTCGGGATCGGTGACGTCGAGTCCGGCGCCACCGATCCGTTCGGTCGCGATTGCGTCCACCAGCGCGTCGGTATCCAGCAGGGATCCGCGAGCGACATTGATCACCCAGGAATGCGGCTTCATCGCGGCGAGTTGCGCCGCTCCGACGAGGTGGCGTGTTGCGGGCGTTGCCGGGGCCGCGATGACGAAGTGATCTGCGCGAGAGAAGATCTCGTTCATGCGCATTGCGGGGTATGTAGCCACCGCGCCGGGCACAGGACTGCCACTGCGATTGACTGCGATGCTGTCTGCCCCCTGTGCGGCCAGCATCGGAATCAACGCACGGCCGATCCCGCCGGCACCGATGATCCCCACCGTGGAACCTCGCAGCGTGCCGACTTTCGGGAAGAACTCGAACTGACGCCACGTCTTTGCCTCGATGTGGGCGGGCAGATGCCTGACGCCGGCCAAGAGCAACATCAGGGCGTGCTCTGCTACCGACGAAGAGAACGCGCCCGCAGCCGACGTCCACGTGATGTAGGTGTCCTTCGGAATCACCCCAGTCTCGAACCAATCCTCGATCCCGGCGGACGGAAGCTGCACCCACCGGACCGACGGCGGCAACTCCGTCGGAAACGAATCCGGTGATCCGGCCCAGATCAGAGCGTCGGCAGACTCGAGCGGACTGATCAATCCGCCGCCCCGAAGCACTGCACTGTCGAGCAGTGCATCGGGGGCCGGACCGATCGCTACACGTGGTGAGGTGTCAGTCGTCATGGCTTGACGCTACGCGGGCACCTCGACGAGTGGGTAGATTCCGTTCTCGTCATGTACCTCACGCCCGGTGACCGGAGGATTGAACACGCACAGCATCCGCATCTCGGTGTCAGGTTCGACGCGGTGACGCTCGTGCCCGTTGAGCAGGTACATCGATCCGGGTGCGAGATCGTATTCCGTGTTGTTGTCCAGGTCGATCAGCTTTCCGGTGCCTTCGACGAGCCAGACGGCCTCGACATGGTTGGCGTAGTGGAAGGTGTTGACCGATCCGGCCTTGATGGTGGTTTCGTGGAACGAGAATCCGACGCGGTCGCCGCCCAGGACGATGCGCTTGCTGCGCCAGTTGCCGTCCTCGCTGGTGATGTCGCGGTCGGTGTCGGTGATCTCGGTGGTGGTGCGCACGATCATGGGGGAGTTCCTTTCTCTAGCTGCATACCTTGACGGTCGCTTCGGCCAGAATCGACAGGCCGTGTTCGATCTCGTCGTCGGTAATCGTCAGCGCCGGAAGCAATTTCACTACCTGGTCGGACGGGCCGGAGGTTTCCGCCAGCAATCCCTCGTCGAATGCCAGTTGGCAGACCTTGCCGGCCCGCTCGGGCTGCTCGAAGACGAGTCCCTGAACCAGGCCCCGGCCTCGGGTCGAGACCTCGCCGGGGAACTGATCGGCGAGATTGGCGAAGCATTCGCTGATCCGCGCGCCCTTCTTCAGGGTGCTCTTGGTGAGTGCGTCGTCCGACCAGTAGTGATCGAGTGCAACCTTCGACGTCACGAAGGCCGGGTTGTTGCCGCGGAACGTTCCGTTGTGCTCGCCTGGGCCCCACACGTCGAGTTCGCGTTTGAACAGGGTCAGTGCCATCGGCATGCCGTAGCCGCCGATCGACTTCGACAGGGTGACGATATCCGGAACGATGCCTGCCTCTTCGAAGGAGAAGAACGGACCCGTACGGCCACAACCCATTTGGACATCGTCGACGATCAGGAGGATTTCGCGATCGGAGCACAGTGTTGCGAGCGCCCGAAGCCATTCGGGGCGAGCGACATTCACGCCGCCTTCGCCCTGGACAGTTTCGACGATGACTGCGGCGGGACGGTTGATTCCGCTACCCGAATCGTCGAGGACGCGGGAGAACCACTGGAAGTCCTCGGTGACGCCGTCGAAGTAGTTGTCGAACGGCATCGGCGTCGAATGCACGAGGGGGATGCCGGCGCCGGCGCGCTTCATCGAGTTACCGGTGACGGACAACGCACCAAGAGTCATACCGTGGAAAGCGTTGGTGAAGTTGATAATCGCTTCGCGGCCGGTGACCTTGCGGGCCAGTTTGAGTGCAGCTTCGACGGTGTTCGAGCCGGTCGGGCCGGGGAACTGGACTTTGTAGTCCAAGCCGCGGGGTTCGAGGATGGTGCGCTGAAAGGTCTCGAGGAACTCGCGTTTGGCCACTGTGGACATGTCGAGGCCGTGCGTGATGCCGTCGCTCAAGATGTAGTCGACCAGCGCGGATTTGAGCACCGGATTGTTGTGGCCGTAATTGAGTGCGCCGGCGCCGGCGAAGAAATCGAGGTAATCGCGGCCGTTCTCGTCGCGGATCCAGGATCCGGATGCACTGCTGAACACTGCGGGCCAATCACGGCAATAGCTGCGAACCTCGGATTCGAGGGTTTCGAAAATGCTTGCTTCTACGGTATTCATATCTTCTTTGTTCCTCCGGGGCAGGTTGTATACCAGCGCGGAAGCGCGCTAGTTGCCGATTCGGTAGAGATCTTCGGCTTCGTGTCCATCGGGAAAGTTGTTGGGCGAGAACAGGCTCTGCCTACTGATCGGCACATCGCGCCGTCGGGCAAGCGCAGTGAAGAGTGCGATCGAAGCCTCGTTGTCGGGGCTGATCGTCGTCTCCAGGTGCGTAACACCCAGTGGTGCAGTGCGATCCATCAATGAACTCAGCATGCGGCCGGCAATTGCCTTGCCGCGCTGGTCTTCGTCGACGGCCACCTGCCATACGAACAGGGTTTCCTGCTCGCTGGGGCGGGTGTAGCCGGAAACGAATCCGACCACACGTCCGTCTACTTCCGCAACGATGGACGTTGCACTGAAATCCCTGCACCACAACAGGTATGCATAACTCGAATTAAGGTCGAGCACACTTGAATCGCGTGCGATCTGCCAGAGCCGGACTCCGTCATCGATCTGTGGGCTTCGTAACAACACCGCGTCCGGCGCGGTGGTCGGGATAGCTCTCGTATCAACTGGCTTCATCGGTCATCTGAACCTAACAAGCATCGACACAGAAGTCATGCAGATGTCCGTTTAGGGCCGTGTAGAAGCGGGTACGGCCCAGGTGAGGCCATAGATGTGACGGTCCTCACATTATGTAACTTTTGGTGTTGCCCGAGCGACTATTTGGGGCTTGCGAGCGCCAGCGGCAGTATCGAATGTGCACCGGCTTGACGCAATGCGCGGGCAGCCATCGTGAAAGTCCAACCGGTATCGGCAATTGCGTCGACCAGGAGTATCGGGCCACTGTGTGCACTCATATCCGGGACATCCCAGGCGTCGACCAATCCGGACACGCGATAGGCGGAGTTTGCCGCCGAGACAGGCGGGTGCTCGGGACGTAGATGCAGCACTCCCAGATCTGTGAGTCGCCCCACTTGAGCCAACTTTGCGGCGAGGCTGCTGACAAGCAGTGGGTGAGTGGTGGATTCGAGTGCCATCACGCCAGTTGGTCGCTCGGCCCAATCCCAGGCCGCCAGCACACTGATGCAGGCGCTGACCACGGCGTCCGGCACTTCGGCATCGGGGCCGTCGAGCAGCGCGCGGAGGCGCTGGCCCCAGCCCAGATCCGACAGGCGACCGAGGATGCGTCCGGATTCGGCGCCTTCCTTGATCTTTCCCGAAAGGTTGACTCCCAGCTTGCTCAGTCCGGTCGGCCACATCTTGCGAGGTTCGAGGTCGAAACCGGGCCGCTGCAGGCGCTCCCGAGTCTGGTCGAGCGCTGCGCTGTCAACGGTAGTGTCGTAACGCTGACCGGTGCAGTTGTCGCAGCGTCCGCACTGCGAGTTATCCGGAGTGAGTCCGGGATCATCGAGTTGTTCACGGAGAAAAGTCATTCGACAGGTGGTGATGCTCTGGTACTCGACCATAGCGGCCTGCTCGGCCTGGCGGGCTTCGTCGAGACGGCCGTAGCGTTCGGCGTCGTAGACCCACGGTTCGCCTGTGCTGATCCAGCCGCCCTTGACGCGTTTGACGGCGCCGTCGACGTCGAGCACTTTGAGCACCATCTCCAGGCGCGTGCGATTCAGCTCGACCAGGGGTTCCAATGCCGGTGTCGATGTGGCCTTTTCGGTGTCCAGGTGCTCGATCACGCTGCGTACCAGGTGCTCGCGAGGGAAGGCAACCGACGCGAAGTAGCTCCAGATCTGCTTGTCTTCGGCGCCGGGAAGCAGGATGACGTCGGCGCGATCGGTGGAACGGCCGGCGCGGCCGACTTGCTGGTAGTACGAGATCGGCGACGACGGTGCGCCGAGATGGATCACGAACCCGAGATCGGGCTTGTCGAAACCCATTCCGAGAGCCGACGTTGCAACCAGGGCTTTGACGCGGTTACCCAGCAAGTCCTGTTCCAGGGATTCGCGCTCGGTGGGGTCGGTCTGGCCGGTGTAGGCGGCGACGGTATGCCCGCGCTCGGACAGCAGGCTCGCCAGATCGCGAGCAGCTGAGACGGTGAGGGTGTAGATGATGCCGGAACCCGGCAAGGTGTCGAGCATCTGCGCGAGCCAGGCTGCACGTGCCGTCGCCTCGGGAATGTGTACGACGGAAAGGTGCAGCGATTCTCGCTCCAGCCCGCCGCGCAGAATCAGTGTTTCCTCGCCGCCCACCCCGAGTTGTGCCGAGACGTCGGCCACCACGCGGTCGTTAGCAGTAGCCGTGGTCGCGAGGACGGGAATACCGTCGCCGAGTTCGGCGATCAAGGTGCGTATGCGTCGGTAATCCGGACGGAAGTCGTGACCCCAGTCGGACACGCAGTGCGCCTCGTCCACCACAACGAGGCCGGCATCGGCCGCCAGTGACGGCAGCACCTGGTCCCGGAAGTCGGGGTTGTTGAGACGCTCGGGGCTGACCAACAGAACGTCGAGATCGTTGGCCGCCACTCGGGCGTGGATGTCGTCCCACTCGGTGACGTTGCCGGAATTGATGGTGGCGGCTCGCACCCCCGCTCGCTCGGCTGAGGCAACCTGGTTGCGCATGAGGGCCAACAGCGGGGAGACGATAACCGTCGGACCGTGACCGGACGCGCGGAGCAACTTCGCCGAGATGAAGTAGACCGCAGACTTGCCCCACCCGGTGCGCTGCACGACCAGCGCACGCTTGCGCTGCACCACCAGAGCCTCGATAGCCGTCCACTGGTCCTCACGCAGGCTGGCGTCTGGCCCGGCAAGTTCACGGAGCAGACGCTCGGCTTCGTCGCGCAGTACGGGTGCAGTGGTGGCGGTCATGTCCTCCATGGTGCAGGACGGCACCGACAGGCGGGTGTTTCAGGCCTTCGCGATCGGCTGCTGAAGTTCGGTCACCCAACCGTCGACGTCATCCGTGAACACCAAGGTCACCTCGCGGCTCGGCCCCGCAGCGCGGTATCCACCCTGCTCGATCCACTGGGCAAGTGCCTGGTAGGCGGGTAGGCAGTTGTCCATCGACCCCGTGTGCAGAAGCGTCGCCATCCGGTGTTCGGCTGGGAGATCGGTCACGGTGAAGTCGTATTCGTCACTGAGGTCCGTCTCCACCGGCAAAGCGGCATGGACGACGGTGTTCTTGTCGTCGCCCGCATCGTCGTAGTACGCAATCGCGGGGCCCGTCGGAACCAGACCGGCGCGTTCGAGTTCGGCGCCGAGTCGGTCGTAGAGTCCCCGGACTACCGGGCCGATCGACGACGGGTCCATGGACGTGGCGGTGCCGGTCAACTCGGCGACCCGGACAGCAGGCACGGACTTCACGACAACTTCGTAGTCGGTCATTTTTCCCTCATCCTTCTCACTGGAGGTGGCGCTCGATGGAAGATCGGGTGGGCGATGACGCAGCAGCACCGTGCACTGTAGTCGCGAGGGCGCCCGCAACGGCGGCAAAGTGCAAGGCACGGCGTCGGTCGAGTACCCATTCCACCGCGAAGGCACCGGTGAAGGCGTCGCCCGCGCCGGTTGTGTCGACGGGCGTCACGGTCGGGGAGTCCGCGTGAGCAGTGGTCTCGTGATCTCGCAGGTCGGCACCACCCGAGCCGAGTGTCGTCACGAGGTGCGCGACCCGGTCGGTGACCGGGCCGAGCTGCTCCGATTCGGTACGGTTCACGATCAGGATGTCGACGGCGTTGATCAAGTTTTCCGGAAGATCTTGTACCGGTGAGGGATTGAGAATGACCGTGGTGGCGTTGTCTCGGGCGTGGCGCACCGCGGCGACGACGGTGGCCAGCGGTATTTCGAGTTGGCACAGCAGGATGTCCGCCCTGGCAATGGCATCGAGGTCGTCTTCGGTCAACTCGGTGACGGATTCGTTGGCGCCCGCAACAACGATGATGCTGTTTTCCGCAGCGGAGTCGACGGTAATGGCCGCAATTCCGCTGGCACCGTTCACGCTACGCAGGAGTGACGCATCCACCCCGGCCTCGGTGAGGGTGCTGCGCAATTGCGTGCCGAAGCCGTCGTCGCCGACCGCGCCGATGAACGTGACGTCGCCGCCCGCCTTTGCGGCCGCTATCGCCTGATTACTGCCTTTGCCGCCCGCAGCGGTGGCAAAGGCAGTGCCCAGCAGGGTTTCGCCGGGTTCGGGAAATCGGGGGACCGAGGTGGTCAGGTCCATGTTGATGCTGCCGACGACAACGATGCGGGGCTTGCTCATACCTCCAGGTTATCGGCGGCGGCAACTTTCTTGCGTCGAACCCTGCGGATGATCCGCCGTGCCTCCTCGTTGGTGGACACCGCCGGAGGCGAGCCATCGAGTGGCTTGCGTGCCGTCTCCGGAATCAGCAACACGGCAATGCCGCCGACGACTGCCGCGATCATCATGTACATCGGGGCGACAAGATTGCTGCCGGTCGAACTCTCGAGAGCCGTGAGTACCAGGGGAGTGGTACCGCCGAAGATCGCTACGGCGAGGTTGTATCCGATTGCGAGGCCGCCGTACCGGATTCCGGTCGGGAACAGGGCAGGAAGCACCGAGGGAAACACTCCGACGAACAGGAGTAGTAGTCCGCCGAGGATGGCGAGTCCGAGGAAGACGGTGACGTAGTTGCCCACGCCGATCAGCAGGTACGCCGGTAGAGACAATACGAAAAAACCGATGAAGCCGCTGAGCAGCAACGGCTTACGACCTACCCGATCGGAGAGCTTGCCGACGTAGCTGATGCCGACCATCATCACGAGCATGACAACGATCATGAGAACCAGACCGTGGGATTCGTCGTAGCCGAGCGTATTGGTCAGGTAGGTCGGCATGTAGCTGAGCAGGCCGTAGTGAGCGATGTTGTACGTTGCGACGAGAACGATGCACAGAACGAGTGGCCGCCAGTTGTCGACCAGCGTTTCGCGCAGTTTTGTTCCCGTGGATTCGTCGGCGAGAGAACGTTCTTCGGCCTGTTCCATCTGTTGGAATGCGGGTGTCTCTTCCAGTCGAAGGCGCAGGTAGAGACCGATCAGGCCGAGTGGCCCGGCAATGAGAAATGGTATGCGCCAGCCCCATTGGAGCAGCTCTTCCGGACTGACCACGGTCTGGATGATCGTCACGATACCGGCGGCCGCGACATAGCCGGCCAGAGTGCCGAATTCGAGGAAGCTGGCGAAGAAGCCACGACGCTTGTCCGGTGCGTACTCGGCGACAAACGTACTGGCACCGCCGTATTCGCCGCCCGTGGAGAACCCCTGCAGGAGCCGAAGGAGGACGAGCAGTATCGGCGCCGCCATACCGATGGACTCGTAACTCGGTACGAGACCGATGGCAAAGGTGCTGCCGGCCATCAGAATGATCGTGGTGGCCAGGACTTTCTTGCGACCGATGCGGTCACCGAGTGGGCCGAAGAACAGGCCACCCAGCGGCCGGACGATGAAGGCCGCGGCAAAGATCGCGAAGGTCGACAGCAATTGCGCGCTGCCACTGGCCTCCGGAAAGAACACCTTGCCGATCGTGGTGGCCAGATAGGCGTAGACGCCGAAATCGAACCACTCCATGGCATTTCCGAGCATGGTCGCCTTCACGGCCCGTTTCACCGAGGCATCGTCGGTGACGGTGACATCAGGTGATTCGGCCACTTCGAGAGCGCTGATCGAGTTCTCTGGTGTTGTCATGACATGCGCTCCCCAGCGCAATCATCGAACCGAGCGGGGCACGTACCTGATGCACGCATCTTTGTCTTGCCCACTCGCCGATGAGCCGGATGGGAACGTGACGTCCGCGGCCCTGTGGCTCGATGCGACCCCCGTCGCACGGCTCTGGCTCACGGCAGTGTCCGAAGCCCTGGCGGGCTCCGGACGTCCGGCAAGTAAGACACCTACGCTATCAAAGGAACGCGGAAATACCGACTTCCGCGCACCGGTAGTGAGTCCTATCTCTGCATGACAGCGAGGGACTCTGCTTCGAGCACCGGACCGGTAACAGAGATTTCGACATTCGCGGAAGCGACGATCTCTGCACATCCAAGCTGGAATCGCGGGCCACCGTCGAGAATCTTCGAGAACTCGATTTCCGAGGCGGCAAAAACGATCTGGGTGATGCCCGCCCACACCATTGCCGCGCTGCACATCGGACAGGGCTCACCGCTCGCATACATTGTTGCGTTCGTGGTGGAATTGTCTGCGGCGCCGCGGATCGCGACCAATTCTGCGTGAGCTGTCGGGTCACCGGAGGACGTCACCTCGTTGCGACCTTCGGCGATGACGAACCCGGTCTCGTCGATTAGTACGGCGCCGAATGGCCGATTGCCGGCGTCCGAGGCTTCGGCCGCGAGTGCGATTGCACGGCGGAGGTGGATAGTGTTCATGCCGTCAAATCCAGTTCTGTTCCCACTCCTGCTGCACGCGCAACGGAGAGCAAGACTCTCGCTGTGACAAGATCCTGAAGGCCGATTCCGACTGAGTTGAACAATGTGATCTGGTCACTGGATGTGCGTCCCGGTTTCTGTCCGGCAATGACGTGTCCGATTTCGGTGCGGAGGTCATCGGGCGTGATGGCGCCGTCGGCGATGGCGAGCAGAGCATCTCCCGACTTGGCGAGTGTCGTCGATGTGGCGTCGACGAACAGTGATGCGACTCGCATTCCGTTGGAGTCGATTTCGCGCCAATCTCCTCGCGGTGGAGCGCCGACGGCATTGACGTGCAGGCCCGGGTGGAACCAATCGCCCGATACGATCGGAGAATGTGACGGCGTCAGCGTGCACAGAATATCGACAGCCGACGTGACGGCCCTGGGGGATTCAGCTCGCTCGACGGCGAGGTTCAGATCGGCGATACGTTCCTCGAATGTTTGGATTGTGGACGTGGAGCGAGACCAGACGAGTACCTTGTCGATTCCGCGAATGCGTGCAATTGCGCGAGTGTGTTCCACCGCCAGGGTGCCTGCCCCGACAACACCGAGAACAGTGCTCGATTTCCTGGAAAGATATTCCGTGGCAACAGCACTGGCTGCGGCAGTACGGATCGCGGTGATGGCTCGCCCGTCGAGTACCGCTTCGCATTCTCCGGTTTCGGCGCAGGTGAGAATGATCGTCGAGCGCTGCGTCGGCAGTGCGCGAGCGGCATTGGCGGGCATGTCCGAGAGAAGTTTGACCGAACTCGACTGCGCCGTTGACGCCGTCATCGGAATTGCGTTTCCACCGTGGGGCAACGGCATCGCTATCGGTTGTGGATTGACTGCCGCACCGCGAGCAAGGTCGGCGTGAGCGCGTTCGACTGCGGCGTAGATCTTGCTGCGGTCGATCAGCCTCGTGATGTCGGAGTGGTTGAGAATCAATGTCATGAAGGGTCCTTATCGGCTGTTGCCGGTGTAGGGAATGGTCAGGCAGGACGGTGCGCTACGACCGCCGATGAATCCGCTGATCGCCACGATCGCGATGACGTACGGCAGCATGACCAGCAGTGCGTAGGGAATGTCGATGCCGAGAGCAGGTAATGCGAATTGCAGTGCTTGCGCGAACCCGAAGAACATGCAGGCATAGACGATGCCGAGAATCCGCCAGCCCCCTGCGATGACGGCCACCACTGCGAGGTAACCGAGGCCGCCCGTCATGTTGTCGCTGAACGAATGCACTTCCGAGAGTGCAAGTTGCGAGCCGGCCAAACCGCCCGCGGCAGCGGCAAGAAGGACGCACAGGTACCGAACACGTCGCACCGGTAGTCCGGTCCACTCCGCCGAGAGTGCATCCTCGCCGACGGCGTCGACGGTGAGACCTGGCAGCGTCCGCTTCGAGAACAGAACTGCCATCCCGATGACGAGTGCTATGCAGAGGTATCCGAGAAGTGTCTGACCGAACAACGCCGGCCCCACAAGAGGTATATCGCTGAGCACAGGGATATCCACGGCGTGGAATCCGTCGATCGACTGCCCTTTGCCGTCGGACAGGAGAACTCGGGATCCGAAGGTGGTCAGACCCAGCGCAAGAGCATTCCCGGCGACGCCGATGACGATCTGATCTGCGCGCAGGCGAATGCTCAGATGTGCCTGCGCGATACCGAAGACGGTTGCCGCGATGACACCGGCCACGACGCCCAAGACGGGAGAACCGGTGGTAACCGTCGCGAGAACGCTCGCGAAGGCCCCGGTGAGCATCATTCCCTCCATACTCAGATTGAGCACCCCGGCGCGTTCACTGATCGATTCGCCACTTGCCGCAACCAGCAGGGGAATGGCGAAGCTGACTCCGCTGGAGATGATTCCGGTGATCACTGCAGTACTCATACCGATACACCTTCCTTGCTCGGTGCGGGCTTTCTCGGGCGCACGGCCGACGTCGTGGTCCACAGTGCGCTGCCGGCAATGAGAATGATGAGAACGGATTCGATCACCGACACCGTTGCCGCGGGAACCCCCACTGCCAATTGGAGATTGATACCGCCGGAGACGAGGAATCCGAGAAGAAGTGAGACGACGGCGACCGCCGTCATGGACCCACGCGCGAGCAAACCGACAACAAGTCCGGTGAACCCCAATCCCGACGAGAAGCCTTCGGCCAGAATGAACGGTGCGGTGGCGACGATCATGCCCCCGGCGACTCCGGAAAAGGCCCCGGCGACAGTCAGACTCAGGAATCGGGTTCGATCGACGGGAATTCCGAGTCGGTGCGAAGCGTGCTGTGACAGGCCGACCGACTTCAGTTTCAGCCCGACAGCACTTCGCTGAAGTAGAACTCCGACCGCGATGACTGCGACGAGAGCAATGAGGAGCGCAATGGTTGCGGGTGACTTGTGCAAGCCGAGTAGTGCGAGTTGGCCGGATTCTCTCAGTTGCTCGGACTGCGGGAGAGTTTCCGACGACGTGACAGGCTGGCGCAACAGCGCCGGTTCGTGAACAACGAGTACGACGGCTGCAAGACCGACGAAGTTGAGTAGGAGAGTCGTGATGATCTCGCTCGTACCGCGTCGAACCTTCAGATACGCGGCGATCGACGCCCAGAAGGCGCCGCCGACGGCAGCAGCCGTCAGAACAGCGACGATTCCTACCCCCGCGGGAAGCTCCTCCGGGAGCGAGACACCGACCGCTGTCGCACAGATGCCTCCCAGTGCCATCTGGCCTTCTCCACCGACGTTGACCAAGCCCGCGCGGTAGGCGATGGTGAAGCCCGCAGCGATGAGCATGAGCAGCGCCGCGTTGTTCAGGGAGGTGCCGACGGCAAAGGGTGTTCCGAACATGCCGTCCATGAGCGCTTCGGTGGCTTCGGCCGGGCCAGCACCGGCGGCTGCGGCCAGCAGGAGACCGACCAGCGCGGCAATCGCGAGCGCGGCTGATCCGATGACCACTGGGTGTCGTCTCACGCTGCCACTCCCATCATCAGTTCGGAGATCTTGTCCTGTGCGGTATCGGAATTCGCGTCTATCGGGCCGAGCAACTGCCCGCGGTAGGCGACGAGGATCCTGTCGCACACGGCCATCAGTTCGTCCAATTCACTGGAGATGACCAGTACGGCAGCCCCGGCGTCGGCGACCCGGCGGAGTCGCTCGAGTACAAAGCCAACTGCACCGATATCGAGGCCACGGGTCGGTTGCGCTGCCACGACCGCTGCGAGCCCGTCGATCGAGAGTTCCCGGGCGAGTACAACTTTCTGCTGATTACCCCCGGACAACGAGTGCATCGGAGCGTCGGGGCCATCGGTGTGGATGGAGTATTCGGCGATCGCGCTCGCCGTACGAGCACGCATCCTGGCGCGGTCGAGCAGTCCGAAACGTGTGTAATCCTTCAATCGGCCGAGAAGCAGGTTGTCGGTGACGGTCAGTGCGGAGACGATCCCCTCAGCGTGACGATCTTCGGGGACCACTCCGAGACCGACCCCGGTTCGTGCTGCGGGGTCGAAGCCGGTGATGTCCACAGCGCCGAGAATGGTTTTCCCGGTCTCTGCCCTGATTGCGCCGGAGAGGATCGAAGCCAGCTCGCTCTGGCCGTTACCTTCGACGCCCGCGATGCCGACGATCTCACCGCGGTAGACGGTCAGATCGACACCGGTCAGCGCTTCGCTTCGATCCGGGCGCGTGAACGAGATGTTCTCGAGAACGAGCCCGGGTTCGGAGGAAGCGGGGCGCCTGACAACACGGGCATGGGAGAGTGGCGCTGCCGAACCCACCATGTCGGTGAGAAGTTCGGAAATCGATCTCTCGGCGAGAAGTCCACCGCCACTGACTTTTCCGCCGCGCAGTACCGTCGCCGCGTCGGCTGCACGGGCGACCTCACCGAGTTTGTGTGTGATGAGCACGACGGATTTACCGGCAGCGGCCAGTGCGTGACAGGTTCCGATCAGGGTGTCGATCTCACCGGGGTCGAGGACGGCAGTCGGTTCGTCGAGTAGCACCAATTCGGGATCGCGTAGGAGAGCCTTGACAATTTCGACTTTCTGGCGGGATCCGACGGGCAGGTCGGACGTCAGCGCGTCGAGATCGACTGTCAGTCCGTACTGCTGCGAGATGACGTCGAGCTTGGCGGTCAGTGCATCGACGGGAAGCCGAAAACCCCTGGCGCCGAGTATGAGATTCTCCCGGACGGTCATGGTCGGAATCAGCGAAAAGTGTTGATGGACCATCGCGATTCCCGCAGCGATGGCGTCGGCGGGCGAATCCGGCGCATAGGCCTGGCCGTCGAGTGTCATCGTGCCTGACGACGGTGAGGTCGAGCCGAAGACGATGTTGCAGAGTGTGGACTTTCCCGCACCGTTCTCGCCGAGAATGCAGTGCACCGAACCCGGCGCGACGGTCATGGTGACATCGGCCAACGCGGATACCGATCCGAACCGCTTGCCGATGCCGTTCAGTGTCAATGTGGCCATTGATCAGTACAACTTCGCGGTGCCGTCAACCACAGTGGCCTTGGCCTGTGTCAACGCCGCGGCGGCTGCCGGATCGTTGCTGCACAGCAGGTAGTCGGTACCGCCCTTGTCGGATCTGAGCCCGAAGGGAACCTGTTCGGCGGCCCACGTTCCGTCGAGTGTCGAGGACACCGCGTATTCGATTTCGGTTCCGATATCGGTGCGGACATAGCCGACATAGGTGGGATCACTGCAGTCGCCGGGAATAGGTCCGCCGCTCATCGTTGCGCCGGCTTCGCGTGCTGCCTGCTGCAAACCCTGCTTGCCGAGGTTGACGATCTGTCCGAGAACGTCAGCGCCACCGGCAAATTCGGCCCCGGCGGCTTGCTTGGCCTTGGCAGGGTCGTTGAAGTCGCCGACATATTGTGGGCTCAGGACTCGAATATCAGGGCGCGTCAGGGTGGCTCCGGATTGGAATGCCGATGCTGCGTTGACAATTGCGGGGAGTTCGACGCCGCCGACAAATCCGACTACGCCGGTCTTGGACACGCTCGCAGCAACTGCGCCGGAAAGGAATTCGGCTTCGGCTTGCTGGGGGTCGTAGTATGCCAGGTTGTCGAGCGGAACCGCGTCGGCAGGGCCGCCGATTTCCACGAACTTGACGTCTGGGAATTGTGCGGCGATCTTTCGCACGTCGGCGTCGGTTTGCCCGCCGACGGAGATGACCAGGTCGTTTGTCGACGCGAATCGCTGAAGGGCCTGCTGGTAGTCCGCTGCGGCGACTTGCTCGACGTAACTGGCGTCGATCCGGTCGCCGTACGTCTCGATCATTCGCTGGTAGCCGAGGAAGCCGGACTCCATGAAGCCCGTGTCCGAGATCGAACCGGGAAAGAAGACGCCCACGGAGAGTGCGTCTCCCGCTGATTCCGCGTCGGTAGAACTGCAGGAAGTAACAGTCAAGGCGGTGGCTGCGAGCGCTACGAGTGCGAGAGGAATTTTCATGCGGGTCTCCTGAGGTCCATGCGTGCAATTAGCGGTATACCGTTAAGTAGAAGAATGCGGGACCGTTATTTCGTCGGTGTTACCGATACGTAAGGGACTGCACACCGCGCTTGCGGGAATCGCGCACCGCTACGCTCAACTCGAGTGCAGGAGAAGATCGAAGGAGTGCCCGTGTCGACAGAGGTTCCGGTGGATACTCGAAAGTCATTGCGAGACATCGCCTACGATGAGATTCGTGACCGCATTGTCAATTTGGCGCTGGCCCCGGGGACCCGATTGGTCGAACGTGATCTGGCTGCAGAATTGAATGTTTCCCGCATCCCGCTGCGCGAGGCACTCTCGCTGCTACAGCAGGACGGACTGGTTGTTCTGGTGCCGAGGCAGGGCGCGATCGTCGCTCCGTTCACCGTCGACGACGTGCGGGATCTCTTCGATGTCCGCGAGAGTCTCGAAGTGCTCGCGGCGAGGCTGGCCGCCGAACGCGTCGACGAGGATTCCCTGAAAGCGCTTGCCGCCCAGCTCGAAACTGCGCGGGCGGCAACCGCTTTGAACGACAAGCCGGCCATAGCCGCGGCAAACGCGCGGTTCCACTCGATGATTGTCGAGATGTCGGCGAACCCGCTGCTCGAGTCGCTGCTCCGGCCACTCGAAGCGCGTGTCCAGTGGCTGTTTCATCTCACCAAGGACCGCGACCCCGGGCAGCAGTGCGCCGAACACGAACACCTCTATTCGGCGATAGCCGACCGCGATCCGGATCGCGCTGCCGCATCCGCATTTTCACATGTCCATTCCGGCCGGGAAATGAGCTTGCACCTGGCGTCGATCTGGGCAGGCAGCAGCATCGATCCCGTCGAAGCGACCAAGACTCGACGCCGCGGGCGCCTCCGAAGCTGAGGCGCCGGCGGCCTGTCGTCAGTAGGCGCGGGCGTACTGCGACGGAACCCGCGGCCCTACCTCGGCATTCAACTCGCGAGCGGCGCGGCGCGCCCAGTACGGATCCCGGAGGAGTTCGCGTCCCAGCAGCACGGCCACCGCACTGCCGTCCTCGATGATCTCCTCGGCCTGCTCGGGTTCGGTGATCAGTCCGACTGCCGCCGCGGGAACCAGGGATTCGTTCTGGATGCGGCGGGCGAAGGGAACCTGGTAGCCGGGCCCGACCGGGATCTGCGCTCCCGGTGAGTTGCCGCCAGTGGAGACGTCGACAAGGTCTACGCCGTAGTCGGTGAGGATGTTGGCAAGCGCCACAGTCTGATCCGCGGTCCAACTGTCAACCTCGAGCCCACGTTCCTCGCTCAGCTCGTGAAATTCCCCGTCGCGTCGCTCCACCCAATCGGTGGCAGACACACGCACGAACAGCGGCAGCTCGGCCGGCCACACTTCTCGAACAGCCGTGAGGATTTCGAGGAGGAAACGGATGCGGTTCTCGAAGCTACCGCCGTAGTGATCTGTTCGCTTGTTGCTGAGTGGCGAGAGGAACTGGTGGATCAGGTATCCGTGTGCCGCGTGAATTTCGACGACCTTGAACTCCGCTTGGAGAGCGCGGGTGGCTGCCGCCGCGAAGTCGGCGACAATGCCGGCAATCGCATCCGTTGTCAGTTCCGTCGGCGGGGTGTAATCGCCGAATGCCACCGCGCTGGGGGCGACGGTGTTCCACGACAGACGGTCGTCTGCGTCGAGGGATCTGCCGCCACGCCACGGAACCTTCGTCGACGCCTTCCGGCCGGCATGCGCCAGCTGAATTCCGGGCACGGCACCGAAGTACGCGAGCTGCGCGTTGATCTCCGCAAACGCGCGAGCCTGCCGCTCGTTCCAGATACCGAGATCGGCCGGGCTGATTCGTCCCTCCGGGCTCACAGCGGTCGCCTCGGTGAGAATCAACCCGACACCACCGATTGCGCGGCTCGCCAGATGCGTTCGATGCCAGTCGTTGGGCACACCTACCTGATCTCCGATGACATCAGCGGAGTACTGGCACATGGGCGCCATCCACACGCGGTTGGGAAAGGTGACGCCGCGGAGGGTGAGAGGTTCGAACAGCACGCTCACGAAGTAACTCCTGATTCGAGGAAGAACGGAAAGTCGGTTGATCCCGTGCAACAGCGGCACCAGTCCGAATCATTCCCGAAAGGAACGCGTCGGAGTCAATGGCTAATGTGTATTCATGACTGCTGTAACTTCCACCGGCTCGGACACTCGCGACGTCGTGCACGAGGCTGCCCGCCGGGCACGCAAGGCTTCGCGTGTCCTGGCGTTGCTGACAACAGCACAGAAGGACCAAGCGCTCCACGCCGCGGCCGACGCAGTTCTTGCCGCCAGTGATCAGATCCTCGCGGCAAATGCCGTCGACATCGACACGGCGAAGGCTGCGGGTACCGAGGAATCGCTGCTCGACCGTTTGCGTCTGACAGCCGATCGGATCGAAGGCATCGCGTCGGGCCTGCGCCAGGTTGCCGGATTACCCGACCCCATCGGTGAAGTTCTCCGCGGATCCACACTGCCCAACGGCCTGGAACTGCGTCAGCAGCGCGTCCCGCTCGGTGTTGTCGGCATGGTGTACGAGGCTCGCCCCAACGTCACGGTGGACGCGTTCGGTCTGACCCTGAAGTCGGGAAATGCTGCACTGCTTCGCGGTTCGTCGTCGGCAGTCAAATCCAACGAAGCTCTGGTGGTTGCTCTTCGCGCGTCGTTGGCTGCGCAGGAACTCCCCGAAGACGCCGTTCAACTTCTGCCGAGCGCCGACCGGGCAACCGTGACGCACCTGATTCAGGCTCGCGGTCTCGTGGACGTTGTCATCCCGCGCGGCGGCGCCGGCCTGATCAGTGCCGTCGTTCGTGACGCCACGGTTCCGACTATCGAGACCGGCGTCGGAAACTGCCACGTCTACGTGCACTCCGCTGCCGATCTGCTGATGGCCGAGAAGATCGTGCTCAACTCCAAGACCCGTCGGCCCAGCGTGTGCAACACCGCCGAGACGATTCTGGTCGACGCTGCGATCGCGGACACGGCAGTGCCGAAGCTGCTGCAGGCGCTGCAGATGCACGACGTCGTAGTTCACGGAGATCTGCCCGAACTCGTTCCGGCCACCGAGGACGATTGGTCGAAGGAGTACCTCACGCTCGACGTCGCCCTCAAAGTCGTCAAGGACTTGGACGAGGCAGTCGAGCACATCGACACGTACGGCACCGGCCACACCGAGGCAATCGTGACGTCGGATCTCTCGGCAGCCCGCGAGTTCACCGCTCGCGTCGACGCAGCAGCCGTCATGGTCAATGCATCCACGGCCTTCACCGACGGTGAGCAGTTCGGATTCGGAGCCGAGATCGGTATCTCGACGCAAAAACTTCACGCACGCGGCCCCATGGGGTTGCCGGAACTGACGTCCACCAAGTGGATCGTCTGGGGCGACGGACACACCCGACCCGCCTGAAAAGTTCACCCAGACTTGCCCCACCCTTTTAGGAGTTAACCGTGGACCGAGCTCTTCCCGATACAACACCGTTCTTCTCGAGCGTCGACGACGTGATCGAGCGTTTGGCTGAAACGGGTTACCTGTCCGACAAGGGCACTGCAACGGCAGTGTTCCTCGCCGACCGACTCGGTAAGCCCCTGCTCATCGAAGGACCGGCGGGCGTCGGTAAGACGGAGTTGGCGCGCGCGGTAGCCCAGACGACAGGTGCCGAGTTGGTGCGCCTGCAGTGCTACGAGGGTGTCGACGAGGCTCGTGCGCTCTACGAGTGGAACCACGCGAAGCAGATCCTGCGGATTCAGTCGGGCTCGGACCACAGCTGGGATTCGACGAAGGCGGACGTGTTCTCCGAGGAGTTCCTGCTCGCTCGTCCACTGCTCAAGGCCATTCGCCGCGAGGACCCGACAGTGCTGCTGATCGACGAGACCGACAAAGCCGACGTCGAGATCGAGGGACTGCTCCTCGAAGTTCTCAGCGACTTCGCGGTCACCATCCCGGAACTCGGAACCATCACCGCAACACGGAAGCCGTTCACGGTGCTGACGTCCAACGCCACCCGTGAGCTGTCCGAGGCACTCAAGCGTCGTTGCCTGTTCCTGCATCTCGATTTCCCCGATGCAGATCTCGAACGTCGCATCCTTGCCAGTCGCGTCCCCGAACTGCCCGAAGCCATCGCCGAGCAGCTGGTCAACACCATCCGTGTGCTGCGCGGCATGCAGCTCAAGAAGGTTCCCTCGGTGTCCGAGACCATCGACTGGGGACGCACCCTCCTCGCGCTGGGCATGGACACCCTCGACGACGACGCCGTCCGCGCAACACTCGGCGTCATCCTCAAGCACCAGTCCGACCAGGTGCGGGCAACCGCCGAACTTCGGCTGAACTGAGGTCTGGTCATGGCACTCGGAGGTTCGACGTCACCGATCAAGCCAGGCGGCTTGGCGGCGCCGTACGGTCTGCCCGGTCATCTCGTCGATTTTGTCGAGGCGCTTCGCCGACGCGGCATCATGGTCGGCCCCTCCGAGACCGTCGACGCCGGCCAGGTCATGTCGGTTCTCGATCTGCTCGATCGGGAGGCACTTCGCGCCGGACTGGCGTGCTCGCTCCTGCGTCGCCCGACCCACCGCGCGACGTTCGACGCAGTCTTCGATCTGTGGTTCCCCAAGGCGATCGGTGACCGTGCCGTCGGGGACGTCGACGTCTCGTTGCCTCGCAAGGCCGACGGCTCGATCGATCTGCAGGCACTGCGTGAGTTGATCGCCGAACTGCTGACCGACGGCAGCGACGAGGCCATGGAGCTGACCGAGCTTGTCACCGCTGCGATGGTCGAAGAGCTCGGGCAGTACCAGTCGAGCAACGGGCCGTCGTTCTCCGCGTACCAGGCCTTGCGGGACGTCGCACCGGACACACTGCTCAACAAGATCCTCGAAGGACTGCTCGGAAATCAGCAGGGCGCCGGCATCGAGGGCAAGGACAACTCCGACTATCAATCGGAGGTTGCCAAGCGAACAGCAGCCCAGCGCATCGCGGACTTCCGCAAGATGGTCGAGAAGGAAACGCGTCGGCGCACCGCCGAAAATCTCGGCAAGGAACGCGTCGCCACCTACGGTGTTCCGAAACTGGCCGAGGAAGTCGACTTCCTCCGCGCGTCGGATGCGGAACTCACGACGCTCAAGAAGAACGTGACGCCTCTCGCCCGGTTGCTCGCCAGCAGACTTGCCGTCCGTCGTAGTCGCAGCCGGGCCGGTTCCATCGACTTGCGTCGAACCTTGCGCAAATCCATGTCGACCGGCGGTGTGCCGATCGATCTGGTGCAACGCAAACCCAAGCGTGCGCGTCCCGAGCTTGTTGTCATGTGCGACGTGTCCGGATCGGTTGCCGGGTTCAGCCACTTCACCTTGCTGTTGGTCAACGCTCTACGAGAGCAGTTCTCCCGCGTCCGGGTGTTCGCGTTCATCGACACCACCGACGAGGTCACCCGTTACTTCGACTCGAACGCCGATCTCGGATCCGCGATGTCACGGATGGTTCGTGAGGCTGAGCTGATCACGTACGACGGCCACTCCGACTACGGCCACGCATTCGGGGTATTCCAGGAGAAGTTCGCCCAGAGCATCACCAGCCGCACGTCGCTGCTGGTACTGGGCGACGGTCGCAACAACTACCGCGACCCCAACCTGCAATCACTGGCGCAGATGGTTGCCGTGGCCAAGCACGCACACTGGCTCAACCCCGAGCCCAAGGGTCAGTGGGGGACGGGCGATTCGGCCGCCAAGGTCTACAACGAGGTCATCAGCATGCACGAGTGCCGCTCCGCCCAGCAGCTGGCCGACGTGGTGTCCGGTTTGTTGCCGGTGTGAGACACGTAAGCTCGTCAGCTGTGCAGAAGGGACAATCGGTGGGACGTGCTCGACGCCTCGGCGTGATGGGTGGCACTTTCGACCCCATTCACCACGGTCACCTCGTCGCGGCGAGTGAGGTCGCCGACAGGTTCGGGCTCGACGAAGTGATCTTCGTCCCCACCGGCAGACCGTGGCAGAAGGAGGCTCGAGGCGTCAGCCCGGCCGAGGACAGGTACCTCATGACGGTCATCGCCACCGCCTCCAACCCGCGGTTTTCCGTCTCCCGGGTCGATGTCGACCGCGAAAAAGTGACGTACACCGTCGACACACTTCGTGACCTGCGGGCCTATCATCCGGATGCCGAACTGTTCTTCATCACCGGTGCCGATGCGCTGGCCAGCATCCTTTCCTGGCAAGATTGGGAAGAGTTGTTCGCATTGGCAAAATTTGTCGGAGTATCGCGACCGGGTTTCGACCTCAACACCGAACACCTGGCCGGTCACCTCGACACGATGCCCGCCGATGCGGTGACGTTGATCGAGATTCCGGCTCTTGCCATTTCGTCGACCGAATGTCGGCGTCGGGCAAGCGAAGACCGTCCCGTCTGGTACCTCGTACCTGACGGAGTGGTGCAGTACATCTCGAAGCGGAACCTGTATCGACCTGTCGACGCGGAGCGCCGTGACGGTGCGACAACCATGTCGGAGCCGGCGCCTGGCAAGACAGCCGATTCGAACTAGAAGCACGACCAAGAAGACGAAACTGGAGAACATCGAGTGAGCGCAACAACCGAAGCCATCGACATGGCACGCATCGCGGCCTTGGCAGCCGACGAGAAGCTGGCCACTGAAGTGGTGGTGCTCGATGTGTCCGAGCAATTGGTCATCACGGACTGCTTTGTCATCGCATCCGCAGCTACCGAGCGTCAGGTGAACTCGATCGTCGAGAACATCGAAGATCGCCTCCGCGAAGCCGGCCACAAGCCGATCCGTCGTGAAGGAACTCGCGAGGGCCGCTGGGCACTGCTCGACTACGCCGAGATCGTTGTTCACGTGCAGCACGACGAGGAGCGCAATTTCTACGCTCTCGATCGTCTGTGGAAGGACTGCCCGGCAGTCGAGGTCGAAGGCCTCGGCCAGAACATCCCGGGACCGGCTGACGCACACACCGTGTTCGACACCGACACGGTTGCCGAGCCGGACGCGCAGGAACCTTCACTGTGACCTCCTCGGCGCCGGGAGCGGCGTCGAATCCTGTGCGGCGGCTGATACTGCTGCGCCACGGGCAGACCGTGTACAACGCCGATTCTCGGATGCAAGGGCAACTCGACACCGACTTGTCGGAGTTGGGGCGCACCCAAGCGAAGAGTGCTGGTCCGGTGATCGCCGACCGGGCGCCGTTGACCATCGTGTCCTCGGATCTCAAACGCGCATATTTCACGGCAGTCGCTGTCGGTGATGCGGCCGGACTTCCGGTCCTCACCGACACGCGTCTGCGTGAGACTCACCTCGGCGGTTGGCAAGGATTGACTCACAGCGACGTCGATCAGCTGACCCCTGGGGTGCGGGCGGCGTGGCGAGCCGATGCGACGTTGGCCCCGCCTGGCGGTGAAAGCCGCATCGACGTTGCGAAGCGCAGCATGCCGGTGGTGACGGAACTTCTGGCCGCACTTCCCGACTGGGCCGAGAGGCCGGTTGTCCTGGTGGCGCACGGCGGTCTGATCGCGGCGTTGACTGCCGCGCTACTCGACTTGCCGATCGACCGCTGGGCGATTCTGGGCGGGCTCGGAAATACGAGTTGGGTTCAGCTCAGCGGACACGGAGATCCTGCTTCCATCGAATGGCGACTCGACGTATGGAATGCTTCTGCGAGTGTCGCAAATGACGTTCTCTGAGAGTGCCGACGGGCAGCGCCCCGTCCTCCTGGTTATTGCCGATTCACTGTCGTATTTCGGCCCCAAAGGCGGACTGGCTGCCGACCATCCCCGGATCTGGCCCAACCTCGTCGCCGAGGAGCTGGGGTGGGACGTCGAGCTTGTCGCTCGCATCGGCTGGACGTGCCGCGACGCGTGGTGGGCGCTGACCCAGGATCCGCGGGTGTGGGCTGCCGTCCCGCGCGCCGGAGCTGTCGTGTTTGCCGTCGGGGGTATGGATTCCCTGCCGTCGCCGTTGCCCACCGCGCTACGTGAGACCATCCGCTACGTTCGCCCGCCTGCCCTGCGGCGCTTGGTTCGGGAGGGGTACCAGTGGCTGCAACCGCGCCTGGCTCCACTCGGCCGACCGGTGGCACTGCCGCCGAAACTGAGCGTCGAGTACCTCGAGAGCTCACGAAATGCGTTGGAATACATGCGTCCCGAGCTGCCGATGATCGCGACGTTGCCGTCCGTGCATCGCAGTGACGCGTACGCGAGCGTCCATGCCGGCCGTCCCGCTGCGGTATCCGCGATCACCGAATGGGCAACGGCGAAAGACGTACCCGTCGTGGATCTTGCCGACGCGGTACGTGAAAACGTGTTCTCCGACAACGGCAACCCGGATGGAATTCACTGGGGCTGGGACGGACACATCGGTGTCGCCCGAGCGATGACTGCCGCAATTCGCGCCGCCGAAGCTCAGCGCGCGCCCTCGTCGGCGAGTGAGGTCGGGTAGCGACGTGTCAGTTGTTGTCGTCACGGATTCGTCCGCCTGCATCCCGCCGGAAATCTCCGAAGCGTGTGGGCTCCAGATTGTTCCGCTACACATCTTGCGTGACGACTGTGATTTCCTCGAAGGCGTCGACGCCATTCCCGAGGATCTGTCCGGGCTCACGACGGCCGGTGCTTCACCGGCAGAACTGACCGAGGCATACAGGCGAGCACTGGATCTGAGCCAGGGCGACGGTGTTCTCGCAGTCCACATCTCGCGGCAACTCTCGAGCACGTGGGACGCCGGCAGGCAGGCGGCCGAGGAATTCGGCGGCAAGGTACGCATCGTCGATTCAGCGTCCACCGGTATGGGTTTGGGGTTCCCAGCATTGGAAGCGGCGCGATTCGCAGCGAGCGGTTCTCCTCTCGACCTCGTGTACGAGCGCGCCGTCGACGTCGCCGAACGTGGACGCGCCTTCATCTTCGTGGACAAGCTCGACCAATTGCGTCGCGGTGGCCGGATCAGTACCGCGGCAGCGTTGTTGGGCACAGCCCTGGCGATGAAACCGCTGTTGCACCTCGTGGACGGCAAGTTGGTCTTGAAGGAAAAAACTCGCACCAGCACCAAAGCGCTCGCGAGATTGGTAGATGCGGCCGTGGAACGGGCGGGGCGAAGCCGCGTGGCTGTCGCCGTCCATCACATGAAAGCTCGGGAACGAGCCGAGGGCATCGCGACACAGTTGTCCGAGCGAATCCCCAACGTCGCCGAAACCGTGGTCACCGATTTCAGCGCGGTCCTGGGTGTGCACGTGGGTGTGGGTGCGATCGGTGTTGTGGTGTGCCCACTTCCGGAAGAGGACGGTCCGTCCTAGCCGGTCGGTTATCCACAGGCCGCGGGTTATCCCCAACTCGATTTCTCCCTCTACGCAGGTCAGCGCTCGCTCGTTAGCGTCGACGTATGCGGAGCAATCAAGAGCGGGAGAGGGTGCGTGATCGGCTTTCTGCGATGACCGGCGATGTCGATCGTCCGGCAGTACCCGAGTGGCTGCTGGAGATCGACGACGACGAAGCAGATGGATCTGAGCGGGATGCGCGGTATTCCGCGGTGCCCGAACGCTGGCGCGGTATGCGATGGAGTCCGCACCGGCGCGGCGCACTCGCCTTGGTGATTATCGCGGTTGCTGCCTCAGGGCTCGGCGTTTTTGCACTGTGGTGGGATTCGCCGACAATCCAGGCGGTGCCGGTACTGCCTGCAGCCGTGGGGATTCCGGTTGCGACATCCAGTTCGGCTCCACCAACGACGATCGACAGTGCGCCTGCTCCGACCTCGATAGTGGTCAGCGTTGTCGGGTTGGTGCATAACCCTGGATTGCTGACACTGCCCGATTCCTCACGGGTCGCTGACGCGCTGAGTGCGGCCGGTGGCGTGCTCGACAACGCCGACACTCTCAGCTTGAACCTGGCGCAGAAACTGTCGGACGGCGATCAGGTGGTTGTTGGTGCGGTGGGTGATTCGCCGCAACAACAGACCAGTTCGACTACAGCTTCGACTGCCGCTGGGGCACCGGTCAATCTGAATACTGCGACCGAAGCCGAACTCGACGCGCTTCCCGGGGTTGGGCCCGTCACGGCGAGTGCGATCCTCGCGTGGCGTACGTCCAACGGAAAGTTCACGGACGTAGAACAATTGGGTGAGGTGGACGGCATAGGTCCGGCTCGCCTCGACAAACTGCGAGCTTTGGTCACGGTGTGAACGGTGAGGCAGAGCAGCGGGTTCTCGACGCGAGACTGGTGCCCGCAGCGTTGGCGGTGTGGGGAGCAACTGCTGCGGGCATCGTGTTCGGATCCGGAGTTGCCTGGTGCGTCGCGGCGGGTTCGGGACTGGTATGTATCGGATTTGGTGCCTGTGCTTGGCGGTGGGGAAGCACGGGCTGGATTCCGGTCTTGGTGGTGGCCTGCGTGTTCGGCGGGGCATTCAGTGCGGTCACCGCGTGGCGAATGGCAGATGTCGAAGCACATCCACTGACACGCGCGGCGGTGTCCGGTGGGTGGGTAACTGCGGAGGTGAGCCCCACCGAGGATCCGCGGACGAGCGCGTCGTCGATCGGACCAGGTCAAGTGTATTTCCGGGCGTCGGTCCGTTCGGTGACGGTGGGGGACAGGCACTACGACGCGGGAGGCGCGGTCACTGTTCGCGCGCCGAGCGGGGTGTGGCCGGAAACGCTTCCCGGACAGGTGCTTACGATCCGGGGAAAGGTGAGTGTGCCGTCGCGTTCGGATCTGACGTTGGCGGTGATCACCACCGAAGGCGGGCCGCTCGAGATCGGCGATGCGCCCTGGTATCAGCGGTGGGCCGGTGTTGTGCGGTCACGATTTTCGGCTGTGTGCGCGCAGGCGTTGCCGTCCGATGCAGCGGGGCTGCTACCCGGTTTGGTCGTAGGGGACACCTCTGCGCTGTCTCCGGTGGTCAAGGACAACTTCACGGCGGCCGGTCTCTCTCATCTCACCGCGGTGTCCGGTGCAAACATCAGCATTCTCCTGGGCGCAGTGTTGTTACTGGTGCGGGCAGCAGCGTTCGATCCTCGGATCGGGGCAGTACTTGCGGCAGTGACGATCCTGGCGTTCGTGATTGTGGCGCGGCCGTCGCCGAGCGTGCTTCGCGCCGCGGTCATGGGCACGATCGGATTGCTCAGTTTGGTGACCGGTCGACGCAAACAGGCGCTGCCCGCGTTGGGCGCAGCCGTCATCGTGCTGGTGATCGTGATGCCGGAACTGGCTGTGGACTGGGGATTTGTTCTGTCGACCACGGCAACCGGTGCCTTGGTGATCCTTGCGCCCGTGTGGGTCGACGCCCTTCGGCAGCGCGGGTGGCCGCGGTGGCTGGCAGAGTTGACGGCTGTGTCCGGCGCGGCGTTTGCTGTCACCGCGCCGGTGGTAGCGGCAATGGCGGGCACGCTCAGCCTGGTGTCGATAGCCGCAAACCTGTTGGTGGCACCCGTGATCGGGATTCTGACGGTACTGGGCGCAATGGTGGCATTGCTCGCATTGGTCAGTCCGCCGACGGCCGCGCTCCTGGCCTTGGCTGTGAGACCTCCGATGTGGTGGCTGCTCTCCGTCGCCGACCGGGCCGCTGCGGTTCCTTGGGCAAACATCACCGTACCGTCGGGATTGCTCGGTGCACTGCTTGCCTCGGGGCTGGTGCTGGTCGCGATATTCCTGCTGTGGAATCGCATCTCGCGGTGGCTACTTGGCGCGGTGGTAGCGGGACTGGTACTGGCACTGGCGTTTCACCACGTCTTCTCCGGCGGGCGACTGGCACCGGGTTGGGCCATGGTGATGTGCGACGTGGGGCAGGGCGACGGTCTGGTCTTGGCGACGGGAGACGGCCGGGTAGTCGTGATCGACGTCGGTCCCGACCCGACGTCGATGGACCGTTGCCTGAACATGTTGGGGGTCGACGATATTGCGCTCGTATTGATCAGCCACTTTCATGCCGACCACATCGGCGGGCTCGCCGCCGTGCTTGCCGGCCGTTCGGTGTCGGCTGTGGGTGTCGGCCCTATGTTGTTGCCGGAATCAGGTTTCCGCGATGTGGACGCGGCTGCGCGAGCACACGGAGTTCCGCTGGTCAGTCTGCGCGCCGGGTCCACGTTTGTTCTCGGGACGGTGCAGTTCGACGTTCTCGGTCCGGTGTTGCCGGTGCCCCGTGATGTCTCCGGCGCCGACGAGTCGGCCAACGATCAATCCCTGGTGCTGATGGCACACACCAGCGCCGGCCGCATTCTGTTGACCGGGGACTCGGAAACCGCAGGCGAAGCATCGATGACGCGTAGCGGAATCGACGTGCGAGCCGATGTCCTGAAACTGCCACATCACGGGTCGCGAACCACATCGCGCGCGTTTCTCGAGGCAGTTCGCCCCCGGCTGACCTTGGTGAGCTCCGGCGCCGGCAACACCTTCGGACATCCTCATCCGCAGGTGATGAGCGAACTGGAATCGTTGGGTGGCGTCGTGGCACGTACCGATCAAAGCGGCACGCTCGCGGTGTACGGAAGCGACGACGGGTCCGTGTCCGTGGTGTCGGTACCTCGTGGGACGATCTTCGGGTGAGTACTCCGGCTGGCCTCGACCCGTTGCACCTCGTTCTCGGAGACGACGAATTCCTGATCGAACGGGCAGTGTCGACGTTGATCAAGGCCGTTCGTGGTGATCGTGGGCAGGGAATCTCGGATCTCCCCATCACTCGGATGCGTGCCGGCGATGCCAATGCGCCCGAACTTGCCGAACTGCTGAGTCCGTCGCTGTTCGCGGAAGACCGCGTGATCGTTCTGGAAGCGGCTGCCGAAGCCGGTAAAGATGCTGTTGCGCTCGTGCTCGAGGCGGCCCGCGAACCGTCCGAAGGTGTTGTGCTCATCGTCCTGCACTCCGGTGGCGGACGCGCAAAAGCGCTGGCGCCGGCACTGGAGAAGTTGGGCGCCGTTGTTCATCAGTGCGCCAAACTCAACAAGTCTCAGCTGACCGATTTTGTTCGGGCCGAGTTTTTGGCCGCGCAGGTCAAGGTTTCTCCCGCGGTCATCGGGGCAATGATCGAAAGCGTCGGCTCCAACCTGCGCGAGTTGGCGTCGGCGTGTTCCCAGTTGGCTGCCGATACCGGCGGCAAGATCGACGTCGACGCCGTTCACCAGTACTACTCCGGCAAAGCCGAAGTGTCGGGGTTCGATGTCGCGGACAAAGTGATCGTCGGAGATACCCGGGGCGCGCTCGAAGCGTTGCGCTGGGCTGATCAGATCGGAACCCCGCACGTTCTTCTGGCCGACGCCCTGGCCGACGCGGTGCATACCGTCGCGAAGGTCGGCCCGTATGCCCGCGGCGGTGATCCGTTCCGGTTGGCGTCCGAGCTGGGGATGCCGCCGTGGAAGGTCAAGAAGGCAATCAAGGAAGTGAAGGGCTGGGACCCGGCGTCGATCGGCGCTGCGATGCAGATTGTTGCCGCACTCAACGCAGATGTGAAGGGTGCTGCCGTCGATTCGTCCTACGCACTGGAATCAGCGGTGCGTAAGGTTTGTGCGCTGCGCGCTCGGTAAGCGCAGCTCGCAGTTGGGTTTAGCTGGCAACTGGGTTGGGAACGAACAATAGCCGCTCTGGTCGAGTAGACCGGAGCGGCTATTGAAACACCACTGATGACGGCGAACCGTCAGCGAGGATGCGTCAGATCTTGTTTGCAGCCTGCGCGAGTGCAGACTTCTTGTTTGCAGCCTGGTTGGCGTGGATAACGCCCTTGCTGGCTGCCTTATCGAGCTTGCGGCTGGTGGCGACGAGGAGCTCGTTGGCCTTGTCCTTGTCACCGGCTGCCGCAGCCTCGCGGAACGAACGGATCGCGGTACGCAGCGAGGACTTCACCGACTGGTTACGGAGTCGGGCCGCCTCGTTGGTACGGATTCGCTTCACCTGGGACTTGATGTTGGCCACGCGTAAAATCCTTGTCGTCTTTAGCTGGTTACGGTCGAGAAAGCTGTGGGCGCACTGATGCACCGACTGGCAAGATTACCAGTCCAGGGTCGAATATCCCAAACCGCCGCACGATGCGCCTGATTGAGAAGGTTACACGTGGTTTGCGGGGATGTTTCCGCGCTGCTCAAATCGCGGACCTGTAGCAGCATGTTTGCTATGACGCCGATGACAGACAATGTGGTGAATACAAGCTCGACCACGACGCGGGCGCGTCCCTCCGGAGTGTTCGACGGATATTCGGATATCGGTCGCTACGAGTTGGCTTTCGACGAGATGTTCGCGGCCGACGGATCGGTGCGCGAGTCCTATGAGGGTGTGTACTCCGCGCTGGCGCCGACGAGCAGCAAGGACCTCGGGGCTCGCGCCGACGCGCTCGGTCGTGCCTTCATCGACCAGGGGGTGACGTTCTCGCTTTCCGGGCAGGAAAGTCCCTTCCCGTTGGACGTGGTTCCGCGCGTTATCGCGGCGCAGGAATGGGCGCGACTGGAAAAGGGCATCAAACAGCGGGTCAAAGCGCTGGAGTTGTTCCTGGCCGACATCTACGGTGAACAGCGGATTCTGCGTGATCACGTGCTTCCCCGCCGGTTGGTCACCTCGTGCGAGCACTTTCACCGTGAGGCTGCCGGCATCGTGCCGCCCAACGGCGTGCGCATTCACGTATCGGGTATCGACCTGGTCCGGGACGAGGTCGGCGATTTCCGGGTCCTCGAGGACAACCTGCGATCACCGTCCGGAGTCTCTTATGTGATGGAGAACCGTCGGACCATGACGCGGGTGTTCCCGGACCTGTTCATGTCTCACAAGGTCCGTGCTGTCGGTGATTATGCAACCCATTTGCTGCGCGCGCTGCGAGCCGGGGCGGCCACGAACGAAGCCGACCCGACTGTGGTTGTTCTCACACCGGGTGTCGCGAATTCGGCGTACTTCGAACATTCGCTGCTCGCGCGGCAGATGGGCGTCGAGTTGGTGGAAGGTCGAGATCTTTTCTGCCGCGACAACGTCGTCTACATGCGCACGACCGAGGGTGAACGTCAGGTCGACGTGATCTACCGACGGATAGATGACGAGTACCTCGACCCGATGCACTTCCGCCCGGACTCGATTCTCGGTGTCGCCGGCGTACTCAACGCGGCCAGAGCGGGCAACGTCGTGATCTCGAGTGCGGTGGGGAACGGTGTCGGAGACGACAAACTTGTCTATACCTACGTGCCGCAGATCATCGACTACTACCTCGGCGAGAAACCACTGCTGCAGAACGTCGACACGTTCCGATGCTGGCTGGACGACGAGTGTGAGGAAGTGCTCGACCGCGTCGCGGAACTGGTGATCAAACCCGTCGAGGGATCCGGTGGATACGGCATCGTGTTCGGCCCGGACGCGAGTGCGGCGGAACTGGCCGAGATCACCGAGAAGATCAGAGCCGATCCGCGCGGCTGGATCGCTCAACCGGTGGTGCAGTTGTCGACAGTGCCCACGAAGATCGGCGACGTCTTGTCGCCGCGTCACGTCGATCTGCGGCCCTTTGCGGTCAACGACGGTGACGACATCTGGGTGTTGCCCGGCGGGTTGACTCGCGTCGCGCTCCCCGAAGGCTCGTTGGTGGTCAACTCCAGCCAAGGCGGCGGAAGCAAGGACACGTGGGTATTGGCCGCTGCCACGTCAACGGACGCCGGGGAACTTGCGGGCGAGGGACTTGTCGGCGAGCCACCGGAATTCGCAGAACCTGACAAGGGTCCGGAACTGACGCCCTCGCAACTGAATCAACAACAACAGTGATCACGTTCGGAAACAATCAAGAGAACGGAGTGTGCTGACGGATGCTTGCCAGAAATGCTGAATCTCTCTACTGGATCGGCCGTTACGTGGAACGGGCCGACGACACCGCGCGCATCCTCGACGTGACCGTCCACCAACTGCTCGACGACACGACTCTCGATCCGGATCGGACGTCGCGGTTGTTGCTCCGAGTCCTCGGAATCGACGCGCCGGACGAGGAATTGGATGTGAGGTCGCTGACGGATCTTGTTGCGTTCAGTCGCAATCAGGTCGGATCGATTGTCGACTCACTGGCGAGCGCCCGGGAAAACGCTCGTGGCGCACGCGAGGTGACGTCCAGTGAAATGTGGGAATGCCTGAACACGACATACAACGGACTGGGGGAGCGTGAGCGGGCGTCACGCTACCTCGGGCCACACGAATTCTTCCGTTACGTCGAGGAACGCGCCGCGATGTTCGCGGGACTGGCGGATTCGACGCTCAGCCGCGACGACGGTTACCGCTTCCTGCTGTTGGGTCGCTCCATCGAGCGAGTCGACATGATCGTGCGCATGCTCCTGGCCCGTGCGGGGGACAAGCCGTCGTCTCCGGCGTGGGTGTCGGTGCTGCGCTCGGCTGGAGCCCACGACACGTACCTGCGCACCTACCGTGGTGCTCTCGACGCGAATCGGGTCGTGGAGTTCATCCTTCTCGATCGGCTGTTTCCGCGATCGGTGTTCCATTCGATTCGGCAGGCGGAGAAGTGCCTCGAGGAGTTGGACCCGCAGCAGGGCAGCCGGGTCGGTATCCGGGCGGAGGCCACCCGATTGCTGGGGAGAGCACGAAGCGAGCTCGAGTTCCTTCCGCAGGGAGTGCTGCTCGAGGATTTACAGTCGCGGCTGCTCGGTTGGCAGGAGACGTGTCGCGAACTGGGTGAGGCTATTTCGTTGCAGTACTTCCATGCCGCGCCCTGGGTCGCGTGGACTGACGCGAGTGCTGTGTACGCGGAGGCAACTGTGGAGGGTGAACTGTGAGTTGGCGAATGAGGGTCGTGCACACCACCGGATATGCCTACGAGGCTCCGGTGACGTCGTCGTACAACGAGGTTCGGCTGACTCCGCGAGCCGACGGTCGGCAGACGGTTATCTTGAACCGCGTCGAGACCCAGCCGGCTTCGCGTGCCTACCGCTACACCGATTACTGGGGTACGGCGGTGACGGCGTTCGATCTTCATGCGCCGCACAAGGAACTGGAAGTCACCGGACTTTCCGTAGTTGAGACGGAACCTTTTGTCGCGCCGGAAGAAAAGGTCGGATGGGACGAGTTGGCCGGTAATCCGATCAAGGATCGGTTCAACGAACAATTGAGTTTCACGAATTACGTACCGCGAGATGAGAAGTTCACGGCAATTGCCGAAGAATTGCGACAGGGGCTCACGCCGGAGGAAGCGGTGGTGGCGGTATCGCAATGGGTGAACGGCGAAATGTCTTACGTGCCCGGCACTACCGGAGTCCACACGTCGGCGGTGGAAGCCTGGGCAGCGCGCGAAGGTGTCTGTCAGGACTACGCGCATTTGACGCTCGACATACTGCGCACCATGGGAATCCCGTGTCGATATGTTTCCGGATATCTTCATCCGGCGCGCGATGCCGCTGTCGGGGACACGGTGGTGGGGGAGTCGCATGCCTGGATCGAGGCCTGGACGGGCGCCTGGTGGGGGTACGACCCGACAAATGCGATAGCTGTGAATGAACAACACGTCGCGGTGGGGATGGGGCGAGACTATTCGGATGTGCCGCCGCTGAAGGGTATTTATTCCGGCGGCCGATCAACAGATCTCGAAGTTGTTGTGGAGATCACTCGCCTTGCGTAAAGTCCGGCAAATCTAGTCGCGTGAGCATTACTGCCGTTTCATTGAGAAGAAGGTGGGAATATGTCTCCAACTGCACAGGAATTGACCGAGGTCGAACCGATCTCGGACGTGAAAAAGTATGCGGCCGAAGCGGTGGGGACATTTGTACTCGTGTTCTCTGCCGTCGGCACCGCCGTATTTGCCGGCGCGAAAGTCGGAAATCTCGGAGTTGCTCTGGCTTTCGGTTTGACCTTGCTGTTTCTGGTGTACGCCATCGGCCCGATTTCAGGCTGTCACGTCAATCCCGCGGTAACTGTCGGTCAATTTGCCATCGGACGAATCTCCGCAGTGAATGCGGGTATCTACATCGTCGCGCAGGTAATCGGCGGCCTGCTGGCGGGTGTGGTCATCTACACGGTCGCAAACAGTCTTCCGGCGTACAACAGGGTGGCGGACGGACTGGGCGCCAACGGATGGGGAGCGCACAGCCCGTCAGCTGAGAAGAATCTCCTGGGAATGGTGGTGTCCGACGGCTACGGCATCGGCGCCACGATGATCATCGAGATTCTGCTGACCGCGCTTCTGGTGTTTGTCGTCCTGGCCTCCACCGACCAGATCTCCGACGTTCCGCTGGCCGGTGTGTCCATCGGCTTCACACTCGCCGTGATCCACTTGATCTCGATCCCGATCGACAACACATCCGTGAACCCGGCCCGCAGCCTTGCCGTCGCTCCCTACCAGGTCGGTGCCATGAGCCAAGTGTGGCTGTTCATCGTGTTCCCGATCATCGGCGGTGCACTCGGCGCACTCATCTACCGCGCCTTGTTCGGCCGATTCAATCGTTTGAACAGCTGAGCGCTTGAACAGTTGACCGATTCGGTCACGCTTCGTCCTCGGGTCGGCTTCAGCTCCAACTGAAGTCGGCCCGCAGTTTTGTGGCGACCAGGTCGAACTTCTTACGGTCCATGACCGCTCCTTCGCGGCGAATGCCGGCTTCCGGAACGTCGAGGACACGATCCAACCTGATCCAACTCGGGCGGCCTTCGCTGTCCCACGGGCCGGATCCGATGGCGACCCAGTCCCGCTCGCCGTTGCGTTTGCTCTGCGACGACAGCATCAAGCCCAGGAGTGTGTCCCCGTCCCGGCCGACTACGAGAACGGGTCGGTCCTTCCCCTGCGTCGGATCCTCTTCGTAGGCGACCCAGGTCCAGACGATCTCGCCCGGATCGGCTTTGCCGTCGAGGTCAGGGGAGTACTCGACCTTGCGGGCGCGATGCGCCGTAGGGACGGTGCGGGCGGCAACGGGTCGACCGGATGCGCCTTTCGGCGCGTTCGACGACTGCAGTTGGCGTAGCAACGTCGGGCCCTTGTCCAGAGCGAAGTTGCCGAGGGTTCTGCCGAGCTGCTTCCACATGCTTGCCATGGCGACCGAGCATAATCGCATGCCGCGCGGGAACCCCCCACGCGGCGGCGGTGAGACTTGGATATCCTAAGGGTTGACAGTGGCCCGGATCCGGGCCGGTGCCGGTCCGATTAAGGGGTCTCCCATCAGCAGCTTCGCCGACAAGACGTTCACGGATCCTGCGCAGATCCGGAACTTCTGCATCATTGCGCACATCGACCACGGTAAGTCGACGCTGGCAGACCGCATGCTGCAGCTCACCGGTGTGGTCGAGGAGCGGGCGATGCGTGCGCAGTATCTGGACCGCATGGACATCGAGCGCGAACGCGGCATCACCATCAAGGCTCAGAACGTCCGCCTGCCCTGGACTGTCAACGGTGAAGAGTTTGTCCTCCACCTCATCGACACTCCCGGTCACGTCGACTTCACGTACGAGGTCTCGCGTGCGCTCGAGGCGTGTGAAGGTGCGATTCTGCTGGTGGACGCGGCTCAGGGCATCGAAGCGCAGACGTTGGCCAACCTATACCTGGCGATGGAGAAGGATCTCAAGATCATTCCCGTCCTCAACAAGATCGACCTCCCGGCCGCTGATCCCGATCGCTATGCCGAGGAAATCGCGCACATCACCGGCTGTGAGCCCGGCGATGTTCTGCGCGTCTCGGGTAAGACCGGCATGGGCGTCAAGGAGCTTCTCGACGAGGTAATCGTGCAGATCCCCGCACCGGTCGGTGATGCGGACGGTCCGGCTCGCGCGATGATCTTCGACTCGGTCTACGACGCGTACCGCGGCGTGGTCACGTACGTGCGTGTTGTCGACGGCCGGATCCGTCCGCGCGAGAAGATCACGATGATGTCCACCGGCACCACCCACGAACTGCTCGAGGTCGGCATCATCTCGCCCGAGCCGAAGGCCAGTATCGGTCTGGGCGTCGGCGAGGTGGGCTACCTCATCACGGGTGTGAAGGACGTTCGCCAGTCGCGAGTCGGTGACACGGTCACCACTGCGCGCAACGGCGCCACCCAACCGCTCGTCGGCTACCGCGATCCCAAGCCGATGGTCTACTCGGGCCTGTACCCGATGGACGGCTCGGACTACCCCGTACTGCGCGACGCGTTGGACAAGCTCCGCCTCAACGACGCGGCCCTGGCGTACGAGCCCGAGACGTCGGTCGCTCTCGGATTCGGTTTCCGCTGCGGCTTCCTCGGACTGCTGCACATGGAAATCACCCGTGACCGTCTCGAGCGCGAGTTCGGTCTCGAACTGATTTCCACCGCACCCAACGTCGTGTACCGCGTCGTGATGGAAGACGGGTCCGAGGTCATCGTCACCAACCCGTCGTACTGGCCCGAAGGCAAGGTTCGTGAAGTTTACGAGCCGGTCGCCAAGTGCACTGTCATCGCGCCGAGCGAGTACGTCGGCGCCATCATGGAGCTGTGCCAGTCGCGTCGCGGTGAGCTCGGCGGTATGGACTACCTGTCGGAGACCCGCGTCGAACTGCGTTACGAATTGCCCATGGGCGAGATCATGTTCGACTTCTTCGACGCGCTCAAGTCTCGCACCAAGGGTTACGCCAGCCTCGACTACGAAGAGGCCGGCGAGCAGCAGGCCGATCTGGTGAAGGTCGACATCCTGCTGCAGGGCGAGGCCGTCGACGCGTTCTCCTCGATCGTTCACCGTTCCAACGCCGGTGCTTACGGTGGCCGCATGACGTCGAAGCTGCGCGAGCTCATCCCGCGCCAGCAGTTCGAGGTTCCGATCCAGGCTGCGATCGGCGCGAAGATCATATCGCGCGAGAACATTCGCGCGATCCGCAAGGACGTTCTTGCCAAGTGCTACGGCGGCGACATCAGCCGTAAGCGCAAGCTGCTCGAGAAGCAGAAGGAAGGCAAGAAGCGGATGAAGACCATCGGCCGCGTCGAGGTTCCGCAGGAAGCCTTCGTGGCAGCTCTGACATCCGAATCGGTCGGCGAGAAGCCCAAGAAGTAGGAGCGCATGATCACCACCTGGTTGTCCCGAGAATTCGGAATCGAGATCCCCGTTCTCGGGGCACCCATGGGTGGGCGGGCAGGTGGCGCCCTCGCCGGCGCGGTTTCCGCTGCCGGCGGGTTGGGTCTGCTGGGGGCGGCCAGGTACAACACGCCCGAGTGGATCGAGACCGAAGCCGACGTGGCCCGGTCGATCGGCGGGAAATTCGGTGTCGGCCTCATGACGTGGTCGCTGCCCGAGAACGAATTGATGCTCGACACCGCGATCGCGGTCAAGCCCACCATGATCACGTTGTCGTTCGGTGATCCCGCCGCCTACGTCGGCCGCATTCACGACGCCGGGATTCCCGTTGTGTCGCAGATCAATACGCTCGAAGACCTCCGCGTCGTCGAGGCAGCCGGAGTGGACGCCGTCATCGCGCAGGGCGGTGAGGCAGGCGGGCATACCGGCCGGATCGGAACTTTGCCGCTGTTGCAGGAGATCCTCGAAGCAACCTCGCTGCCGGTGCTCGCTGCCGGTGGAATCGGAACAGGCCGCGGTCTGGCAGCAGTCATCGCGGCCGGTGGTCAGGGCGTCATGATCGGGACAGCGCTACTCGCGAGCCCCGAAACCGTCGGCCCGGACTATGCGCGTGATCGCGTCGTCGAAGCCGGGAGTACGGATACCGTGTACACCTCTGTGTTCGATCGGGCGCGCAGTCAGCCGTGGCCGCAGCGTTGGGGTGGCCGGGCCATCGCCAACGACTTCACGGCAGCGTGGGACGGCGTCGACGCCGATGAGGAAACTCTCGCGAAGGCGTACGACCCGTCCGATCCGCGCAACGGCGTCGTGTACGCCGGTGAAGCTGTAGGACTTGTGCACGGAACTCATCCGGCCGCCGACGTGGTTCGGCGGATCGGCGCGGATGCGGAGCGCCACCTCTCTGCTGTGCGCCTTTCTTAACCGTAAAGGCGCACAGCAGGAGATTACGTCGCGTTGTGCGCCGGCTGGAAGGCTCCGGCTTCTGCGGCCTCTTCAGCGCGGATCACGTGCACCACGGCGTTGATCAATGCCAGGTGTGTGAACGCTTGCGGGAAGTTTCCGAGATGCCGGCCGGTGTGTGCGTCGATCTCCTCGGCGTAGAGCTTGAGCGGGCTGGCAAATCCGAGTAGACGCTCACACAGGTGCTTTGCGCGATCGAGTTCGCCGATCTCGACCAACGCCGAGACCAACCAGAACGAGCAGATGGTGAAGGTGCCCTCCTCGCCGCTCAAGCCGTCGTCGGTGGTCTCGACGCGATAGCGCAGAACCAGGCCTTCTTCGGTGAGTTCGTCGGCGATCGCAAGAACGGTTGCCCGGATGCGGGGATCGTCGGCCGGGAGGAAACGCAGGAGCGGCGCGAGTAGCAGCGACGCGTCGAGTGAATTGTGGCCGTATCGCTGAGTGAGCACGCCGCGTGAGTCGACGCCGTGAGCGAGGATGTCAGCTTTGATCTCGTCGGCGATGGCGGTCCATTGCTGGGCAAAGCTCTTCTCGCCCTGCATTTCTGCGAGCTTGGCACCGCGGTCGAGTGCAACCCAGCACATGATCTTCGACGACGTGAAGTGTTGCGGTTCGCCGCGCACTTCCCAGATCCCGCGGTCGGGTTGACGCCAATGCTTGATGGCTTCCTCGACTTGCCTCTTGAGGAGCGGCCACAACGCTTCGGGGACGCGCTCGCGGGTACGGATGTGGAGATACACGGAGTCGAGCATGGTGCCCCAGATGTCGTGCTGCTTCTGGTCGAACGCGCCGTTGCCGATGCGTACCGGTCGCGCACCGTCGTAGCCGGACAGGTGGCTCAGTTCGGATTCCTCGAGTGTGCGCTCACCGCCGATGCCGTACATGACTTGCAAGGGGTGCGGTTTCCCGTGGTCGGAACTGGAGACGTCGTAGATGAAGTTGAAGAAATCGTTGGCTTCGCGGTCGAGTCCGAGGGTGTAGAGGCCCCAGAGTGCGAAGGTGGAATCGCGAACCCAGGCGTAGCGGTAGTCCCAGTTTCGTTCTCCGCCAGGGGTTTCCGGGAGCGATGTCGTGGAGGCGGCCAGAAGAGCGCCGGTGGGGGCGTAGGTGAGCCCCTTGAGGGTGAGAGCGCTGCGCTGGAGGTAGGCCCGCCACGGATGGTCGGGGAACTTGCCGATGGTGACCCATTCACGCCACGATTTTGCGGTCTGCCACATCATCTCGGCGGCTTCGTCGAAAGTCTGCGGCGACGGCAGTTCGGACCACGACAATGCGACGAACGCGTTGTCGCCCTCGACCAGCCGGGTGCGGGCGCGGGCTTCGCGGCCTTCGAGTCCGAGCCGTAGATCGGTGGTGAGGCGAAGTGACGGATGATCGCCCGGCCGCGACGAATGGCACGTTGCCGTCGCCTCTTCGTACACCTTGCCGGTGTACTCCCAGATTGCGGCGCCGCGGTGGTAATCGAAGGCCGGTTCGCAGCTCATCTCGAGCTCGACAGTGCCGCTGACGCACTTCACAGTGCGGAGCAGGATGTGTTCTGCATCCCAGTCGGTAGGTGTGCGCCGGTGAGTGCTCGAACGCTTGTCGACGTTGTGCCACGGGCCCAGAACCAGTGCGTCGCGCACGACCAGCCATCCGGTCTCGGTCTGCCAGGTGGTCTCGAGAATGAGCCCGCCGGGAAGGTAGCGGCGAGCGGCCGGCACGTTCTGGCCGTAGGGGCCGATCCGGAAGTGCCCTGCACTGCGATCCAGGATCGCGCCGAAGACGCTCGGAGAGTCGGGGCGTGGGACGCACATCCACTCCACCGATCCGTTTCGGGCGATCAAGCAGGATGTCTCGCAGTCGGACAGAAATGCGTAGTCGTCGATGGGTGGGAAGTTGCTTCGATGGTGGCCTGCCGTTGTGGAGGGGACGGCCTGCATTACTTCGTCGTCGACACTCATTCGGACATTGTCCGGCCAGATCTGGGACACGTCCACTCCACGGCCATTCGGTGCCGGTGGCCCCGAACGATAGGGTGATGGGCGTGGACCGAATTGCAGGTTGGTGGGACGGCGTGGAGCTGTGGATTGCGGGGCTTCCCTTCATCCCACAGGTCGTGTTGGTCCTTGCCGTTGTAGTTCCCCTGTGCGCCGGCGTCGCGATCGGTTTGGATCGCGGATTGTCCGCTGTGTTGTCGTCGCCGGTCTTCGAGTGGCTGCGACGCAACCCGGCGACGGTCTCCGATGAAACCCCTGAGAAATCCTGAGAGAAGTCGAGGAAAACCGATGCCCCGCTCACGGGTCACTCTTGCCCTGATCGCCCTGATCCTTCTTTGTATCGTGGCCTGGCTTCTCACTCGTTAGAGATTCGATTCGAGACCGCCGGAACGCTCTGCTAGAGTCCACGACGTGTCCGAAGCAGCAGCTCCTGAGATCCGCCACCAGTTGGCGTTGATCGCTGTCGGCATGCTCGACGTCGCTGACGTCGCCTGTTGTTGATTTCCCTGTAGTTCGAATTCCGCGGCGGTGCACTTGCGCCCCGCTCGAACTCTTCTGCGCGTTCCTCGCGCCCCCGACCAAGGGCATCTGAAAGCCCCGTCGGCTCCCCATGTCCGAACGTCCCGATGGATTCAGCCCCAGAGGTCTCGGACTTTCACGCTCGGTCAGCCCTTTTTGTCAGCCCTCTCGGAAGGTATCTGCAATGAAACGCCGTTCCCGCACACTCCTCACTGCTATCGCGACCATGGGGGCCGTGGTACTCACAGCGTGCAGCGGTGGCTCGAGCGATACCGTCGGCGCCGACGCCGTCGCCAGCGACGGCAGCGCCGGCACGATCAACCTGTTTGCCTACGCGGTTCCGAAGCCCGGCTTCGACAAGCTGATTCCCGCCTTCCAGGAGACGGAAGACGGCAAGAATGTCGCGTTCAACCCGTCGTACGGCGCATCGGGTGACCAGTCGCGCAAGGTGAAGGACGGTGCTGAAGCCGACTTCGTCAACTTCTCCGTCGAGCCGGACATCACGCGCCTCGTCGACGCCGGCCTGGTGGACAAGAACTGGAATCAGGACGCCTACAACGGAATTCCGTTCGGATCGGTTGTCACCATCGTGACGCGTCCGGGAAACCCGAAGGGCATCAAGGACTGGGACGACCTGCTGCAGCCCGGCCTCGAAGTTGTCACCCCGAACCCGTTCAGCTCGGGCTCGGCCAAGTGGAACCTGCTGGCGCCGTACGCGGCAAAGAGTGACGGCGGCAAGAACCCGCAGGCCGGCCTCGACTACATCACCGCGCTCGTCAACGATCACGTCAAGATCCAGCCGAAGTCGGGCCGCGAAGCATCGGAAGCCTTCTTGCAGGGCAGCGGCGACGTTCTGATCAGCTACGAGAACGAAGCACTGTTCATCGAGGGCAACGGCGATCCGGTCGAGCACGTCACCCCGCCGACGACGTTCAAGATCGAGAACCCGGTCGCAGTGCTGACGAACAGCAAGGTTCTGGAGAAGGCAACGGCGTTCAAGGACTACCTCTACACCACCGAAGGCCAGAAGCTGTGGGCCGAAGCAGGATTCCGCCCGGTTGATCCCGCGGTTGCCGCCGAGTACGCCAGCAAGTTCCCCGAGCCCACGAAGCTGTGGACCATCACGGATCTGGGTGGCTGGAAGACCGTCGACGCCGAACTGTTCACCAAGGACACCGGTTCCATCGCCGTAATCTACGACAACGCAACCAAGTAAGACTGCCGTGACCGACACCATTGAACGCACACCCGTGACCCGCAAACCCGTGACCCGCAAACCCAAACTCGCGCGGGTCACGGGAAGCGTCGGGCCACTCGGCATCGGCGTGGCCACACTCTGGCTTTCCATCATCGTCCTGCTGCCACTCGCGGCGCTGACCGTCACCGCTTTCGACGACGGTATCGCCGGGTTCTGGGACGCCATCACCGCACCGGTTGCGTTGGCGTCGTTGCGGGTGACGTTGTTCGCCTCGATCGTCGTAGCGTTGATCAACGTCGTGATGGGCACGATCATCGCGTGGGTGCTCGTGCGAGACGAGTTCCCGGGCAAGCGAATTGTGAACGCGATGATCGACCTGCCGTTTGCGTTGCCGACCATCGTGGCGTCGATCGTGCTGCTGTCGCTGTACGGACCGCAGTCGCCGATCGACATTCACCTCAACGCAACCCAGCCCGGCCTGATCGTCGCGCTGGCATTCGTGACGCTGCCGTTCGTGGTGCGCTCGGTGCAACCGGTGCTGATGGAGGTCGATCGCGAAGTAGAGGAAGCGGCAGCATCTCTGGGTGCTTCCAACTGGACGATCTTCCGTTCCGTGGTGTTGCCGACACTGGCTCCTGCCGTGATTTCAGGAGCCGGCCTGGCGTTTGCGCGAGCTATCGGTGAATACGGTTCCGTGGTCCTCATCGGCGGCAACATTCCGCGCGTGACGCAGGTGACGTCGCAGTACATTCAGCAGCAGATCGAAATCGATCGCCCCACCAATGCTGCTGCGGTGTCGGTGGCTTTGCTGCTCATCGCGTTCGTGACGCTGTTCGTTCTGCGTCTCTTCGCTTCCCGGGGCCAACGACGTGAGGAACGCGGCTGATGAAGATTTCCACGAAGTCGCGGATTGGACTGCGGTCCGTCGCGCTTCTGTATTTGTTCGTTCTGTTGGTGGTGCCGATCGGCGTGATCTTGACGCGCACGTTCGAGAACGGGATCGGTGCATTCATCGACTCGATCACGACTCCCGCCGCTGTTTCGGCGCTGAATCTGTCGCTGCTCATCGTGGTGATCGTGGTGCCGATCAACGTGATCTTCGGAATTGTCACCGCACTTGCCTTGGTGCGCGGTCGTTTTCCCGGTCGCGGTGTTCTGCAGTCCGTCGTCGACCTGCCGTTTGCGGTCTCGCCCGTTGTGGTCGGTGTGTCGTTGATCCTGCTGTGGGGCGCAAACGGGTGGTTCGGTGGAATCGAGTCCTTGGGGTTCAAGGTGATCTTCGGGTTGCCGGGAATGGTGCTCGCGACCATCTTCGTCACGTTGCCGTTTGTCGTCCGTGAGGTCGAACCCGTCCTGCACGAGATCGGTGACGAGCAGGAACAGGCCGCGGCAACGCTGGGCGCTTCGGGGTGGCAGACGTTCTGGCGCATCACGTTGCCCGCGATCCGGTGGGGCCTGACCTACGGAATCGTGTTGACCGTTGCCCGCTCGCTCGGTGAGTTCGGAGCTGTCATCATGGTGTCGTCGGGCTTCCCCGGGGTATCCCAGACCTTGACCTTGCTCGTGCATTCGCGATACATCGACGATCACAACACCTTTGGTGCGTATTCGGCAGCTACTCTGCTGATGGGCATCGCCATCATTGTCCTGTTGCTGATGACGCTGCTGGACCGCAAGAGGAGCAACACATGATCACAGTGACCGGGGCGCGCAAGAACTACGGTGACTTCGCGGCGCTCGACGACGTGTCCCTCGAGATCCCGTCGGGTTCCCTGACCGCACTGCTCGGGCCAAGTGGCTCCGGCAAGTCGACGCTACTGCGCTCGATCGCGGGACTCGAGCAACTCGATTCTGGAACAGTCACCATCGCAGGCAAAGACGTCACCGGCGTCTCGCCGCAGAAGCGCGACATCGGATTCGTGTTCCAGCATTACGCTGCGTTCAAGCACATGACGGTTCGCGACAACGTCGCCTTCGGTCTCAAGATCCGTAAGCGTCCCAAGCCGGAGATCGAGAAGAAGGTCAACGAGCTTCTCGAGATCGTCGGCCTCGACGGCTTCCAGCATCGTTATCCCGCTCAGCTTTCCGGTGGTCAGCGTCAGCGTATGGCGTTGGCACGCGCCCTTGCCGTCGATCCGCAGGTGCTGCTGCTCGACGAGCCTTTCGGCGCGCTGGACGCGAAGGTTCGTGCCGACTTGCGCACGTGGCTCCGTCGGTTGCACGACGAAGTGCATGTCACGACGGTTCTGGTCACCCACGACCAGGAAGAAGCTCTCGACGTCGCTGACCGCATCGCCGTGCTCAACAAGGGTCGGATCGAGCAGATCGGTGAACCCGCCGACCTCTACGACCGCCCGGCCAACGACTTCGTGATGTCCTTCCTCGGGTCAGTAGCCAAGCTCAACGGCCAGTTGGTGCGCCCGCACGACATTCGTCTCGGCCGCGACCCCAGCATGGCTCTGGCCCAGGAAGCCGGAACCGCCGAATCGCTCGGTGTCACTCGGGCCACCGTCGAACGTGTCGTGTACCTGGGCTTCGAGGTTCGCGTCGACCTGCGCAACGAAGCGACGGGGGAATTGTTCTCCGCTCAGGTCACGCGCGGCGACAGCGCGGCTCTGCATCTGGAAGCCGGCGAGACGGTGTACGCCCGGGCGACCCGTGTGCCCGACCTTCCGGAATCGCCGGTGGAATCTCCGACGGTTGTGAGCCTCGTCGGCCAGGTGTGACGGGTTTTCACCCTTCGCGGCACACCATCACCGGGCATTGTGCGTGGTGAATCAGGCTCTGGCTGGTGGAACCCACGATCGAGGCCATGAACGGGCTTCGGCCGTGGCTTCCCACGACTACAAGTTGAGCCTCGGCCGAATGCTCGAGAAGTGCCTTCATCGGTCCACTTCTCTGCACACTGCGAGTGACCTCGACCTCCGGGTACTTCTCGGTCCAGCCGGCGAGGCATTCGGAGAGCAGTGCGTTCTCGTGCTCCTCGTACGGACCCCAATCGGTGAATCGCCGCGCTTCGGAGTAGCCGCCGAGCGAGGCATGTTCGTTCCAGGTGTGAACGGCAACGAGGGGCACACCCAGAAACGCCGCAAACTCGAAGGCGTGACCGGTAGCGAGTTCGCTGAGTTTGCTGCCGTCGATACCGACGACGATGGGCCGCGTGTCGGTCGTGGCGTGGTCGCTGCTGCCGCGGAAGACGGTCACCGGGCAATGGGCGCGGTTCACCACTCTGATCGTGTCCGATCCTAGGAAGACGGACTGCATCTCGGTGGTTCCGGCTTGTCCGAGCGAGAGAATTCTTGCGGTTTTCGACAGTTCGACGAGCGCTGTCGCGGGGGTGCCTGCGACAAATGCACGCTCGATGGTGACGTCCGTGTGGTCGTCACGAATGGCGTTTTCGGCCTCCTCGACGAACTTCGCACCTTCGATACGGATGTGACGATCGAACATCTCTTCGTCGGTCACGGCGCCGCCTTCGCTGAAATCCGGCTGTCCGGGCAGCACATGTGTCAGGCGGAGGGGTTCGTCGAATTTCCTGGCTGCGGACGCCGCCCATCGCGCAGCATTCACCGCGCCGGGGGAGCCGTCGATTCCGGCCACGATTCCGTGTCGAACAGATGCACTGGTCATGGGAGTCTCCTCGCGTCGCCTCCTTCCAGTGTGTCCCTGCTCACCTCGGGTTCGCTACACGGAAGTCTTCGCTCGCCGGGCAAGGACGTCGGTGGAGACCGGGGGCAGTGATCGGCGTGGCCGCAGTGACAGCAGGGCAGTGACGAATCCGTTACCGAGAAGTGTCATGTCGACGTTCTTCAGAACGGTTCGGCGCATCAGGGCGAGGAGCGCGGCGACGCCGGTGACGGCCATCCACATCGGCAACGGGTAGAGCGTGAGACGCTCACCGAGTCCGAAGGTGAGGGTTCGGCCGAGTAGAAGTACGGCGCCGACAAGTCCTGTTGCTGCGCACAGGCCGGACCACACCGCGATCCACCGTCGGTGATTCCAGAACGCGAAGGCGAGGAGAACGAGGACGGCGTGGCGGGCGACAAAACCGGGCAGGACGGCAGTCCAGTGGACGAAGGTGCCGTCGTTGGCGGGGAACATCCCGGTGGCAGCGGTGCTCAAGGCTACGACGACGGCCAGTCCCAGTATCCATTTCTTGGCGCGGCCGCCCGGGATGTACTTGTGCAGTAATGCTGCTCCGAAAATGGTGAGCGCGCCGAGGATCATGAACGCGGCATTCATCACGTCGTGCAGGGGTGAACACGAATCGGTGCTGCAGGTTGTGACGCCCAGTGAGCTGATGGAATCGCGCGCAAAGCTGTAGGGAGTCTTCCAGGCGCCGGCGGTGAGGATCTCGACCAGTAGGTACAGGACGGAAAGGACCCAGGCGACGCCGGCGGTGCCGAGACGGAAATTGTGAGTGATCGTCATGCTCCCTGCTCGTTGGATGAATCCAACGGTACGGTAACAATCTGATAACGGCCTGTGGAAATTGCTCAGGCGGAGCGAACCAACCGTCCGGGCAGAGTTCCGAGCGCGGTGGTGTATCGGTCGATCATCGTTTCGACCAGCAGAGTGTGCGCACCGATCGTGTCCGCGAAGACCGTACCGTGGAAGGCCGCGGTTGCAGCAGTGCTGAGGCGATCGGTCAGCAGTCCGGGAGCCAAGAACCACGGAGCGACGACGATGCGTTCGGCTCCATCGTGTTCGAGAGCGGAGATGGCCTGAGCAACGGTTGGTTCCGCGGACGTGGCGAAGCAGATGCGAACGCCCGACCAGTTGGTTCCGGCAAGAAGGACAGCCGCCAACTCCGTAGTTGCGGCGTTGGCATCGGCGTCGGACGAACCGACTGCGGCGAGAGCGACCCCGACGGACGGGTCGTCCGGATGCGCGCCGGCTTCGAGGATTCTCTCGCGCACCGCCTCGGCCAATCGAACGTCACGACCCAGCACGTCGGATTGGGTCACGGCCAACTGCGGGTGGCGCAGCGCGGCAGCCGCGAGGAGTCCGGGCAAGTCGACCCGCGCGTGGAAAGCGTTGCCCAGCAACATCGGGACCACGACTGCCTGCGTGTAACCCTCCACCGCGACACCGTCCAGCACTTGGTCGATGGACGGTGCATTGAGATCGAGGAAAGCCAACCGGACATCGAGGTCGGGCCGGGCTTCACGAAGAGCTGCGACGGCAGCCGCGATCACCCGAGCTGAACGGGGATCACGGCTGCCGTGCGCAACAGCAATGAGCGGAACCATCTGCTTAGACGCGCTCGCCCAATTCGACAGCGGAAATGACGTCGCCGACCAGGCCGGCTGCGAGGGTGTTTCCACCAGCGGGATCGATCAGCAGGAAGCTGCCCGTGTGGCGGTTGACGGCATAGTCGTCGGCCACGATCGGCTCGGCCACCCGGATCGAGATCTTGCCGATCTCGTTGAGCTCGAGAGTGTCCGGGCTCTGATCCGTGGTGAGGTCCTGCTCGTTGAAACGCTCGACCAAGCTGCCCACGATGGCCTGCGTCGTGCGCGTGCCGTGCTTGAGCAGCAGACGAGCGCCGGGACGCAGCGGCTTTTCGGCCAGCCAGCAGACGGTGGCGTCGAATTCGCCGATGGGCTCCGGTGCGTCAGACGGCGAGGCGATGGTGTCGCCGCGTGAGACGTCGACGTCGTCGGCCAGGATCAGCGTGACGCTGCGCCCGGCGTGAGCGACATCCAGTTCACCGTCGGCGGTGTCGATCCGGACCACGCTGGTGCGGGTGCCCGATGGCAGGATCACCACGTCGTCGCCGGGGACGACGGAACCGGCGGCAACCTGACCTGCGTAGCCGCGGTAGTCGAGGAACTCCGCGGTGCGGGGACGGATCACGTACTGCACCGGGAAGCGCAGGCCGACGCGATGCGGCTCGGCGTCGACCGGAATCGACTCGAGGTGCTCGATCAGCGTGGGGCCGGTGTAGTACGGGGTCTTGTCCGAGCGGATGGCGACGTTGTCACCGTGCAGAGCCGACACCGGGATCTCGACGACGTCTTCACTTGCCCAGCCCAGTGAGCTGGTGAGCTCGTTGAACTCCGCGGAGATCGAGGTGAAGACCTCTTCGGGGTTCTCGACGAGGTCGATCTTGTTCACGGCGAGAACGAGCTTCGGAACACCGAGCAGCGCGAGAACGGCTGCGTGCCTACGAGTCTGCGCGATGACACCCTTGCGGGCATCGACCAGCAGGATCACGAGCTGAGCCGTCGATGCGCCGGAGACCGTGTTGCGGGTGTACTGCACGTGGCCCGGGGTATCGGCCAGCACGAACGTGCGCTTGGGAGTCGCGAAGTAGCGGTACGCCACGTCGATCGTGATGCCCTGCTCACGCTCGGCACGCAGACCGTCCACCAGAAGCGAGAGGTCAGGGGTGTCGAGACCGCGGTCCACCGACGCGCGGGTCACGGCGTCGATCTGGTCGGCGAGAACGGATTTGGTGTCGTACAACAGACGGCCCACGAGGGTGGACTTTCCGTCGTCGACGCTGCCGGCAGTTGCCAGTCTGAGCAGATCGCTCATCAGAAGTAGCCCTCTCGCTTGCGGTCTTCCATGGCCGCTTCGGAAACTCGGTCGTCGCCACGGGTTGCGCCGCGCTCGGTCAAACGTGATGCGGCAACCTCGGCGAGAATCGCTTCGTTGTCGGCTGCATCGGAGAGGACAGCGCCGGTGGTGGAGCCGTCGCCGACGGTGCGGTAACGCACCGAAAGGGTCTGCAGCTCTTCGCCTTCGGTCGGACCGCCCCAGACTCCGGGGGTCATCCACATGCCGTCGCGCTGGTACACCGGACGCTGGTGGGAGTAGTAGATGCTGGCGAGTTCGACGTTGTCGCGGGCGATGTAGCGCCAGATATCCAGCTCGGTGAAGTTGCTGAGCGGGAAGACACGCACCTGCTCGCCGGGGGAGTGGCGACCGTTGTACAGGTTCCACAGCTCCGGGCGCTGCTTCTTGGGGTCCCACTGACCGAAAGCGTTGCGCAGCGAGAAGATCCGCTCCTTGGCGCGGGCGCGCTCCTCGTCGCGTCGAGCGCCACCGAAGACGGCGTCGAAGCGGTTCTCGGAGATCGCGTCCAGCAACGGAACGGTCTGCAGCGGGTTGCGGATACCGTCGGGACGCTCGGTGAGGCGACCGTCCGCGATGTACTCCTCGACGCTGGCCACGTGCAGGCGCAGGTTGTACTTCGCCACGACGTGGTCGCGGAAGTCGAGAACTTCCTGCAGGTTGTGGCCGGTGTCGACGTGCAGCAGTGTGAACGGCAACGGCGCAGGCCAGAAGGCCTTGATGGCCAGGTGCAGAAGCACCGTGGAGTCCTTGCCGCCCGAGAACAGGATGACCGGGCGTTCGAACTCGCCGGCTACCTCTCGGAAGATGTGGATTGCTTCGGACTCGAGGGCGTCGAGGGTATCGAACTGCGTGCCGTCGAGCTGAGGCCGTGAGGGTGTCAAATCAACTGTCATGATGCGTGCAACCCGCATTCTGTCTTGGAGGCACCGGCCCAACGACCGCTACGCGGATCGCTGCCGGGGGCTGGCTTGCTGGTGCAGGGCGCGCAGCCGATGGATGGATAGCCCTCGTCGACAAGTGGATTGACGAGGATGGAATGGGTGTCGATGTAGTTCTGCATCTCCTCGTCCGACCACGGCGCGATCGGGTTGATCTTGACGAGTCCGAAGCCTTCGTCGAAGGAGATCAGGGGAGCGTTGGCGCGGGTGGGGGCCTCGACGCGGCGGATGCCGGTCACCCACGCGCTGTAGCCGGACAGAGTCTGCTTGAGTGGTGCGACCTTGCGGAGTGCGCAGCAGCGGTTGGGATCGCGGGCGAAGAGGTCTTTGCCTTCGGCGATGTCCTGCTCACCGACGCTGGCGAGTGCGCGAGCGTTGATGACGTTGACGCCGTACACCTGCTCGACAGCGTCACGCGTGCCGATGGTCTCGGGGAAGTGGTAGCCGGTGTCGAGGAAGAGTACGTCGACGCCTGGATGTACCTGTGCGGCAAGGTGAACCAGCACCCCGTCCTGCATGTTCGACGCAACAATGTACGAGTCACCGAACGTGTCCTCGGTCCACTGCAACAGTTCCTGTGCGCTGGCGCCGTCGAGTTCTACGGCGCCGCGCTCGGCGATTGCGCGAAGTTCGTCGGTGCTTGCTCGCGAAATGTCCACTGTCATCGCAAATCTCCTTCGTCTGCTCGCACTGCCCATTCGGCGAACCGCTCACCTTCGTTGCGGTTCTTCGCGAACTGGCGTACGACGCGGTCGATGTAGTCACCCATCTCGAGGCTGGTGACCTTGTGCTGGCGCAGCTTGCGTCCGAAGGCGCTGTCGAATCCGAGGCTGCCTCCCAGGTGAACCTGGAAACCCTCCACTTGATTCCCGTCACCGTCGTCGACGAGCTGGCCCTTGAAGCCGATGTCCGCGACCTGCGAGCGGGCGCACGAGTTGGGGCAGCCGTTGATGTTGATGGTGATCGGCACGTCGAGCTGGCTGTTGATGTCGGCCAGACGCTCTTCGAGTTCCGGAACGAGAACCTGTGAGCGCTTGCGGGTCTCGGCAAACGAGAGCTTGCAGAACTCGATGCCGGAGCACGCCATGAGGTTTTTGCGCCAGTGCGACGGGCGCGCGGGCAGGCCCAGTGCGTCGAGGTCGGCGATGAGAGGCTCCAGGGTCTCGTCGGCAACGTCGAGGATGATGAGCTTCTGGTACGGGGTGAAGCGGATCCGGTCGCTGCCGGCCTTCTCCGCCGCATCGGCGACCTGTCCCAGGATGTCGCCGGAGACGCGGCCGGCGATCGGTGCGAAACCGACTGCGTTGAGGCCGTTTCGGGTCTTCTGGATGCCGACGTGATCGATCGGGCGCGTGGGCTTCTCCGGTGCGGGACCGTCGATGAGCGGACGCTTGAGGTACTCGGTCTCGAGAACCTCACGGAACTTCTCGATGCCCCAGTCCTTGATGAGGAACTTGAGCCTGGCCTTGGCGCGCAGACGACGGTAGCCGTAGTCGCGGAAGATCGAGACGACACCTTCCCAGACGTCGGGAACCTCGTCGAGCGGAATCCAGGCGCCGACGCGCTGCGCGAGCATCGGGTTGGTGGAGAGGCCGCCGCCGACCCAGAGGTCGAGACCGGGACCGTGCTCGGGGTGGTTCACGCCGATGAAGGCGATGTCGTTGATCTCGTGAACGACATCCTGCTGACCGGAGATGGCGGTCTTGAACTTGCGCGGCAGGTTGGAGTACTTGGGGTCACCGATGTAGCGGCGCACGATCTCGTCGATCGCGGGAGTGGGATCGAGGACCTCGTCGAGTGATTCGCCGGCCAGGGGTGAACCGAGGACAACGCGGGGGCAGTCACCGCACGCTTCGGTGGTCTTGAGTCCGACGGCTTCGAGACGCTTCCAGATCTCCGGGACGTTCTCGACCTCGATCCAGTGGAACTGCACGTTCTCACGGTCGGACAGGTCGGCGGTGTTCCGGCCGAACTCCTTCGAGATACCGGAGATGGTGCGCAGCTGTTCGACGTTGAGCGCGCCGGCGTCGCAGCGCACTCGCATCATGAAGTACTTGGCCTCGAGGAGGTCGAGGTTCTCGTCGCCGGTGAAGGTGCCGTCGTATCCCTCTTCGCGCTGGGTGTAGAGACCCCACCAACGGAACCGGCCACGCAGGTCGCTCTTGTCGATGCTGTCGAAACCCTGCTTCGAGTAGATGTTCTCGATGCGCGCTCGCACGTTGAGCGGGTTGTCGTCCTTCTTGGCCTGCTCGTTGGCGTTGAGCGGCTCGCGGTATCCGAGGGCCCACTGACCTTCGGCGCGCTGCTTCGTGGGGCGAGCAGCGCGAGCAGGCCGTGCCGCGGCGGGCGCTGCCGACTCGGCAGTCTGGGCGGCGTCGGTTGTCGACGTCATCGATGAACTCCTGGATCTTCGGCGGTGTTGATCAGGCGCGAGGCACACAAACGCTGCAGCGTTGTGACTCTGTCCGATCGGGGTGCACCGGACCGTGTCGAGTGAGGGGGCTGTCCTCGGGCTCGAAAGGCTTGCGGCCGGCAGATGTGCTCACCAAGCAGGCAGCGAAAACGCTGAAGGCTGGGGAAACAGGTGGAGATGAGCGGGGAAGGCTGGTTGATCAGATGAAGATCAACAGCAACAACAATGCAGACACGTGGAACTGCACACGCGCTTGAAGTCGACGTGGCGACGCGCCACAAGTCGTACTCCGAGTCCGGTCATGCGGACCATTGTGCCACGTCAACTCGATAATTCCGACTCGGGGACCTATTTCCACGAAATTTGGGGGAAATAGCGTGCTCAGGGGACTTGGTAGGCGGACCTGGTCGACGAATAGGTGGGCGCGCGCGATGCTGGGAGACTGGTGGAGTGAATGCCACCGCTACAACCCCCTTCGTGTTGCCCGCTGCGTCGATCGAGGGCGTCGGGACGCGGCCGTTCGGAATTTACGTTCACGTCCCGTTCTGCGCGACGCGGTGTGGCTACTGCGACTTCAACACGTACACGGCAGGCGAGTTGGGAACCTCGGCGTCGCCACAGTCCTGGTTGGAAGGGCTCAAACGCGAACTCGACCTCGCGGCAGCGATGACGGGGGCTCCGGCAGCGGAGACGGTGTTCGTCGGCGGCGGCACCCCGTCGCTTCTGGGCGGCGACGGCTTGTCTGAGGTGCTCGGGGCGGTACGCAGCAGTTTCGGCTTGGCGGCCGGTGCGGAGGTGACGACGGAATCGAATCCCGAATCGACATCGCCGGAGTTCTTCGACGCTCTGCGGAGCGCGGGTTTCACGCGAATATCTCTCGGCATGCAGTCGGCGGCCCAGCATGTGCTCAAGATCCTGGATCGCACCCACACGCCGGGTAGGGCAGTGGCGGCCGCCAAAGAGGCTCGCGCCGCAGGGTTCGCGCACGTCAATCTCGACTTGATCTACGGAACGCCGGGGGAGCGGGACGAGGATCTCGACGCGTCTCTCGATGCGGTGCTCTCGGCCGGCGTCGACCACGTTTCGGCGTACGCGCTCATCGTCGAGGACGGTACCGCGATGGCGCGCAAGGTCCGTCGTGGTGAATTACCCGCTCCCGACGACGATGTCTTGGCGTCGCGATACGAACGGATCGACGCGCGCCTGTCCGCGGCGGGCTTGAACTGGTACGAGGTCTCCAACTGGGCCAAGGCGGAAACGGCGGAGTCGGGGGACACGCGTTGCCGTCACAACCTCGGTTACTGGGACGGCGGCGACTGGTGGGGTGCGGGTCCCGGTGCACATAGCCATGTCGGCGGAGTGCGGTGGTGGAACGTCAAGCATCCGGCGCGCTATGCGGAGCAGCTCGCTCAGGGTGAGCTGCCCGTCGGTGGCAGTGAGGAACTGTCCGCCGACGATATTCACATGGAGCGGGTGATGCTGACCGCGAGGTTGCGTACCGGACTACCGTTGGCGGAATTAACTGTGTCCGAACGCAATTCGGCCGATCAGGTTGTTGCCGACGGTTTGGCGATCGTCGATGACGATCATCTGATCCTGACCGATCGTGGTCGGCTGCTCGCCGACGCTGTCATCCGCACGGTACTGACCTGAGCGGCTACTTCGGGTAGATGTTCGTCACCTGTGTGACGTTGTCGTCTCCCCAGGAAATGATGGTGCCGTCGGCTTTCAGGGCTGATGAATGGTTCGCGCCGGCCTTGATGGCGGTGAAGCCGCTACCCCTGGGCGTATTCGTGACCTGTCTGTTGTTGTCCCAGCCCCACGAAGTAATGGTGCCGTCGGCTTTCAGGGCGACCGAGTGGTGGGCTCCGGCGGCGACGGCGGTGAAGCCGCTGCCCTGAGGAGAGTTGGTGACTACCCGGTGGCTGTCGCCTCCCCAGGAAATGACGGTGCCGTCGGCTTTCAGCGCCACCGAGTGATAGTTGCCCGCTGCGATGGCGGTGAATCCGTTTCCGGCTGGGGTGTTCGTGACCTGGTTGAAGCCGTCGTCTCCCCAGGAGGTGATGGTGCCGTCGGCTTTCAGGGCCACCGAATGGCTGTCGCCGGCGGCGATGGCGGTGAAGTCGCTGCCGGTGGGCGTGTTCGTGACCTGGTGGTAGGTGTCCCAGCCCCAGGAGGTGATGGTGCCGTCGGCTTTCAGCGCCGCCGAATGGTAGGTGCCGGTGGCGATAGCGGTGAAGCCACTACCGGTGGGAGTGTTCGCGACCAGCTTGGAGCCGTCGTTTCCCCACGACGTGATGGTGCCGTCGGATTTCAGCGCCAGCGAATGGCTGCCGCCTTCGGCGTAGGCGGTGAAGCCACTACCCTGCGGGGTCTTCGCGACCAGCGCGGAACCGTCCCATCCCCAGTACGTCGCGTTTCCGAGTGGTTCGACCGGCACGTCATCCGGTCTGGCCGCAGCGATCGCCACAGCAGCGAGAGTGAGCACACCTCCAGTCACTACGACGGCGAGACCCTGGAAACGACTGCCGGGGCGTAGTCGGCGCCGGTGAACCATGGCAGTGCCTCTCTGCGGCAAAATTCCGCACAGGGGCGGTGCGGCACCGACGGTAACCACTGAGCAAAGATAACGGACAGTTCGGTCAAAAGCACGCATTATTTCTGGCCATTTTTGTCCAGTGCGTATATCTGGACGAAACTGGCCGTTCAGATGTGGTTGCGGGGTGCTCGATTATTGGGCGATGCCGAACAGCAGTGCGTCGATTCCGGCCTCGAATGCCGTGTTGTTGTCGATCGATTCCGTTGCGGAGGAGTTGATATCGGCGCTTGCATAGAGCGCAACCAGATGTGGATAGTCGCCATGAGTGAGTAGTGCACTGATGTGTTCGGCTCCGCTGTCGGCCGAGGAACCCGCGGACAGGCCGGCGGCTTCCTGCGCTGCGAAGCTGGTCACCCATCCCGTGAGCAATGCAATTCCGGTCATCGTCGCTGTGGCACTCAACCCGGTCGGTGACAGCGCGCCCGCCATCTGGTCGAGGTATCGCATCGACTGTGGGCCGAGGCTGGTCGGCTGGATCTGACTCAGCCAGGGGTGCCGGTGGTGAATACCGCGTGACTGCACGGTGATTGCGAGGATGTCGGTGCGGACGTCTCCGGTCAAAGCCGGGTAGTCGTATTCGGCGCCGACGGAGTCGGCCATGAGCGCCATCAGGTCGTCCTTGCCGTTGACATACCGGTACAGCGACGCTGCGGCCGTCCCGAGATCCTGCGCGACAAGGCGCATCGACACCGCGCGGAGTCCCTGGGCGTCGGCGATTCGGACACAGGCATCGGCAAGTTGTTCCAGCGTGTAGGCGGGGCGGGGTCCTCGTTTGGTGTCCTCGCCTCGCAGCCACAGCGAGGCCGGTGGTCCGGCGTTGGTCATAACACCAAGCATGCCCCACTTCAGCAGTTGCGAACACTGTTCGCAGTTGTCTATTCTTTTATTGCGAACACTGTTCCCAATTTAGGAGGTTGACGTGCCGGCTATCGAAGCGGAATCGCTCACCAGGCGTTACGGAAAACGCACGGTGGTCGACGGTGTGGATCTGAGCGTTCCGGCAGGGAGTGTTCACGCACTGCTCGGGCCGAACGGGTCCGGCAAGACAACGATCGTGCGGATGCTTGCAACGCTGTTGCGGCCGAGTGCGGGTAGTGCTCGCATTCTCGGATTCGACACCGTCCGCGATGCCGTGCAGGTGAAGAAGAACATCGGGTTGGTTGGACAGTTTCATGCCGTCGACCCCCGTCTGACCGGCGCGGAAAACCTCACCATGTTTGCCCGGCTCAATGGATATGCGCCCAAGGCTGCCCGTCGGCACGCGGGGGAACTACTCGAAAGATTTGATCTCGTGGATGCCGCCGACCAGCAGGTGCAGACGTATTCCGGCGGCATGCGAAGGCGGCTCGACATCGTAGCGGGAATGGTGGTGCGCCCGGCAGTTCTGTTTCTCGACGAGCCGACGACGGGTCTCGATCCGAGAAGCCGGCACGAAATCTACGACTACGTACGGAGTTTCGTGAATGACGGCACGACCGTCGTCTTGACAACTCAATACCTCGACGAGGCCGACAAGTTGGCGGACGCCGTCACCATCATCGACGAGGGACGGGTGGTCGCTGCCGGAACGCCGGACGAGATCGTCGAGGTAGCCGGCACGGGACTCGACGTGGTGATCGTCGACGAGCAGCGATGCGCTGACGTCACCGGGATTGTCGGGCGATTCGGCGGCCGGCCAGGCGCTTCCGACGAATCGGCGACGGAACTGTCCTTTGCCTTCGACGGGCAGTCGATCGCACTGCTGCCGATACTGCGAGCGCTCGACGACGCGGGAATTGCCGTACAGGACATCGGGCGTCGCCGGGCAACACTGGACGACGCCTTCCTGGCCCTCACCGGCCACACCAGCGAGAGGATTTCCGCATGACCACACCCACCCGAACTGTCGTCTCGGCGTTCACCGGCACCCGAATCCTGTTTCTGCGGATCGTTGCAGTGTATCGCCATGCGCCCGCACTGGTAGCGGTGACTCTTGCTGCGCCCCTTGGCATGATGCTGCTGTTCGGCTTCGTGTTCGGTGGCGCGCTGTCCGGCGGTGCCGACGGGGCCGCGTATCGGTCGTATCTCACTCCGGGAGTGCTTGTTCTGGTGGCGGCGATGGGCTTGGTGGTCACCGCCTCGACAGTGAACGCGGACCTGCACAGTGGCCTGACCGACCGACTACGCGCCTTGCCCATCGGGCCCGTTGCCATGCCGGCGGGTCTGGCGCTGGCGGAAACCGTCACCGGCGTACTGGCTTTGGCGGCCATGGCGGGAGTCGGGTATCTGTCGGGATGGCGGATCGATGCGTCGGCCACGGACGTGGCGCTTGCGATACTGCTGCTCGTGGCATTTCGATGGGCACTGGCGTGGCTCGGGATCGTGCTCGGCAGCGCAATCCGGGACGAGCAGATGCTTCAGCAGCTCGCCCCGCTGATCTTCGGAACAATCATGCTCTCGAACGTTTTTGTCCCGACGGAGACAATGCCGAGTGTTGTTGCGACGGTGGCCGAGTGGAATCCCGTCAGCGCGGTGGTGGCGGCGTTGCGTGAGCTGTTCGGTTCGGATACCGGTGTTGCACCCGATGCATCCTGGCCCATGCAGCATCCCGTCGCAGCAGCGTTCGGTTGGACTGCCGTACTACTTGCGGTCGCGGTTCCGATCGCGGTGCGGCGCTACTCCTCATCGCAGTAGCCGCACTGCCCGCGTGACCGCACTGCGGCGTAACCTCAGCTGCGTGGCCCTCATACACAGCGCGACACTGAATCCGTCGAAGATCGACCTGCTCAGGGCGTGGGTGCCTGAGCAACCGTGGACCGGATCCGCCGATACGTCGAGCCTCGATCACATCGACGCCTACCGCTTCGATGATCCGGACGGCGAGGTCGGGATCGAGACCCATCTGCTCCGCACGGCGGACGGCTCGGTTCTCCAGGTTCCGCTCACGTACCGAGGCGCTCCACTCGCCGGAGCGGAAGCCTTCCTGATCTCCACCATGGACCATTCCGTCCTGGGGGAGCGGTGGGTCTACGACGCGTGCTGCGATCCCGCGTATGTCCTCGCACTGGCAACGACCATCCGCACCGGGGGAACGGAAGCGGCACTGGAGTTCGCGAATCCCGGCAGCGCCAAGGAGGTCACAATGCACGTGGTGGGCAGCGGGTCCGGCGAGGTTCCGGCGATCGATGCGGTGATGCGCTCGACGGTGACGTGCTCGACAGTGGGTTCGGAAACCACGATCACGTCCGGTCCGTTGGAGTTGACGGTGGTCAGAGTGGTCGACGCCGCAGCCGAATTCGGCGGTCTCACCCTGACCGGTACGTGGCCCGGCCAGGCTGATCCCGCGTTGCTTGCATCGCTGCAGATCGGTTAGTGCGAACCTTCGATGATTCCGGGCATCGCGTCGTAATCGAAGACCCGAGCATGGAGAACCACACGATTTCGCAGCGCTGAACGCACTGCCCGGTGCAGGCCGTCTTCGAGATACAGGGTGCCCTTCCACTGGACGGCGTGCGGAAAGAGATCGCCGTAGAACGTGGAGTCCTCCGACAGCAGGCGGTCGAGTTCGAGGACCTTGGTGGTGGTCACGATCTCGTCGAGCCGGACCTGACGCGGCGGAAATTTGGACCAGTCACGAAGGGACAGTCCGTGGTCGGGATACGGCTTGCCGTCCATAACGCCCTTGAAAATCATGACTCCACAGTAAGGGCAACACCCGAGACTGGCGCTCGGGCGATTAGACTGCCAGTTGAGATCAGTGCACAGAGCGCAGGAAACGGAGGTCGCAACTATGTCGAGTACCGACGACAGGCGATTCGAGGTCCTGCGGGCGATCGTCGCGGATTACGTTTCCACGCAGGATCCGGTCGGGTCGAAGGCTCTGGTCGAGCGTCACAATCTTGGCGTGTCGAGCGCCACCGTGCGCAACGACATGGCGTTTCTCGAAGCCGAGGGCTACATCGCCCAGCCTCACACCAGTTCGGGGCGCGTGCCGACGGACAAGGGATATCGCGAGTTCGTCGACCGCATCGCGGACGTCAAACCGCTGTCCGGACCTGAGCGCCGCGCCATTCTGGAATTTCTGGAATCCGGCGTAGACCTCGACGACGTGCTGCGGCGCGGTGTGCGTCTGCTGGCTCAATTGACCCGGCAGGTAGCCGTGGTTCAGTATCCGACGCTGTCGGCGTCGTCGGTCCGTCATCTCGAAGTGGTGGCGTTGACCCCGGCGAGGCTGCTCCTTGTTCTCATCACCGACTCCGGGCGAGTCGATCAGCGCATCGTCGAGTTGGGCGACGTCCTCGTGGACGAGGATCTGTCCAGGTTGCGTGCACTGCTGGGCGGCGCGCTGGAAGGCAAGCGCCTGGCTGCCGCGTCCATCGCCGTCTCCGAACTGGCCGACGAGGCTCCCGACGATCTGCGCGACGCCGTTGTCCGGTCCGCGACGATCCTGGTCGAGACACTGGTCGAGCATCCCGAGGAGCGTCTGGTGCTCGGCGGGACGGCCAACCTGACGCGCAATGCCTCCGACTTCTCCGGGCTGGCCGGATTCCCGGGCTCGTTGCGGGCGGTGCTCGAAGCGCTCGAAGAGCAGGTTGTGGTGCTGAAACTGCTGGCCTCGACCCAGAACGCCGGGATGGTTACCGTCCGGATCGGTGAAGAAACTCAGGTCGAGCAAATGCGCGGAACCTCCGTGATTTCGACGGGCTACGGTGCGGCCGGTACCGTTTTCGGTGGTGTCGGTGTGCTCGGTCCCACTCGGATGGACTATCCGGGAACAATTGCATCGGTTGCCGCCGTTGCCAGATACATCGGCGAAGTCCTCTCCGAACGATGACGCGCGTCGCCGCCGGCGGACGCTCCTCTTCGTGAGGTACGAGGAAAACTAGAAGTAAGAGAAGGACGAGAGAAAAAACGTGGCACGGGATTACTACGGATTGCTCGGCGTCGACAAGAACGCGACCGACCAGGAACTCAAGCGCGCATACCGCAAACTGGCTCGCGAACTGCACCCTGACGTCAACCCCGACGAGGCAGCGCAGGCTCGGTTCAAGGAGATCTCGACGGCGTACGAGGTTCTCACCGATCCGGAGAAGCGTCGCATCGTGGACCTCGGCGGCGATCCCCTCGAATCCGGTGGAGGCGGCGGTGGCGGCTTCGGCGGTGGATTCGGCGGCGGTGGCCTCGGCGACGTCTTCGAAGCGTTCTTCGGCGGCGGCGGTGGCGCGGGCCGTGGACCTCGCGGACGAGTGCAGCCCGGTGCCGATTCCCTGCTGCGTACCAAACTGACTCTCGAAGAATGTGCGACGGGCGTCAGCAAGCACGTCACCGTCGAGACCGCGATTCTGTGTGACAGTTGCACGGGCGCCGGCACGAACGGTGATTCCAAGCCTGTCCGTTGTGAGACGTGTAACGGCGCCGGTGAAGTGCAGTCGGTCCAGCGTTCGTTCCTCGGCCAGGTCATGACCTCGCGTCCGTGCCCCACGTGCCGCGGCGCCGGCGAGACCATCCCCGATCCCTGCCACAAGTGTGGTGGCGACGGCCGCGTGCGCGCGAAGCGTGACATCACCGTGAAGGTTCCGGCAGGTGTTGCCGGCGGCATGCGTATCCGCCTGACCGCGCAGGGTGAGGTCGGCCCCGGCGGCGGACATCCCGGTGATCTGTACGTCGAAATCGTCGAGCAGCAGCATGAGGTCTTCGTCCGCGACGGCGAAGATCTGCACTGCACCATTCGCGTCCCCATGGTCGATGCGGCACTGGGTACGACGGTCACCGTCGACACCATCATCGACGGACCCAAGGAAATCTCCATCGAACCAGGAACTCAGCCCGGTCACGTCGCTGTCCTGCGTGGACACGGTATGCCGAAGTTGCGGTCCGGTACGCGCGGCGATCTCCACGCTCACCTCGAAGTGGTCATCCCGAGTCGCCTCGACAACAAGCAGTCCAAGTTGCTCAAGGAATTCAAGCTGCTCCGCGATCGTGACGAGGCCGAAGTTGTCTCCACCGGGTCGCAGAACAGCGGCGGGTTGTTCTCGCGTCTTCGCGAAGCATTCAGCGGCCGCTGACGGTGGCTGCGACGGTCTTTTTCCTCGACCCCGTTCCGGGTGTCGGTGAGACTGCAGTTCTGGACGGTCCGGAGGGTCGCCATGCGGCGACCGTCCGCCGGATCGGTGTCGGTGAGCGACTTGTGTTGGCAGATGGCCGTGGCCGTGTCGCCGATGCCGAGGTGACCAGCGCCGGGAAAGATCGCCTGGAACTTCTGGTCAGTGACGTACAGGTACTCGAGCAGCCGAAACCGCTCGTGACGCTCGTTCAGGCATTGCCGAAGGCCGAGCGTTCCGAGTTGGCTGTCGAGCTGGCAACCGAGGCCGGTGTCGACGCCGTCATTCCCTGGCAGTCACTGCGATGCGTCGCCAAATGGGAGGGCGCGAAGCTCACCAAGGGTGTCGCTCGTTGGCGTAGCGCCGCTGTGTCGGCGGCCAAGCAGTCGCGTCGGGCATTCGTTCCGGAGATCGCCGAACTGCACAAGACCCCGGCTGTGGTTGCGCTGGTTCGCGACGCCGTGGCCCGAGGCGCCGTCGTCGCCGTTCTGCACGAGTCCGCGACGACGCCGCTGGCCGCACTGCCACTCGCCGGCGCTGACGAGGTGTTCCTCGTTGTCGGACCCGAAGGTGGGCTCGACGACTCGGAGATCGCGGCGCTCTCGGACGCCGGCGCAACTCCGGTACTACTCGGCCCGACCGTTCTGCGAACGTCGACGGCGGGCGCAGTTGCATTGGGGGCAATCGGGGTCCTGACCGATCGCTGGGGACCACGACCACTGCACTGAGTGTGTGACTTCAAGCCGATTGAGACCTTGCGCTCAGCGAAGTGTCAGCCATGAGCACTATCGTTGAAATCGCCCGGCGGCATTCCGCGGGTTCGTTCGGAAATCTCAGGAGGAATGATGCGCTCACGTGCGCATAAGCGAGTTGCCGTCGCGGTGGCTGCCGTCGCGGCAATGATGCTGGCTGTGGGGTGCACCGTATCCACTGACGACAAGGCCGATCCGGCGGCGAGTGCTGTTGCCACCACGGCAACCAGTGTCGCCGTCATCTCCGTGTCGCCTGCAGAAGGTGGCACTCCGATCAATCCGCTCGACCCCGTCACCGTCGAGGTCGCCAAGGGCACTTTGACGAGCGTCACCCTCACCAATCCGGACGGTAAGGACGTCGCCGGAATCATCACCCCGGACAAGACCGCGTGGAAGCCGAGTGAACCGCTCGGCTACGACAAGTCCTACGACCTGGTTGTCGATGCGGTCGACGCGAATGGTGTTGCCACAACCAAGAACACGACGCTCACCACCGTCGCCCCGAGCAATCAGACGCGTGCCTACATCAACACCACCGGCGGCGCGTCCATCTCCGAGGGTGGCACGTACGGCGTCGGCACAGTTGTTGCGGTTCACTTCGACGAATCGATCGGTGACAAAGCCGCTGCCGAGAAGTCGCTACTGGTGACGACCAATCCGCCGGTCACCGGATCCTGGTACTGGGTGGACAGTCAGAACGTGCACTGGCGCCCGCAGGAGTACTACACGCCGGGAACCACGGTGTCGGTGAGCGCGAACATCTACGGCAAAGAGTTGGGCAAGGGCCTGTACGGCGAGCAGGACGATACGGTCGCCTTCACGATCGGTGACTCGCACATCTCCATTGCCGACGACAACACCAAGATGGTGACCGTGTACGAAAACGGTCAGGTGATCAAGGAAATGCCGACGTCCATGGGCATGGGTGGAACCGAAACCATCGGCGACACAACACTGTCCTTCTGGACACAGCCCGGCACCTACACGGTGATGGACAAGGCAAACCCGGTCATCATGGACTCGTCGACGTACGGCCTGCCGATCAATTCGCGGCTCGGGTACAAGGAGTCCATCAACTGGGCGACGCGTATCAGCACCGATGGTATCTACCTGCACGAGTTGGAAAGTACGGTGTGGGCTCAGGGCAACACCGACACGTCGCACGGTTGCCTCAATCTCAGTGCGGCCAATGCCAAGTGGTTCTTCGACTTCGCGCAGCCCGGTGACGTCGTCGAGATCAAGAACACCGGTGGCGCACCGCTCGAGGTGTGGCAGAACGGCGACTGGACCCTCTCGTGGGCAGAGTGGGCCGCGGGCAGCGCGCTCGCCTGAGCTAGGTTCTCCTGGTGTCTCGGAACAAGATTTCCTACGGTTCCCACGCTCAGCAGTTCGGTCATCTGTACGTTCCCGATACTGCTGACGGACCGGTCCCTGTTGTGATGGCTATTCACGGCGGATTCTGGAGTGGTCAGTACAGCCTGATTCTCGGCACCGCATTTGCCGTTGAACTCGCGCGAGCTGGTGTGGCGGTGTGGAACATCGAGTACCGCAGACTCGGAGCCGGCGGCGGCTGGCCGGAGATGTCGGCCGACGTGAAAGCTGCGTACGACGCGATTCCCGGGATTGTGGCCGAGGCGTCCGAGGTCGAATTCGACCTGACACAGGTCCGCCTGCTGGGGCACTCCGCCGGTGGGCACCTCGCCGTCTGGCTGGCGGGGGAGAAGGACGTGTTCACCCGCCCGGAACGCGTTGTCGCCCAAGCCGCAGCCCTGGATCTGGCGTCGGCGGCCGAGCGTGGTCGACGCATCAGCTACATCGAGGATCTCTTCGGTGTTCCCTTCGAATCCGATCCTGATCTGTATCGCACTGCGTCACCGCAACATCGGTTGCCGATCGGTGTACCCGTCGTCTGTGTGACGGGCAGTGACGACATGCAAGTGCCGGCCAAAGTCAGTGCCCGGTATGTGACAGCGGCGCAGGCGGCTGGTGATCCCGCGGTTTTGAGTGTGGTCGAGGGCGAGGGGCACGATGCATTTCTCTCGCCCTCGACGCAGTCGTGGCGGGTCTCCCGCGAATTGGTGCTTGACGAAGACCCGCCGGCTCCGATCACGTCACACTGACACCGGAGCTTTCTTGCCGGGCAGGATGAACGCGACGACGATCGCGCCGACGAGCAGTGCGAGGCCGCCTGCCCAACTGGCGGCCGAGATCGCGTCGGCGTACGCGGCACCGGCCGCATCGAGCAGCGGCTGAGCCTGAGCTGCGGCCACGGGGTTGCCTGCCAACTCTTCGGCGACCAGGGACGCGCCGCCGACGGATTCTCCGGACACCTCCAGCGCGTAGGCGGCTTGCTGCGCCAATTCGCCGGTCAGTTCCGGGACCTGCATTCCGCCGATGAAACCCGCAATCGAATCTTTGTAGCTCGCAGCCAGAATCGAGCCGAGGATGGCAATGCCGAGCGATCCGCCGAGTTCGATGGCGGTGTCGTTGAGGCCGCCCGCAGCTCCGAGATCGTCTTCGGAGAAGCTGTCCATGATGGCGTCGGTGGCCGGTGGTTCACTGAGGCCGATTCCGAGACCGAGCAGGATCAGCGGGACCGCGAACATCCAGTAGCCGGAGTCGCCGTTCACCTGCGTGAGGATGAGGACGCCGATCGCAGCGATGAACATGCCGCCGACGATGGATGCGCGGACACCGATCAGCGGGGTGATCCGGCCGCTGACCACTGCGCCGATCGACACGGCAATTGCCAAGGGCAACAGACGAACACCGGTTTCGAGCGCCCCGTATCCGAGAATGAACTGGAATTGCTGCGAGATGTAGTAGATAGCGCCGAAAGCGGCCAGGAACAGGAGCAGCACTGCCAGAGTTGCGCCGCCGACCACACGCTGACCGAGCTTACGGACGTCGAGCAGTGGTTGTGGGTGACGCAGTTCCCAGGCGACAAACAGCGCGAGGCCGACTACGGCGAGCGCTGCTGCGCCGATGGGCCCGGCAGTCCACCCGAAGTGGAAGCCGTTGATGATCGAATAGACCAGCGCGCCGATGGTGACAACAGACAGCGCGCCGCCGATCCAGTCGATACGGCCGAGGTGCTCGGCCTTGCTCGGTGGAACCAGGAACACAGCCGCAAGTGCGGCGACCGCGGCGATCGGGACGTTGATCAGGAATGTGGCGCTCCACGAATGACTTTCGAGAATCCAGCCGGCCAGCAGGGGGCCGAGCGCGATGGCGAGACCTGAGGTGGCCGCCCAGGCCGCGATGGCGCGGGAGCGTTCGGATTTCGGGAAGGTCGCGACCAGGAGGGACAGCGTCGCGGGCATGATGATCGCGGCGCCGACGCCCATGATCATGCGCGCCGCAATGACGGCGTTGGTGGTGTCGGCGATGCTGCCGAAGACTGCGCCCGCGGCGAAGACCGCGAGTCCGGCGAGGAGGGCCCCGCGGCGGCTGTACTTGTCGCCGATTACGCCGAACAGCAACATCAGCGCAGCGTAGGGGACGGTGTAGCCGTCGATGACCCATTGAAGTTGTGTGCTGGTGAGTCCGAGATCGCGTGTCATGTCCGGTGCCGCGACGATCAGCGCTGTATTTGCCATGACGACGATCAGCAGGCTCAGACACAACACCCCCAGTGCTGCCCATCGCCGTGAGTACGGCTGGTCCATTTCTGCGACAGGTTTGCTCATGAGAGTTGTCATGGCTCGACTCCGTTTCTGATCAATTTGCACACTGCTGTGTAAGTTAATAACTTGCACAGCATTGTGCAACTATCATTGATTCAGATCACATCAGGAAAGGTGGACAGCGCGTTGACGGAATCGGGAACAGCTGCGCCGGGAACGCGTCAACGTCGCAGTCAGGCGCGGGCGAATCGCAGCCGCATCATCGAAGCGGCGATCACGGCATTCGCGGCCGATCCCGACGCGAGCATGGACGACGTGGCAAAGGCCGCCGGCGTCGTGCGGCGGACCGTGTACGCACATTTCGAGAGCCGCGACGCCCTGATCAACGGCATCGTGGACGAGGCATCCGCTGATCTGGTCGCGGCTTTGAGTCGCGCGGGGGAGCCTCCCGAGGATCCGGAATTGGCAACCGCGGTACTGGCGTTGTTGGCCTGGCCGGTGGGAGACAGGTTCCGGGTGCTGCTCAGTTTCGCCCGAAAGGAATTGGGCGAGCAGCGCATCCTCGACCTGATGGAACCCGCTCGCGCCTTGAGTATCAGGGTGGTCGAGCAGGGTCAGCGAGAAGGGACCTTTTCGACCTATCTACCGGCTGAAACCTTGGTCGCGATGACAGAATCGGTGACGATCACGCTGTTCGACCAGGCCAACACCGGGGTGATCACCGACTCGGGAGAGTCATTCGCGATCGTGTGCCTCGTGCTGGTCGGGATCAGCCCGGAACGGAGCGCGGAGGTAGTCGCAGACGCCTGGAAATGGATCCGAAAGTCAGTGCCGCCCGCTGCGCCCGCGGAATAACAAGGTGCTCGCGGATTAACAAGTGGGCGGTGTCGGACTCGGACGCTAGACTTCGAAGTATCGGAGCCCACGGGTCGAGCGGGCTCTTTCGGACCAGGAAGCAGGCCATATTCTCCACGTGAGTGAACACAGTGAGTTCGGCGGCAACCGTACATCCACCGTTACCGAGCGCGCTCTGCCCGCAGAGCGCACCGTCCGATCGAGTATGGACCTGGCGCCGGAGACCGTGCGTCAACTCCTGGGATCGACGGACGAAAACCTCACCGCGATCGAACGTGAGCTTTCTGCCGATATTCACGTTCGTGGCGGCACCATCACACTGTCCGGAACACCAGCAGACGTTGCTCTCGCAGAGCGAGTATTTGCCGAGCTGGCTGTGCTGGCCAGGCGCGGGCAGCCCATCGCACCCGACGCTGTCCGCAGAACCATCGGCATGCTCACCAACGAGGTCGGGGAATCCCCAGCCGAGGTGCTCTCGCTCGACATTCTGTCGCGGCGTGGCAAGACCATTCGTCCCAAGACGCTCAACCAGAAGCGCTACGTCGACGCGATCGACGAGAACACCATCGTGTTCGGCATCGGGCCGGCAGGCACCGGCAAGACCTATCTCGCGATGGCCAAGGCCGTGCAGGCCTTGCAGTCCAAGTCGGTCTCCCGCATCATCCTGACCCGTCCGGCTGTCGAGGCAGGCGAGCGATTGGGATTCCTGCCCGGCACGTTGCACGAGAAAATCGACCCGTATCTGCGCCCACTTCACGACGCGTTGCACGACATGATGGATCCCGAAGCCATTCCGAAATTGATGGCGGCGGGGGTCATCGAGGTGGCGCCGTTGGCGTACATGCGTGGTCGCACCCTCAACGATGCCTTCATCATCTTGGACGAGGCGCAGAACACCACGGCCGAACAGATGAAGATGTTCCTCACCAGGCTCGGCTTCGGATCCAAGATCGTCGTCACCGGAGACGTCACGCAGGTCGACCTGCCGGGCGGTGCGCGATCGGGCCTACGGGCGGCATCCGAAATCCTCACGGGCATCAACGATATTCACTTCGCGAAGCTCGACAGCAGCGACGTCGTGCGTCACCGTTTGGTCTCCGACATCGTCGACGCCTACGAACGTCACGAAACGGATCGCGACGGGGAGCCCAGGCTCGGCAACCGGGCACAACGCCGCGCTGCACATGCTCATTCACCTCGACGGTAGGCTGAGCGACGCACCAATCCCTACTTTTCCCAGGAAAGAGCGTCGCACATGAGCATCGAGGTCTCGAACGAATCGGGCATGGACATCTCCGAACCGGAGTTGATCAGTGTCGCCCGTTTCGTGATCGCACGGATGGATGTCCATCCGGCGGCCGAGCTGTCGATGGTTCTCGTCGACTCCGCGACGATGGCGGATCTTCACGTCCGGTGGATGGATCTGCCGGGTCCGACCGACGTCATGTCTTTCCCGATGGACGAACTCGAGCCGGGCGGACGCCCGGATTCTCCGGAACCTGGACCGTCGATGCTCGGCGACATCGTCCTGTGTCCGTCGTTCGCGGCTGATCAGGCCGACAAGGCTGGGCATTCACTGGCTCACGAGCTGGCGTTGCTGACGGTTCACGGCGTGCTGCACCTCCTCGGCTACGACCACGCGGAACCCGAAGAGGAGAAGGAGATGTTCGGACTGCAGAACAGTCTCCTCGAAGAGTGGTACGAGGATTTGCGCCGGATCGACCGCGAGGCCGCACTGGCCGAGCGCGATCAGAAACTGCTCGGCAAGACCGGGTTCGTCGACGGCGCAGACCGATAATCGAACAGCCGGGGGATCTGTAGTGAGTAGCGCTATCGCGCTGTTGGTATTAGCCGTTGCGCTTGTCCCGGTCGGTGGATTGTTCGCCGCCGTGGATTCGGCGCTCAACACCATCTCGTCGGCACGTATCGACGAGATGGCAAAAGAGGAGCGGGCGGGCGCCGAGCGCGTGCAACGCATCCTGACCGACCGCCCGCGATACGTGAATCTCATGGTGCTGCTTCGCATTTTGTGCGAGATCACCGCAACAGTCGTGTTGGCAGGCGCACTCATCGATGTCATGTCGATGGGATGGGCTCTGGCAACCACGGCGGCTGTCATGGTGCTGGTCTCGTACGTGGTGATCGGTGTCGGGCCGAGAACGCTCGGTCGCCAACACGCGTACTCGATCGCGCTGACGGCGTCGTTGCCGCTGCTGTGGATCGGCGTTCTACTTGGACCGATCAGCCGCATTCTCATTCTTCTTGGTAATGCGCTGACACCGGGTAAAGGTTTTCGGAACGGCCCGTTCGCGTCGGAAATCGAACTGCGCGAACTTGTCGACATGGCACAGGCCCGTGGCGTCGTGGACGACGAAGAGCGTCGGATGATCCAGTCGGTCTTCGACCTCGGTGACACCACCGCCCGTGAGGTGATGGTGCCGCGCACCGACATGGTGTGGATCGAGAACGACAAGAGCGCCGGACAGGCGACGTCGCTGGCGGTGCGCAGCGGACACTCGCGGCTACCCGTGATCGGTGAGAACGTCGACGACGTTCTCGGCGTCGTGTACCTCAAGGACCTGGTGAAGCAGACGTATCACCTGCCCGACGGCGGCCGTAGCGTCAATGTCTGCGACATCATGCGTCCCGCGGTGTTCGTTCCGGATTCGAAGCCGCTCGACAGCCTTCTCTCCGAGATGCAGCGCGACCGCAACCACATGGCGATCCTCGTCGACGAGTACGGCGGAATTGCCGGCCTCGCAACCATCGAGGACGTCATCGAGGAAATCGTCGGCGAGATCGCGGACGAGTACGACGAAGATGAGACGCCACCCGTCGAAGATCTCGGGGACGGGATGTTCCGAGTCTCGGCGCGCCTGCCCATCGAGGACCTCGGGGAACTGTTCGACCTCGAACTCGAGAACGACGAAGTCGAGACCGTCGGCGGTTTGATCGGTTACGTGCTCGGCCGGGTGCCGCTACCCGGATCCGAGGTGGAGTACGACGGATTGATCCTGCGCGGTGAGGGCACGAACACCGGCCGTGGACGCGTACGCATCAGCACGGTATTCGTGCAGCGTGCGCCTCGCTCGGAAGACGAAGCGGCAGAAGACAACGATGACTGAGCGAGATGACTGAGCGAGATGTTCAAGAGGAGCAGCTATGAGTAACAAGGAATTCCGGTCGGGGTTCGTATGTTTCGTGGGTCGGCCCAATACGGGTAAGTCCACGTTGACCAACGCGTTGGTCGGCAGCAAGATCGCCATCACGTCCTCGCGTCCGCAAACGACGCGCCACACGATCCGCGGCATCGTTCACCGCGAGAATTCCCAGCTGATCCTGGTGGACACTCCGGGTCTGCACAAGCCGCGCACTCTGCTCGGCCAGCGCCTCAACGATTTGGTTCGCGACACCTACTCCGAGGTCGACGTCATCTGCCTGTGCATTCCGGCCGACGAGCCCATCGGTCCCGGCGATCGCTGGATCGTGCAGCAGGTCCGTCAGATGGCGCCCAAGACCACACTGGTCGGCATTGTCACCAAGATCGACAAGGTCAGCCGCGACGCCGTTGGCAAGCAGTTGCTGGCACTGTCCACACTGCTCGGACCCGAGTGCGAGGTTGTGCCCGTGTCCGCGCAGTCGGGCGAGCAGGTCGAGATTCTGGTCGACGTGCTGTCCGGTCTGATGGATGAGGGCCCGGCCTTCTATCCGGACGGCGAACTGACGGACGAGCCCGAAGAGGTGCTCATGGCCGAACTCATCCGCGAGGCAGCACTCGAGGGCCTCGGCGAGGAATTGCCGCACTCCCTTGCCGTGGTGATCGAAGAGGTGATTCCGCGCGAGGGACGCACCGAGAAGCAAGGCGAGATGCTCGACGTCCACGCTCTGCTGTACGTCGAGCGGCCCAGCCAGAAGGGCATCGTCATCGGCAAGGGCGGAGCACGCCTCCGGGAAGTCGGCACCAGCGCACGCCTGCAGATCGAGAAGCTCCTCGGTGTGCGGATCTTCCTCGAGTTGCACGTGAAGGTGGCCAAGGACTGGCAGCGCGACCCGAAGCAGCTAGGCCGGCTGGGGTTCTAGAGCCGTTGGAGTTCTAGGGCCGTTGAAGTTCTAGGGCGCAGTACCTTTCAGGACCAACAGGATCGACGACGCGACATCCGCGTTGTCGATCCCTGTTGCCAGACGGCGCAGTTGCAGGCCCACGATCATCGCGACCAAGTACGACGCGACGGGTTCCGGATCAGACACCCCGAGAGCAGTCAGCACAGCGACTGCCAACGTGTCGTATGCAGCAAAACACTCCGCCGCTATCTCGTGGAGTTCATGATCGCGGCCCGCTGCGATGAACATTTCGAACGGTGCTATCCGCTCGACCACAAAGGCGATGTCCTGCGCGATGCTTTCCGTGGCGGCCGCGGCGTCCTCGACGCTCAAATCCTGGTTGCGGTACTGGTCGACGAGCTCGAGAATTCGGGCAGACTCCTCGGTGGCAAACCGGGACAGTGCAGCCCGGAGCATGTCCGACTGGCTCGGAAAGTGATACGTGACGGAGCCGAGCGACACCCCGGCCTCGGATGCGATACGACGGTTGCTCACGCCGGAGATTCCCTCGGCGCCGACGATGTGAAGTACCGCGTCGAGGATGCTTGTTCGGATGTCTGCTGCAGCCATTCGGCTCACCACCACTGCTGAGGACGACTCTGATCCCAGCGCAACACCGATTCCAGTTGTGACGCGAGCGAAACCAACAGCGGCTCGGTGCTTTCGCTACCCATCAATTGTGCTCCGATTGGCAGTCCGGCGCTGCTGAATCCCGCTGGGATGTTGATCGAGGGCCAGCCGAGGACATTCCACGGCCACGCATACGGGCAGGCCGCGGTCATCACCTTGTCGGTTTCCCATCCGCCGATGCCGTCGATAGCGGTGACCGGGATCGGCGGAGTGGCCGTGGTAGGCGCGAGAACAACGTCGTACTTGTCGAAGATCGCGCCGATGCGCCAGCGCATTCGGGGCTCGGCTGCCCGGGCGGCGCGCAGCGGTGCCCCCCGAAGTAGCTTGCCGCTCTGTGCATTTCCGCGAGTTCGCGGGTCTGCCAGCGCCGGGTCTGGGAGGCGCCCGAGCCAATCGTGCACTCCGACCAGTGAGCGTGGCAGAAAGTTCAGGCCGAAGATCAGTCCGTAGGCGGGATCGTCCACGACGACGCGATGGCCGAGGCCGCGCAAGGTGTCGGCGACGGAATAGACCGCCCGCCGCACTTCGGGATCGAGTGTGACCGGTGTGGCGGTGAACGGATTGCGTAGGGAGAGAGCGATGTTCAGCTTTCCGGGGTCGCGGCCGACGGCGTCGCTGACGGTGACCGGCGTCGGCGTGTGCAGGTCGCCGTCATGGTTTCCGGCTGCCACGTCGAGGAGAAGAGCGGCGTCGGCGACCGTGCGCGCGAGTGGTCCGTTGACGGTCAGGCCGTAGAAGGCTTCGGCGTCCGGCCACGTGGAGATGCGTCCTCGCTGCGGTTTGATACCGACCAGATTGGTCCAGGCCGCCGGTATCCGGATGGACCCGGCTCCGTCGGAACCGATTCCGGCGCTGACCAATCCGGCCGCGACCGCAGCTGCGGTACCGCCGGACGAGCCGCCGGGAGTGTGCTCACGTGACCACGGATTGCGGGTGTATCCGAAGGCGCTACCGCTGGTGAGCGGCCACTGTCCCAGTTCGGGGCTGTTGGTCTTTCCGACGATGACGGCGCCGGCGGCCCGTAGCCGGCGAACCATTTCGGAGTCTTCCGTCTTGACGGGGAAGTCGCCGGGGCAACCGAAGGCGGTGGGCTCGCCGGTGATGTCGACGTCGTCCTTGACCGCGATCGGTACGCCGAGAAGGGGGAGGCGTTCGCCGCGGGCAAGGCGGCGATCCGCGTCGGCGGCTTCGTCGAGGGCGCTCTGGCGGCGAACGATCTTGAACGCATTGAGTGTCGGCTGTGCCGCTTCGATGCGGTCGAGTGCCTCGGTCGTGGCTGTGACGGACGACGTGGCGCCGGACGCCAAGCCGGCTACCTGATCGATCAAGGTAGGGGCATGGCGCAGTTCCGTGTGCGGTCTCGGCGGCATAGAACTCCTTCATCCGGAACTGGTCGAGCGACCGATCAGCAGCGCATTTCAGTATTGACGACGCTGGTGGGCGCGTCAAGATCCCGTCAAGACGCCTGTTCGGTGTGTAAACGGATCGTCAGAGAGCGTCAAAGCGGACTTTTTCAGGTCAAAGCTGGGAGAGCGCTCATAGTGCGTCATGGCTGCGATGAACTGCAGCACGGTTATTGATGTCGAAGAGGGAAGCTCATGGCCGACGTGGACTACGTTGCTCTGATTCTTGGTGGTTTTCTCGTGTGCGCGCTGGTTCTTCGCGCCCTAGCGGCGAGCGCTCCCAAATGACGGTCGCCGGCATTGTCAGCGTCGTGCTGATTGCCGTGGCCGCGGCTTTGGTCGTGTATCTCCTTGTTGCACTCGTAGATCCTGAGAGGTTCTGATGTCGCCCGCTTTGGCAGCCGGCCTGCAGATAGCGTTTGTCCTGGTTGTGCTGGCGATCGCGTACGTCCCAGTTGGCGACCACATGGCTCGGGTGTACACCTCGGCCCGTGATCTGCGGGTGGAGAGTGTGATCTACCGCGTCGGCCGGATCGATTCGCGGGCCGAGCAGACGTGGTACGGCTATGCCGCCAGTGTCCTGGGATTCTCGTTGGCCAGCGCATTGTTCCTGTACTTCCTGCAGCGGTTCCAAGGTGTACTGCCGCTCAGTGACGGGCTGTCCGGGGTAAGCCCTGCGGTAGCCTTCAATACGGCGATTTCCTTTGTGGCCAATACGAACTGGCAGTCGTACACACCGGAAACGACGATGAGCAATGTCGTTCAGCCGCTGGGTTTGGCTGTGCAGAACTTTGTATCCGCCGCTGTCGGGATGGCCGTGGCGATCGCACTCGTGCGCGGCTTCATCCGGGTGGCGAGGGGCGGTGAAATCGGCAATTTCTGGGTCGATCTGACTCGCGGGTCTCTGCGTATCCTTCTCCCGTTCTCCTTCGTGATCGCGCTGATTCTGTTGAGCCAGGGCGTGATCCAGTCGTTCCACAGCGGCTTCGCCTCGACTGGACTCGACGGCAATTCCGTGACGAATGCGCTTGCGCCCGTCGCATCTCAGGAAGCGATCAAGGAACTTGGCACCAATGGCGGCGGCATCCTGGCCGCCAACTCGGCGCACCCGTTCGAGAACCCCACGCCGCTGAGCAACATCGTCGAAATTCTTGCGATCCTCCTGATTCCGGTCTGTCTGACACGGACTTTCGGAACAATGGTTGGCGACCGCCGCCAAGGACTGACTCTGCTCGCCGTCATGGGGCTGCTGTGGAGCGGCTTGCTGGCCGTCACTCTGGCCGCTGAATCCGGTGCCCGCGGTGTTGCCGCGACAGCAGCAGGTTCGATGATGGAAGGCAAGGAAGTCCGCTTCGGGATTCCCGGTTCGGCGTTGTTTGCGGTATCCACCACCGGAACTTCCACTGGCGCAGTCAACTCCGCACACGACAGCATGTCACCGTTGGGCGGCGGCGCGGTCCTACTCAACATGTTGCTCGGCGAAATCGCTCCCGGCGGCGTCGGAACCGGTCTGTACGGGATCTTGGTTCTGGCACTGATCGCGGTGTTTGTCGGCGGACTCCTGGTTGGCCGCACACCCGAGTACCTCGGCAAGAAACTCGGCCGCCGCGAAATCACCCTGGCCGCCCTCTCGATTCTGGTGATGCCCGCACTGGTTCTCATCGGTACCGGTATCACGGTGATACTCGGGTCGACCTTGGGATATCAGGGAAACGGCGGAGATCCGGGAACTCCGGGGTCTATTCACGGCTTCAGTGAAGTGCTCTACGCCTTCGCGTCGGCGTCGAACAACAACGGCAGCGCTTTCGGAGGTTTGACCGTCACGAGTAACTGGTTCCAGTCCTCGCTCGGTATCGCGATGTTGCTGGGACGATTCTTGCCCATCATCTTCGTTCTCGCTCTGGCGGGAGCGCTGGCCTCGCAGAAGAAGGTGGCGCCCACCGCAGGCACCTTACCTACCTCGGGTCCGATGTTCACCGGACTCCTCACCGGCACCGTAGTCCTGGTTGCCGCACTTACATTCTTCCCGGCCCTCGCGCTGGGACCCATCGCGGAGGCGCTCCAATGATCCTGAATACCGAAGAGAAACCCGTGGTGGTGGACAGCGCCCCGGATGCCGGTCAGTCCGGTCACGTCAAGGCCGGCGCATTCAACCCGCGGCAGATGATCACGGCGCTGCCGGGTGCCGTACGTAAGCTCGACCCGCGTCATTTGGCGCGCAACCCGGTGATGTTCGTAGTGTTTGTCGGCTCCGTCATCACGACGGTCATGGCAGTGGCCGAACCGTCCGTGTTCTCGTGGGTGATCACGCTCTGGCTCTGGTTCACGGTGATCTTTGCCAACCTCGCCGAATCCGTGGCGGAGGGGCGAGGCAAGGCGCAAGCCGCAAGTCTGCGAAAGGTCAAGCAGGACACAACTGCCCACCGAATCACGCAGAGCGGTGCTATCGAGGTGGTATCCGGCACCGACCTCGTTGTCGGCGATCGTGTCATCGTGGTGGCGGGGGAGGTCATTCCGGGCGACGGCGATGTCGTCGAAGGCATTGCATCCGTCGACGAGTCCGCCATCACGGGGGAATCCGCACCCGTGGTGCGTGAATCCGGCGGCGACAGGTGCGCCGTCACGGGAGGTACGACGGTACTGTCCGACCGCATCGTCGTGGAGATCACGGCGGCACCGGGACAGTCGTTCGTCGACCGGATGATTGCGTTGGTCGAGGGGGCGTCGCGTCAGAAGACACCGAACGAGATCGCGCTCAACATCCTGCTCGCGTCGCTCACGGTGATCTTCCTGCTCGCAGTTGTTGCAATCGGCCCGATGGGTCTGTACGCCGGGCACGAGCAGGATCCGATCAAATTGATTGCCCTGCTGGTGTGCCTCATCCCGACCACGATCGGTGCACTTCTCTCCGCTATCGGCATCGCCGGGATGGACCGTCTGGTGCAGCGCAACGTGCTTGCCATGTCCGGGCGCGCCGTCGAAGCTGCCGGCGACATCGACACCCTGTTGATGGACAAGACCGGAACCATCACGTTCGGTAATCGCCGGGCAACGGCCCTGCACCCCGCTCCGGGTGTCTCGCCGCTCGAACTTGCTGCTGCAGCACGGTTGTCGAGCCTGGCGGACGGAACTCCCGAGGGTCGCAGCATCGTCGATCTGTGCTCTACGCAATTCGGTTTGGGGACCGAACCGACGGCGGACGAGAACCGGGCGGAGTTCGTTCCGTTCACAGCGCAGACGCGCATGAGTGGACTGGACCTGCCGGGACGGGAGATCCGAAAAGGCGCAGCCGATGCCGTGATGGGCTGGATCGCGCGAAGCGGTGGAACTGCCGATGTTGCCGTCACCGATGCCGTGAACGAGATAGCTCAAGCGGGCGGCACCCCACTCGTCGTGGCGGCAAAAGAGGACGAGAAGGCAACGGTTCTGGGGGTCATTGCACTCTCGGACGTCGTCAAGCCCGGTATGGCGGAGCGGTTTGCGGAACTGCGAGCCATGGGCATTAGGACGATCATGATCACCGGAGACAATCCGTTGACCGCCAAGGCCATCGCAGACGAAGCCGGGGTGGACGACTTCATGGCGGAAGCCACTCCGGAAGACAAGCTTGCCCTGATCCGGAAGGAGCAGGAGGGTGGTCGCCTCGTGGCGATGACCGGCGACGGTACCAATGATGCTCCGGCCCTGGCGCAATCGGACGTCGGCGTTGCGATGAACACCGGTACGTCGGCGGCCAAAGAGGCCGGGAACATGGTGGATCTCGATTCCGATCCCACCAAGCTGATCGAGATCGTAGAGATCGGCAAGCAGTTGCTGATCACTCGCGGCGCCTTGACCACGTTCTCGCTGGCAAACGACCTCGCGAAGTATTTTGCGATCCTGCCGGCCCTGTTCAGCGGTATCTATCCGCAGTTGGATGCTCTGAACATCATGCGGCTGGCTACTCCCGAGTCGGCGATCGTCTCGGCCGTGATCTTCAATGCGCTGGTCATCATCGCGTTGATTCCGCTGTCCCTCAAGGGCGTACGCTACCGGCCGTCGACGGCGTCGGCGCTGCTCGGCCGAAATCTGCTCGTGTACGGACTCGGCGGTGTGATCACGCCGTTCATCGGTATCTGGCTGATCGATCTTGTTGTTCGTTTGATTCCCGGAATTGGGTGACCTGCTATGCGTTTCAGTATCGGTTTTGCCAAACAGGTGTGGGCGGGCCTTCTTGTTCTGCTGTCGCTCACCGTGGTTCTCGGCGTGATCTATCCCGCCGCGGTCTGGGGAGTGGGCCGGATCAGTTCCGGTTCCGCTGAGGGATCACCCGTGACCGACGCGGCGGGATGCGTGGTCGGAAGTGCGTGGGTAGGCGTCGATCCGCAGGTGCCGGAGGGAGCGCGCGATCCGTTCTTCCACAACCGGGTTGTGGGATCGGTCTCGGACGAGAATCCGTTTGCGACGGGTGATCCTGCCGCTGCGCTGCCGTCGAATCAGGGGCCCAGCAGCGAGATTCTTGCCGCCTTCATCGATGCACGTCGGTCCGCCATCGCGGATCGCGAGGGTGTGGATCCGTCCGCTGTCCCGGTCGACGCCGTCACTGGTTCGGGTTCGGGCATCGATCCACACATCAGCCCGGCCTACGCTCTGCTGCAGGTGCCTCGGGTTGCCGCGATCAACGGGATGTCCGAAGACGCGGTACGGGAATTGGTGAGTGAGAATACCGACGGGCGGCAACTCGGGTTCCTCGGTGAAGAGCGCGTCAACGTCCTAGCACTGAATCTGGCTCTCGGTTTGACGGCGCCTACGTGTGCCACGTCGCCTGCTGGTGGATGATTGTCACGTGAGTTCTTCGGAGAAGGTCGGTACGCGCAAACGAGGTGAACTGCGCATCTACCTCGGCGCGGCACCTGGCGTCGGAAAGACCTTTGCGATGCTCGGCGAGGCTCATCGCCGCCGTGATCGTGGAACCGATGTGGTCGCGGCCGTTGTGGAATCACACGGCCGCGCCCGCACCGCCGCGCAAATCGGCGACCTCGAGATCATCGCGCCCAAACTGGTCGAATATCGCGGCACCCGGATGCCGGAACTTGATGTCGAGGCGGTTCTGGCCCGTCGTCCTGCCTTGGTGTTGGTGGACGAATTGGCGCACACCAACACCCCGGGAAGCAAGAATCACAAGCGGTGGCAGGACGTCCAGGAATTGTTGGACGCCGGGATCGACGTCCTCTCGACCGTCAACGTGCAACATCTCGAGAGCCTCAACGACGTTGTCGCGCACATCACGGGAGTGACACAGCAGGAAACGGTTCCGGATGAGGTGGTCCGCGGCGCAGCGCAGGTCGAGTTGGTCGACATCACGCCGGAAGCATTGCGACGCAGACTGTCCCACGGAAACGTCTATGCTCCCGAACGTGTCGACGCGGCTCTCGGAAACTACTTCCGGCGCGGAAACCTCACCGCGCTACGCGAGTTGGCGCTTCTCTGGGTAGCCGATCAGGTGGACGCGGCCCTGGCGAAGTACCGGGCCGAGAACAAGATCACCGACACCTGGGAAGCGCGTGAGCGCGTTGTCGTCGCAGTGACCGGGGGACCGGAGTCGGAAACCCTGGTACGACGCGCTTCTCGGATCGCATCCAAGTCGAGTGCCGAACTGATGGTGGTGCACGTCGTCCGCGGTGACGGACTGACCGGAGTTTCCGCACCGGAGATGGGAAAGGTGCGCGCACTCGCCACCGGGGTCGGCGCCACCCTGCACACCGTCGTCGGCGACGACGTGCCGTCGACGCTCCTCGAGTTCGCCCGTGAGGAGAATGCCACTCAGTTGGTTCTGGGAACGTCGCGGCGGTCGAGGTTGGCCCGCATTCTCGACGAGGGAATCGGCGCGGCGGTTGTTCAGCAGTCCGGTGGCATCGACGTGCACATGGTCACTCACGAGGAGGCGACCGTCCGTCGCCGGATCTCGTTGTTCGGACGGTCCGAGCGCCGCTTGCTGTCGTGGATTGCGGCAGTGGTGGTTCCGACCTTGGCGGCCGGGCTCATGGGGTTGGTGGATCGGGTATCCGGCGTCAACGGCGAGAACGCGCTCTTCTTCGTTGTGGTTGTTCTTGTCGCCCTACTCGGTGGTGTGGGGCCGGCGATCGCGTCCTCACTCATCTCCGGTCTACTGCTCAACTACTTCTTCACCGATCCCAAATACAGCTTTACGATCGCCGAGCCGGACAATTTCATCACGACGGTGGTTCTGCTGATAGTGGCTGTGGCAGTGGCCGTTCTGGTTGACGCCGCCGCCAAAAAGGCGCGGGAAGCGAAGCGGGCTTCGGAGGAAGCCGAGCTTCTCACACTGTTCGCGGGGTCGGTGCTTCGCGGCGCTGACCTCTCCACGCTGCTGGAGAAGGCTCGCGAAATCTACCGTCAACGTGGGGTTTCGGTAGTTCATCACGAGGACGGCGTTGTCGCGGCGGTGGGCGCCGAGCCGCCGACTCGCGAGGCTGATGCGGATACCGCGTGCGAGGTCAACGACGGCGAGTACGCGCTGCTGCTGTCTGGGCCGGAGTTGAGTGCGCGGGATCGACGGGTGCTGACCGTTGTTGCGCACCAGGCGGTCGGCATGATCCGTCAGGAGAAGCTCACGGTCGAAGCGAGTAAAGCGGCGGCCCTCACCGAGGCCGATCAACTGCGTAGAGCACTGCTTTCGGCTGTGAGCCATGACCTTCGGACACCGCTCGCCGGAGTGAAGGCCGCAGTGTCGAGCTTGCGCAGTGACGACATCGAGTTCTCACCCGAGGACACGGCAGAACTGCTGGCCACCATCGAGGAATCGGCGGATCAGTTGACCGCACTGGTCGGCAACCTGCTCGATTCGTCCAGACTGGCTGCGGGAGTGGTGAAGCCGACGTTGCGGCCGGTCTACCTCGACGAAGTGGTGCACCGGGCGTTGCTCGGGCTGGGGATCGGCGGTCGATCCGACTCCCGCAGTGTGATCGTCGACGTGGGTACTGTTGCCGTGCAAGCCGATCAGGGTTTGCTCGAGAGGGTGATTGCGAACATCGTGGACAACGCCTTGCGATACGGCGGCAGAACACCGGTGCGGGTGGGAGCCGCCCGCGTCGGAGACCATGCCGTTATTACCGTCGCGGATACCGGGCCGGGGGTACCCCGTGGTGAAGCCGAATCGATGTTTCAGCCGTTCCAGCGAATGGGGGACCGCGACAACACCGGCGGCGTCGGGCTCGGGCTGTCCGTTGTTCGCGGATTTGTCGACGCCATGGGCGGAACGGTCAGTGCCACGGACACTCCGGGTGGTGGGTTGACGATGATCGTCGAACTGGCCGGTGCAGGAACGAATGGAAGTGAGTCATGAGCCGGATACTGGTCGTCGACGACGAGCCGCAGATCTTGCGGGCACTACGCATCAACCTCACTGTGCGTGGATACGACGTGGTGACGGCGTCCACCGGAGCCGGTGCGCTGCGCGCCGCAGCGGAACGGCCGCCGGACGTGGTGATTCTCGATCTCGGTCTGCCGGACATGGACGGCACCGAAGTGCTTGCCGGACTGCGCGGCTGGTGCACCGCGCCGGTCATCGTGCTGTCGGCACGCACCGACTCGGCAGACAAGGTCGAAGCGTTGGACGCCGGTGCGGACGACTACGTCACCAAGCCGTTCGGGATGGACGAGTTCCTGGCGCGAGTGCGCGCGGCGGCGCGGCGCGGAGTATCGGCAACCGACACGTCGGAACCGTCGGTGGAGACGGCGTCGTTCACCGTCGACTTGTCGGCGAAGACGGTCAGTCGGCGCGGCGAGCAGGTGCATCTGACACCCACCGAGTGGGGAATGCTCGAAATGCTGGTGCGCAATCGCGGAAAGTTGGTCGGACAGAAGGAACTTCTCCGCGAGGTGTGGGGACCGGCCTACGACACCGAGACCCACTACCTGCGGGTGTATCTGGCACAACTGCGTCGCAAGCTCGAAGACGATCCGGCGCACCCCAAGCATCTGATCACGGAAGCGGGGATGGGTTACCGCTTCGTGGTGTGAAATCAGGGCGCGTGCGATCAGGGGTGCGTCACGATCAACAGTGGACACAACGCCCGGTGCAAGAGATTTCGGCTGGTCGAGCCCAGCAGCATGGACTTGAAACCGCCGCGTCCTCGTCGGCCGACAACAACCAGTTGTGCCGACTTCGACTCGGTGATCAGTTCTTGGGCAGGGTTGTCGTGCACGACAACTCGACGAACCGCAACGTCGGGATATCGGTCCGTCCATCCGGCAAGCCGTTCGGCGAGAACCGCGTGCTCGGCGGTGGCGATGGCATCCCAGTCGAGAGACTCACCGTCGGGATCGGTGCGGAATGCCGTGGACAGGTGCGAATCGCTCCAGGCGTGCACGGCAACAAGTTCGACGCCGTGCAGCGACGCCGTTTCGAAGGCTTCGGCCAGTGCTGGTTCGCTGTGCTCCGTACCGTCGACGCCGACGACAACGGGACCGCCTCGCAGCGGTTCGTCCGCGGGCGGTAGTTCTCGGATCACGGCAACCGGACACCGCGCATGTAGGACCGTCGCGGTACTGACAGAACCGAGAATCCCGTCTGCCCACCGGCCCAGGCCACGTGAGCCTACGACCAGCATTGCGGCGTCCTCCGATTGTTCGAGCAGAATGTCGACAGGGTGACCGAACCCCAGATGCTCGGTGACAACCGGGCCGCCGCCTGTTGCAGGCTGCGCTGCCGAACGCCCACGGGAAAGCCGCAGTTTGCCTTCTCGGCGCTTCGCGGCAAACTGCGGCGCACCAAGTGTGAAGGCATTTCCGTACGTGCTCGGTTCGCCGCGGATCGCGGCTACAAGATGTAGTGGCCGTCCCCGGAGAACTGCTTCGTGCGACGCCCAGCGAACCGCGTCCAACGAGCGGGTCGAACCGTCCACTCCCACGACAATTGGTGCGGTCATGCTCGTCCTCCTGAGTCGAGAAGTTGAGGCAGTAAGACGGCAGCGCCGGTGATTCGGTCCTCGGCCAGGTCGACCAATGCGCGATTCGCGTCGGCTAGTGGATACGTGTTCGTGGTGATCTCGAGGTGATGCTCGCCGGCAAACGCGAGGAACTCGCGAGCATCCTGCCTCGTATTTGCCGTGACCGAACGAATTTCGCGCTCGTAGAACAAGTGGTGCCGATAGTTCAGGCTCGGTATGTCGGAGAGGTGTATCCCGGCGATCGACAGGATTCCGCCACGATTCAACGCGGCGAGTGCAGTCGGAACAAGGTCCCCGACGGGAGCAAAGATGATGGCTGAATCCAGCAAGGCAGGCGGGCGGTCGTAGCTACCTTGCACGGAGGCTGCGCCGAGTTGCGTGGCCAGCGCGCGCGCCGATTCGCTACGGGTCATGACGTGGACTTCTGCGCCGCGCGCCATTGCGACTTGCGCGGCAATGTGGGCGCTCCCACCGAATCCGTAGATCCCCAGGCGTCCGCCATCCGGGACCTCGGCACGCTGGAGCGCACGAAATCCGATGATGCCGGCGCACAGCAGCAGCGAGGTTTCGGCATCGCTGTATCCGTCCGGTAGGCGCAATGCGAATTCTGCTGTCGCCACGGCATATTCGGCGTATCCACCGTCGATATCCCAGCCCGTGTACGTGGAGTTCGGGCACAGATTCTCCCGTCCGCGCAAACAGTACTCACACTGGCCGCACGTGGAATGCAGCCACGGGATTCCGACGCGATCACCAGGGGAGAAGCCCTGAACCGTGGCACCGACCTCTTCGACCACGCCGACGATTTCGTGGCCGGGAACCACGTTTGTGCGATGCACGGGCAGGTCACCTTCGGCAACATGCAGATCGGTGCGACACACTCCGCAGGCGAGAACCCGGACCAGCACTTCGCTCGAGGTCGGGATGGGTCGCGATTTCTGCACCTCGACCAGTGGGTGCGTTCGGACCGGCCCAGGCTGGTGTACCTGCCACGAGGTCATCGGCGTCGAAGTTCCGGAGAAAGCGTCCACCACTCAATCGTGCGCCTCGGCGGTGCCCCGTGGAAGAGGGCGAAGTGTGTCGGTGGCCTGTGCGAACATCTGTTCGTGTCGATGTCGTCAGATGCTCGCGGCGATCACCGGTCCGGTGGCGCCACGATCCTGCATGCCGATCTCGACTCGTTCTACGCCTCCGTCGAACAGCGAGACCAGCCGGATTTGATCGGCCGGCCCGTCATCGTGGGCGGCGGAGTAGTGCTGGCCGCGAGCTACGAAGCCAAAGCGTGTGGGGTCCGGACCGCGATGAGTGGGGGTCAGGCGCGTGCGCTGTGCCCGCAGGCAATTGTCGTTCCGCCTCGCATGGATGCGTACTCCCAGGCGAGCAAGGACGTATTCGAGGTTTTTCACGACACATCGCCGCTGGTAGAAGGAATCTCGATCGACGAAGCTTTCCTGGAAGTCGGGGGACTGGCACGGATCGTCGGAACACCGCTGCAGATCGGCGCCAACCTCAGGCGCGATGTGGCCGAGCAGGTTGGCCTGCCCATCACCGTCGGCATCGCCCGCACGAAATTCCTGGCAAAAGTTGCCAGCGCCTACGCCAAACCCGACGGACTGCTGCTGGTGCCACCAGACGGTGAGCGTGAATTCCTGCACCCGCTGCCCGTCGAAAAGCTGTGGGGCGTCGGCAAGATCACCGCGCAGAAGCTGCGGAATTTCGATATCGCGACAGTGGGGGACATCGCGCGGCACGACGAGTCGTCGATCGTGGCGATTTTGGGGCGCGGCGCCGGGCAACACCTGTACGCGCTCTCGCATAACCGGGATCCGCGACCGGTGCGTGCGTACGGTGGCCGAAGCTCGATGGGCGCTCAACATGCGTTGGGTCGGGGTGTGCACTCGCGATCCGAACTCGAGGTGTCGTTGATGTCGCTGGTCGATCGGGTGTCGCGGCGCCTGCGTTCGGCGCAGCAGACCGGCCGCACCGTCACACTCCGGCTTCGGTTCGGCGATTTCACGCGGGCCACCCGTTCCCACACGATGCGCCGATCCACGGCGGAAACCACGGATCTGCTGAATGCCGCGATGGTGCTGCTGAGTGATGCGGCGCCCCTCATCGCCGACAAGGGCATCACGTTGATCGGTGTTGCCGTATCCAATCTGGACCGCAGCGGCGCCGAGCAGTTGGAACTGTCCTTCGACGGTGGACCGGATACCGCTGCCCTCGACTCCGCGATGGACAGTGTGCGGAAGAAATTCGGCTCGGGAGCGCTCACACGTGCGGTGCTGATCGGCCGCGATCCCGATATCTCGGTGCCGCTGCTCCCGGACTAGCCCGCTGCGCTCAGTGTGCTCAGGACGTCAGCCGAATCGGTTCGCTGGTCGTGCGCGCGAGATCCGTTGTTGTGGCTTCGATCAATTGGCGAGACAGGTCGGCCAACGCACGCGCGACCGCGAGTTCGTCACCGATCTCGGGCACATCTCGGTCGGCAGGATTGCAGCGAGCGAAACCGGCTCCGGCGAAGTGTGTGTCTTCCTGTGCCCGTAGCCGCGCGATTGCGCGAGTTCGGTTGGCCGTCTCGGATGTGTGTTCGTCGATGGTGATATCCACCGACCAGTGCTTCTCGTTCATGTTCTGACCCCCTTCGGCTTAAGTTCCATTGTCCTCGGTCGAGCGACGCGTGCGATAGGGCTGAACGGCGGTATTCGATTGCTGCGTGGATGCGCGCCGCAGCGCGCATGATTACTCAGGCGCCGAACGTGCGACCTGTTCAATCCACTACCGAGTTCATCCAATACCGAGTTCATCCAATACCGAGTTCATCCAATACCGAGGAGTCACCATGAAGTCCTTCCGAAGTGCTGTCGAATCGCGTGACACCGACGCCATGGCGGCGCTGCTCTCCGACGACGTCGTCTTCACCAGTCCCGTCGCCTTCAAGCCGTATCCCGGCAAGGCGATCACGGCGTCAATTCTGCGCGGTGTGATGCGGGTGTTCGAGGACTTCCGGTATGTCCGCGAGATCGAGTCGGCGGATGGGCGCGATCATGCGTTGGTTTTCGAGGCAACGGTGGACGGCAAACTCGTAAACGGTTGCGACTTTCTGCATGTGAACGATGACGGGCTGATCGACGAGTTCACCGTGATGGTCCGGCCACTGTCCGGCGCCAATGCGCTTGCGGCGGCGATGGGTGAGCAGTTTCCCCGCATTCAGGAGGAGGCGATCGCGGCGATGGAACGCGGTCAGACCCCGTAGGGGGTTGTGTGAGACTCGGCGTAGCACTAAGTTGAGCCACATCGAGTTACAGGCACTGTGAGGAGACACTGATGGCCAGGTCGACATCGATTGTCATGGATCAGCCGTATCGCGAGTTGCTGGCGACGCTGTCCGACGGCTCAGTGCACAGGAGGTTCGACCCCTACCTCGATATCGATTGGGATGCACCGGAATACGCGATCGATCCTGATGATCCGCGCTGGGTGCTCTCGTCGATATCCGATCCGCTCGGTGCCACGAGTTGGTATCAGGAGCAGTCGCTCGAGCGCCGTATCGCGATGGGGAAGTGGCGCCAAGCCAACGTCACCAAGGTGGGTTCGGCGTTCGAGAGCATTCTGATCCGCGGAATGATGCAGTACATCATGGCGCTGCCGAACCAATCCCCGGAGTTTCGGTACTGCCTGCACGAGATGACCGAAGAGTGCAATCACATCCAGATGTTCCAGGAATTTGTGAATCGGGTTGGCGTCGACGTGCCGGGGATGCGCCCGCTGTTTCGCCGGTTGTCCCCCTACGTCGGCTTGCTGGGCGCCAAGTTCCCGGTCATTTTCTTCATCGGCATCCTGGCCGGCGAGGAACCGATCGATCACTTCCAGAAGGATCTCATCCGTGAAGGCAAGGACACCGTCCCGGTGATGTTGCGCACCATGGAGATTCACATCGCGGAGGAAGCCAGGCACATCTCGTTCGCGCACGATTTCCTGCGCACGCATGTTCCGAGAATGAGCCCGTTCGGCCGCGCGATGACGTCCGTGGCGTTTCCGGGCACCATGCGTTGGCTGTCCGGCGAGATCATGGCGCCGCCCAAGGAGTTTGCGGAAAAGTTCGGCATTCCCGACTCGGTGATGAGGGAAGCATTTTGGCGCAGTCCGACGTCGCGTCGCATCCTGGGCAACTACTTCGGTGAAATGCGCGCATTGGCAGACGAGTTGGGGCTGATGAATCCCGTCTCGCGGCGGGCGTGGAAGAGGTTCGGAATCGCCGGCGACAAGGCCCGGTATCGCGGTGAACCGCGGCGCTGGACCAAATCGCGGCGCTAGCGGTCGTATAAACCGTCGGTGCCACGTGGGACACTGGTTCGGTGAGGTTGTATCGAGACACGGCGGTGGTGCTGCGCCTGCATAAGCTGGGCGAAGCCGACCACATCGTCACATTGCTCACCCGTCAGTTCGGGTTGGTGCGTGCCGTGGCCAAGGGTGTCCGTAGAACCACCTCCAAGTTCGGGGCACGGCTCGAACCGTTCGCGCATGTCGACGTCCAACTCCTGCCGGGCAAAAATCTGGACATCATCACGCAGGTCCAGACGGTGGACGCCTTTGCCACCGACATCGTCGACGATTACAGCCGGTACACCACGGCCTGCGCGGTGCTCGAAACTGCGGAACGGCTGGCCGGTGAAGAACGAGCCCCGGCGCCGCAGCTTCAGCGGCTCACCGTCGGTGCCCTGCGAGCTATCGCCGAGCAGGGTCGTCCCGTCGAATTTGTTCTCGACGCCTTCCTTCTCCGGGCCATGGGTTACGCGGGTTGGGCGCCCGCACTCGGGGAATGCGCCAAGTGTTCGTCTCCCGGTCCGCATCGCGCTTTCCATGTCGCAGCCGGCGGGGCGGTCTGTACGTACTGCCGCCCGCCCGGATCTGCGACGCCGTCACCGGGTGTCCTGGATCTGATGGAAGCGTTGCTGCGGGGCGAGTGGGAAGGTACCGACGTGGTGCCGACCACTCTGCGCGCTCAGGCAAGTGGCCTGGTGGCAGCGCATTTGCAGTGGCATCTCGAGCGGCAATTGCGCACGCTACCGCTCATCGAACGGTCAAGGCCGCATGCGGTCGTCGAGGTCGCTGCTGCGGTGGGGCAGGATGGAACGCGTGATTCGACGACGCGAACCGCGCACCCCGCTTGACTCTGCTGCAGATCGGGTGATCCGGCCACCGGACCCCCACCCGTCCGGAGCAAAACCGCCGATCCTGCAAACCGAACTGATCCCGCGCCACGTTGCGCTGGTGATGGACGGCAACGGACGCTGGGCTCAGGAGCGTGGACTGCCGCGCACAGCCGGTCACGAGCGCGGCGAAGCCGTACTGATGGACACGGTGTGCGGCTGCATCGAAATGGGCGTCGAGTGGCTCTCCGCGTACGCATTCTCCACCGAGAACTGGAAGCGCAGCCCGGACGAGGTGCGCTTCCTCATGGGCTTCAACCGTGACGTGATTCGTCGTCGACGCGACGAGATGAACGAGATGGGCGTGCGGGTTCGCTGGGCCGGCCGGAAGCCCCGATTGTGGGCGAGTGTCATCAAGGAACTCGAGATCGCCGAGGAACTCACCAAGAACAACACGGTGATGAACCTGACGATGTGCGTCAACTACGGTGGGCGCGCCGAAATTGCGGATGCGGTCAAGGAAATTGCCAAGCGCGTTGCCGCCGGCGAGATCAATCCAGACAAGATCACCGAGGCGACCGTTGCCAAGTACCTCGACGAACCCGACATGCCGGACGTCGACTTGTTCCTGCGTCCGTCGGGGGAGCAGCGTACGTCCAACTTCTTGATCTGGCAGTCCGCGTACGCCGAAATGGTGTACCAGGAGAAGCTGTTTCCCGATTTCGACCGTCGTGACCTGTGGGCCGCGTGCGTCGAGTACGCCTCACGCGACCGCCGATTTGGCGGAGTGAAATGACAGAGCGTGAAACGACAGGTGAAAATATGACCGAGACCACCGACAACGCCGCGCGACTGCAAGAGCGTGCTGCCGAAGCGCTGGCACATTTTGTGACCGTCGACGTGGCCGAGGACGGTTCACTGGGCTTCCAGTACGCCGGGGCACTGTGCTCGGTTCAGGCGATGAATCTCTCCGAAGGTCTCGACGTTCTGTCGATGACGTGTGTGCTGGCGTGGGACCGTCCGGTCAGCGCCGCGCTGCACCGCAAGGTTGCCGAGCGCAACCGCACCATCCAGTTCGGATCCATTGCGGTGTTCGGGCACGGCAGTCTCGCGGATGTCATTCTGCGATACACGTTTCCGGCGGCGGGACTGGAAGACGAAGCGCTCACCACGATGCTGCTGCTGGCGCTCACCGGAGCCGATACGGCCAGGCAGGGACTACTTCCCTGATGGCGCTCGAGATCCACGAGGCCTCCGAAGTTACAGACGAGCTGATCGACGCCTGCGCGAGACTCATTCCGCAGCTGTCGAAGTCGGCACCACCAGTCACCGCGGCAATGCTCGAGACGGTGGTGGCCTGCACGACGAACACACTCTTCGTGGCCAGGCTCGACGGTCACATCGTCGGAATGTTGACTCTGGTCGTCTTTCCCACTCCGACCGGCCACCGAGCGTGGATCGAGGATGTCGTGGTCGACTCGGCGGCTCAGGGCAGGCAGGTCGGATCTGCGCTGACGACGGCAGCACTCGCCCGCGCCGGCGAACTCGGTGCCCGCACTGTGGATCTGACCTCTCGGAGCTCGCGGGTAGCCGCGAACAAGCTCTACCGGAAACTCGGCTTCGAGCCGCGCGAATCCAATCTGCTTCGGTACTCGATCGCCGACTGAACCGGGCCGACTAGACGGCCGCTGCGCAATCGCGGCAGGTACCGAAGATCTCCACGGTGTGGCTGACCTCGGTGAAACCGTTGTCGTCCGCAATGGTCTGCGACCACTGCTCGACCATCGCACCCTCCACCTCTACGGTGTATCCGCAATTGCGGCACACGAGGTGGTGATGATGGCCGGAAGAGCAACGGCGATAGACGGATTCACCGGTGTCGGTGCGCAGGACGTCGATGGTTCCGGCGTCGGCAAGAGCTTGCAAGGTGCGGTAGACGGTGGTCAGACCGATTGCTTCACCACGCTTGCGTAGTTCGTCGTGCAGCTCTTGCGCCGACTTGAACTCGCCGATGTCGTCGAGCAGCGCGGAAATCGCGCTGCGCTGTTTGGTCGACCGAATGCCGACAGTGGCGCTGCGTTTGAATGCAGACTGACCGGTGGTGTTCATGTTGGTGGTGATCATCCTTCTTCTGCGTGGGCGACAGCGTCCACGACTATGTGGGCTAGATGGTCGTCGGCCAGCCGATAGAGAACTTCGCGTCCGTGGCGTTCGCCGCGTACGACGCCCGCCGCCTTCAGGACACGAAGGTGCTGGCTGATGAGCGGTTGGGTGACGCCCAGGGCGCCGACAAGTTCGTGGACGCACCGCTGTGACTGGTGGAGTTGGAGCACGATCGCGATGCGGACCGGTGCGGCGAGTGCGCGCAGGATCTCGCCGGCCGCGGCCAGGGTTTCCTTGGGCGGAACCACCGCCGGGGGGACGGGTTCGAACGGGTCGTGGGTGTGATCGAGATCAGCGTGATCGTGGTGGTTGTGGAGATCGCCGGTATCCGCAATGCTCACAGCGAGGCTCCTTCGAGGGATCTGTCACAACGTTCCTGCGTAGCCATCTGACCACACTATTGCAAATCACATTCATTTTGATATGCACAAGTACGCATGTCAACCGTGGCGCGAAGTCCACTTCCGGGGCCGGTTAGTCTGGACATGCAAAAAGCGCAGGAAAACCGTGCATCTATTACCCAGATGGAGAGCAATCCAGTGGCACCCAAGTCCAAGATCGAAGCCGTCGTCAATCTCGCCAAGCGGCGAGGCCTGGTCTACCCGTGCGGTGAGATCTACGGAGGAACCAAGTCCGCATGGGACTACGGCCCATTGGGTGTCGAGCTCAAGGAGAACATCAAGCGTCAGTGGTGGCGGAACATGGTCACCAGCCGCGAGGACGTTGTCGGCCTCGACTCCTCGGTGATTCTGCCCCGCGAGGTGTGGGTTGCATCCGGACACGTCGGCGTCTTCAACGACCCGCTGGTCGAGTGCCTCAACTGTCACAAGCGTCACCGTCAGGATCACCTGCAGGAGGCGTACGCGGAGAAGAAGAAGCTCGACAACCCGGACGACGTCACGATGGACCTCATCGGTTGCCCCGACTGCGGCACCGTCGGCCAGTGGACCGAACCGCGCGACTTCAACATGATGCTCAAGACGTACCTCGGCCCCGTCGAGAGCGAAGAGGGCATGCACTACCTGCGTCCCGAAACCGCGCAGGGCATCTTCGTGAACTTCGCGAACGTACTCACCACGTCGCGTAAGAAGCCGCCGTTCGGCATCGGCCAGATCGGCAAGAGCTTCCGCAACGAGATCACACCGGGCAACTTCATCTTCCGCACCCGCGAGTTCGAGCAGATGGAGATGGAATTCTTCGTCAAGCCCGGCGAGGACGACGCGTGGCACAAGTACTGGATCGACTACCGCCTGGACTGGTACACCGGCCTCGGTATCAACAAGGACAACCTTCGCCTGTACGAGCACGCGAAGGAAAAGCTCTCGCACTACTCCAAGGGCACCACGGACATCGAGTACCGCTTCCACTTCCAGGGCAGTGAATGGGGTGAGCTCGAGGGCATCGCGAACCGCACCGACTTCGACCTCTCGACGCACTCCAAGCACTCGGGCACCGAGCTGAACTACTTCGACCAGACAACCGGCGAGCGCTACACGCCGTACGTCATCGAGCCCGCAGCCGGCCTCACCCGTTCGCTCATGGCCTTCCTCGTCGACGCCTACACCGAAGACGAAGCCCCCAACGCCAAGGGTGGTGTCGACAAGCGCACAGTGCTGCGCCTCGACCGTCGTCTGGCTCCGGTCAAGGCTGCTGTGCTGCCGCTCTCGCGTAATGCGGATCTCACGCCCAAGGCAAAGGATCTTGCAGCGCAACTGCGTCAGAACTGGAATGTCGAATTCGACGACGCCGGCGCCATCGGTCGTCGCTACCGTCGTCAGGACGAGATCGGCACCCCGTTCTGCATCACCGTCGACTTCGACACCCTCGAAGACCAGGCAGTCACCGTGCGCGAGCGCGACTCCATGGCGCAGGAACGTGTCGCACTCGACCAGGTCGAGGGCTACCTTGCCGCGCGCCTGATCGGTTCGTAAGCCGAATCTGTCACGGGCGGCCTTCCTCGATAACGGGGGAGGCCGCCCGTTTCTCTGTTCCCGAGCGCGTTCGAGGCGTAGGAACAGAGATATGAGAAACCTCAGCGTGACCAACAGCGTGACCCTCGACGGTGTCATGCAGGCACCGGGTGGGCCGGACGAAGACCGTCGCGGCGGCTTCGAACACGGTGGATGGGCGGCGCCGTTCAGCGACTCGGTCATGGCGCGAAAAATGGGGGAGGGGATGGCTGCGAGATCGCAGCTTCTCTTCGGGCGACGGACGTACGAGAGTTTTGCGTCGTACTGGCCGCACCAGACCGACAATCCCTTTACCGAAGTGCTCGACAACACGCAGAAATACGTTGCGTCACGGACATTGGCCGAGCCACTGCCGTGGAAGAACTCGACCCTGCTCCGCGGTGACGCCGCCGACGCGGTTGCGGAGTTGAAGGACTCCGAGGGGCCGGACCTGGTCATTCTCGGTAGCGGGGAACTGATCAATTCGCTGGCGAGGCGCCGATTGATCGACACCTACATTCTGCTCGTTCACCCTGTGGTCCTCGGCACGGGACGCAGATTGTTTCCCGACGGTGCCACACTCTCCCGGTTCACGCTCGCCGAAACAGTATCCACCACAACGGGAGTCATCATCGCGACGTATCAGTTGCAGAGAGTGGGGCGGAAAAATTCCAGTTGCCAGCTCTGAGTTTTCAGTGCCTGGGCGCTGGTCGGCGTCACCCACGGCGGGTAGACGCGAATGGCACGTTTACCGCCTGCGAAATCAGTAGACACGACGCCGCGTCGAACCAGGGCGTCGACGGGAAAAATGAAGTGCCCCAGCTGTTCTTCGTTGTATACCTCCACGACGAACAATTCGACGCCGTCGGAAACATCGAATGGGCGGATGGGCCCGGCATCCGAGCGTTGCCACAATGTCACGAACTGCCCGAGTTTGGTGGGCGTCGTTTTTGCGCGCCGGTACACGGTGCCCTCGGGTTCGGGAATCGGTGTGGACCAGGTACATCCGTCAGCGTTCATCGGCAACGATGATGACACAGGCCACCGACAGCGCTGACGGTGCAGCGCTGTCGGTCGGCCCGAGATTCAGGCTGGGGGTTTCAAGCAGAGGGCACCTTGTCGAGGAACCCGAGAACAAGCGTCAACCGGCCGTCGTCATTGCGCTCGATCACGTCGAATCCGTCGATGAGGGAGTCCGCGCCGGCCGGACCGAGTTTCCAGCCGAAACGAGCTTGACTGTGGTGTGCGTCCACCGGTCCGGCAAGGGTGAAGATCATGCCCGGAAACTGCTGCTGCACAGCGCTGATCATCGCGTCGATCTGGCTGTGTCCGGTCACGTCTGCCAGCGGATCGGTGTACCGGCCGTTGGGCGCGAACAACTGCTCGATTCGTTCCTGACGTGCTGAGGCATCGGTTTCGTTCCACAGATCGATGTAAGCGTGTGCGATTGCGTCGAAGTCACTCATGACAGATCCTCCTGGTTGTCGAGGTCCGGGGGTCGGTTTCCCGGCTGAGATCACTGTGCCAAGAGGATGTGACGTCAGTCGATTACCTCGGAGGTCATGGCGCTGGTTACACCGTGTCGCTACGTTGAGTGGATGACCCAGAGCGCGCAGGTGGGAGCCCAACTGAAATCGTGGCGTGAGAGGCGGCGGCTCACTCAGATGGGGCTTTCGTCAGCTGCGGGAGTCTCGACGAGGCACCTGAGTTTCATCGAAACCGGTCGATCGAAACCCAGCAAGGACATGATCATCCTCTTGTCGGAGTGTTTGGAAGTGCCACTGCGGCAGCGGAATACGCTGTTGTTGGCGGGCGGTCACGCGCCGGCCTATTCGGAAAGTGCGTTAGCGGAAACGCCGATGTCCGCGGTCAGTGACGCCATCAACCGCATCGTCGACGCCCATGACCCGTACCCGGCTGTGGTGGTCGATCACCAGTGGGATCTGATCGTCGGCAATCGGGCGGTAAGCATTCTGACGGAAGGGTCAGCGGCGTTTCTTCTGGAACCGCCGGTCAACGTGCTGCGACTGAGTCTGCACCCCGAAGGTATGGCGCCGCGCATCGCGAACTTGGCGCAGTGGCGAACTCACGTGATCGCCCGGTTGCGCCGCGAAGTCGAGGTAACCGCCGACGCGCAATTGGGCGCTCTGCTGGAAGAACTGCGGACATACCCCAGTGGCGGGGAGTGGCACGAGGACGAAACGAGTTCTCTGTTGGTGCCCTTGCGGATTCGCGCGGGCGAGACCGAACTGGCGATGTTCAGTACCACCACCGTGTTCGGTACGCCGCGCGATGTCACCTTGGCCGAGATCGCGATCGAATGTTTTTATCCGTCCGACCGCGAGACTGCGGAGTTCTTCCGAGCGAAATTACAGTGACTTCTTGCCGAACTTCAGCTTCCAGGGAACCAGGGCCGATTCCAGTTGAACGGACAGGCTCATCTTCGAGACGCCGTCGGTGCGCTCCTCGAAACGGATCGGGGTTTCGGCAATCTTCATGCCGCGCTGCACAACTCGGTAGTTCATCTCGACCTGGAAGGCGTAACCGTTGCTCTGCACCGATTCGACGTCGATGGCGCGCAACGTCTTTGCGTGCCACGCCTTGAATCCGGCGGTGGCGTCCTTGACGTGCAGCCGCAGGATTGCGTTGACGTAGAAGTTGGCCCACGCCGACAGTGCCTTGCGGTGCCACGGCCAGTCGCCGGCCACGGCGCCGCCCTCGACGTAACGCGAACCGAGCACCACCGCGGCATCGGTTGTGGTGAGGATCTCGATCATGGCGGGGATCACTTCGGACGGGTGGGAGAGATCCGCGTCCATCTGAATGACGATGTCGGCATTCTCGGCGAGGGCCCGCGTCATACCGGCGACGTACGCGCGGCCGAGTCCGTCCTTGGCGGTGCGATGCAGAACACCCACCGGGATGGGGCCGTCGATGCCGAGTTTGTCCGCGACCTCGCCGGTTCCGTCGGGGGAGTTGTCGTCGACGACCAGGACAGCCAGGTTCGGGATCTTCAACGCGGCGAGACGATCGACGAGCTTGGGCAGGTTTTCACGCTCGTTGTACGTGGGTACCACGACGGTAATCTGCGGAGCGACGTTGTTCATAACACCTTCGTATGATCTGTGATCCCGACTTGCCGGATGAAGCGTACGACGAGGTCGGTCGCGAACAAAGTCAGAATTTTACTACCTCGGGTAGTTGACTCAGAACCGGCCGCCGCCGCCACCTCCGCGACTGCCGCGGCCTCCGCCGCCGCCACCGAACCCGCCGCCGCCGAATCCGCCGCCCCGTCCGCTGCTGCTCGGACCGCCGTACGAGCGCGGTCCACCGCCGCCGCCACGGAGAACACTGTTGATCAGGATGCCGCCGAGAATGGCGCCGGCCGCATTGTTGCCACCACCGCCACCGCCGCGGGGACGCTGGTTTGCCTCCCATGTGCTGACGTCGCTCTGCGCCGCCCGCAGAGCATGGGTGGCCAGCGTTGTTGCGGCTTGCGCGTGTTGCAGGGCCGTCGACGGATCGGTGCCCTGCAACTGCTGAGCGGCCTGCAGATGGCGCTGGGCTTCGGCGTAGCGAGTGCGAGCCTCGGCGCCGATGACGCCACGTCGGGTATTGAGGAAGTCGCCGGCAGCGGTGACCTGTGCCTGGGCCGCCAGAATGTCCTGCGCGAGGCGTTGCTGCGCCCGTTCGAGCTGTTGCTTCTGCTCCTGAGCCTCCGCGAGCAACGCGTCGAGCTGTGCGTCGGCGGCCACGATCTGATTGAACGCGCCGAGAGGATCGCTGTCCTTCGATGTCTGCGCGTGAGCCAACGCGGCTTGCGCGCCGGCCTTGGCTGCGGCCAATCGATCGCCGCCCTGGGCCAGGTAGGCGTCGGCAGCGGTGATGCCCTGCTGAACGTCGTCCATCGCGGCGGGGAGGGTAGCGATGGCGTTGCGGATATCGTCTGCCGCGTGATCCACGGCGTCGAGAAGTTTGCGAGCCTGATCGAGTGCGGCCTCGGCGGTTCGAATCGCTGTGACGGCGGCGCCCTGCTTGCCGGCGGGCAAGGCAACTGCGTCGCGGCCCTGCTCGATGGACTGCTCGGCCAGTGTCAACCGTTCACCGGCCATCGTGACGTTGCCTGCCACCGGCGCCAACGTCGGAGCGGGGAACTGGTTCTTCAGCTCGTTGAGGATTTTCTCGGACTCCGGCAGGCGGACGCTGACAGCCACAACGGCCTGCGTCAGAGCATCGAGGCGGGCAGGCGCATTGATGAGAAGGTCACGCATATTGTCGAACTCTTCGACTCGCGCTTCCAGTTCCTGATCGGCACGGCCGCACGAGGAAATGATGTCGATGAGCATCTGGCGTCGCTGCTCGGGTGACTCCGGGATGGCGTCGTCGAGCTTCTGCCTGATGCCGAAGGCGCCGGCGAGCGTCGCCTTGGCCTTGTCGAAGGCCTGGGCAAACGGCGCGACTGCCGCATCGCCGAATTCGCTTCGCGCGAGTTCGAGTTCTTCCTGGCTCGACGCGATTGCGTTGTCGGTCTCGACGAGAATGGCCTGAGCTCGATCGTCGAGCGTCGGCAACGGAAGTGCATTCAGACCGGCGATGTCGTCGGGTGCGATGTTCTTTGCGGCCTCGAGGCTGGCCTTGTCCCGATCGCTCTTCCGTTTGCGTGAATACAGAACCACTCCGCCGGTTCCGACGATGACCGCGCCGCCGCCGATGAGGAGTGTGCTCACCGACATACCGCCACTCTTGGCGTTTGCGTCACCGAGCGCGCCGGCAGTAGCAATCGCGGCCCCTGCCCAATCGCCGTCGGCGAGAGCTGGTTCCGTCGCGTCGGACTTGATGGAGTCGATGTCGGACTGTGTGATGTTGGTCAGTCCGGGCGGCACGTCGAGGTAGTAAGCCTCCTCCGTGGTCGCGACGGCAAGCAGGACGTCGGTGCCGCTGAGTGTCGACTTCGTTGCCGTCTGATCGGCCCACGCTTGGCCGCCCATCTCGTTGAAGTCGGGGACAAACGCAACCCACAGATCGATCTGATGGTCTTCTTTGAGTTGGTCGAGCGCGGCTTGAATGTCGTCCTTCTGTCCATTGCTCAGAACGCCCGACGTATCGGTGATCTGGTTGGGAAGGACCAACGGCGGATCCGCCGACGCTGCGGCGGGGCTGAAGATCAATGCCAGGATCGCGAGGATCGCCGCTACGGCGCTCGCGCTTCCCCAACGCCGGATCAGCCGGACGGATGCGCGGCCGTGGTCTGCTGGAGACGACTGCTCGATGTGTGCTGCGAAGGCCATGACGCAAATCTAACCGCTAGGGCGCGTCGGCAGCGCGGGGGAGCGATCCGGGCTGGCACAATTGCGGGAGTGAAACCAGCTTTCGGCAACCGCTCCCGCAACTCTGCGCCCTCCGGGGCTGGTGGCGGCTTCGGCGAAGGTCTGGCGCGATGGACCCGACGGTTTATCGCCGGGGCTCTACTGATGACATTCGTCTTGATCGGCGGAACGGCGGTCCGGGTCTGGCAGGTTGCGCGGATCGACGACACGACACCCGCCGACGCGATTGTGGTTCTCGGCGCTGCTCAGTACTCGGGAACTCCGTCGTCGGTATTCGAGGCGAGGCTCGAGCAGGCGTACAAGCTGTACAAGCGCGGGGTGGCGCCGCAGATCATCACGGTCGGCGGCAAGCAAGAAGGTGACGAGTACACCGAAGCCGCGTCGGGAAAGATGTATCTCACCGACCGCGGGATTCCGTCGAGTGCGATCACTGCCGTCGAAACCGGTTCGGACACCCTGCTGAGCATTGATGCTGTCAGTGACGAAATGGCCTCGCAGGGAATTAATTCCGCAGTTCTGGTCAGTGACCCGTGGCATTCCCTGCGCACCCGAACCATGGCCCGCGACACCGGCCTCGAAGCCTGGACTGCGCCCACTAGGCAAGGGCCGGCGGTGTTCACCCGCGAGTCCCAACTTCATGGCATCGCCCGTGAAACCGGCGCTCTGCTCTGGTACCAACTGACACACTTTTCCGCTGACTTCCCCTACACGGCAGGGCAATAGGAACAACCGAGATGACGGCACACACCACGTACGGCGGCGGAACCTACTCCGAGCACGATCTGGAGCGCTTTGTTGTCGAGGCGCCCAAGCGAGCGGGATTGCCGGGTACACAAATTGCCGCCGCCCAACATCGGTCCGACTTTTCGCGGGATCGTGCTCGCGTGCAGCACTCCGCGGCGCTACGACGCCTCGCCGACAAAACCCAGGTAGTCGGTCCTCGCGACGGCGACACCCCGCGTACTCGGCTCACACACTCGATGGAAGTTGCGCAGATCGGTCGCGGTATCGCCGACGGCCTCGGCTGTGATCCCGATCTCGTGGACCTTGCCGGCCTCGCCCACGACATCGGGCATCCCCCATACGGTCACAACGGCGAGAAAGCTCTCGACGAAGTCGCGAAGGACTGCGGTGGATTCGAAGGCAACGCCCAGAACCTTCGTATCCTCACCAGCCTCGAACCCAAAATTCTTGGTCCGGACGGCCGCAGCGCCGGGCTCAACCTGACCCGAGCTTCCCTCGACGCCGCAATCAAGTACCCGTGGACCCGGCCGGAACCTGGAGCCAAGTTCGGAGCCTACGACGACGACGCCGATGTGCTGGCCTGGGTCCGCGACGGTGCGCCAGGGCGTCGGCAAGCGTTGGAAGCTCAGGTCATGGACTGGGCCGACGACGTCGCCTACTCGGTACACGACGTCGAGGACGGCGTGATCGCCGGCCGGATCGACCTGCGGTCACTGGCCGACCCGAGTGAGCAGCGCGCACTCGCCGAGTTGGGGGCCTCGGAGTTCCGTGGCCTGGTGATCGATGATCTGATCGACGCGGCGCAGCGGTTGTCTGAACTGCCCGTAGTTCAGGGCGTCGGCAGCTACGACGGGACGCTGAACAGTTCCGTGGCGCTGAAGAACCTGACCAGTGAATTGGTCGGACGCTTTGCGACGGCAGCTATCGCCCGCACCCGACTGACCAACGGCGACCGGCCGCTCTCGCGATACCAAGCAGACCTCGACATCCCCGAAGCTGTGGCGTCCGAAGTCGCGCTGCTCAAAACCGTTGCGCTGTATTACGTGATGTCCGACACCGGGCACAAAGCGCGCCAAGATCGTCAACGTGACCGAGTTCATCGCGTCGCGGAATGGCTGCTCGCAACGGCGCCCGCCGGATTGGACCCCATTCTGCTGCCGGCCTGGGAGCGAGCGGAAAACGACGCGGCCCGCACCCGCGTCGTCGTGGATCAGATCGCGTCGTACACCGAGAGTCGCCTTGAGCGGGTCGACAAAGCGAGCCTCGGCGCGCAGGCCAGTTGGGGCTGACTGTTCAACTCGAGGGCGTTTGCGTCAGCGCCCATTCTGCGACGCGCCGCGCACTCTCGGCTTCGCTGAGGTCTTCGACACGCGTCATGATGGACCAACGCACGCCGAAGGGATCGCGGATCGAGGCAAACCGGTCGCCCGAGACGAACGTGCTCACCGATTCACGAACGGTCGCGCCGGCTTTTACTGCTCGCTCGACGACCGCGTCGACATCCGAGCAGTACAGCCCCATCGAGTAGGAGTCGGCATCGCCGGCAGGTGCCTCGACGAGGCCGTAATCGGCGTTGGGTTCGCCGAGTTGGAGCCGACCGTTTCCGAAATCGAGGTCGGCGTGGACGACGACGCCGCTGAACTCGGTTATGTCGACCACGCGTGCGCCGTATACAGACCGGTAAAATTCAATCGCGTCGGCGGCTCCCTTGATCGCCAGAAACGGGGTCAGGCTGGTCGAGCCGTGTGGGATGCCGTCTGTTGTGTGTTCGCCGGTCACACCCTGCTGGGAAATGCTGTCTGGGTTCATGAACCGAAGGTAACGCCGTCAGCTGGGTCGTGGCTTGAAGATTCGCGACGAATGAGGAGGACGACAGTTGGTCATGCCCGGTGACAGTCGTGGGATTCTGTACCCCACCAAGCTCCCGACGTTCCACCGCGAACCGGCCGACGCCTCGTTGGAAGGGCGCATCCGCTGGTTCTGGATTCCGCGATGGCAGCTGGCGCCCGGCCGAACGGTTCGCCAGGAAGTGCTGCCGTTCCCCGCTTCCAATCTGGTGGTCGAACCCGGCGGAGTGTCTCTGGTCGGCCCGTCGACGGGGGCGTCATACCGTGACCTGTGCGGTAGTGGATGGGCGGTGGGCGCGCTGCTGCGGCCGGCGGGCCTCGCGTCGTTGCGAGCTGATCCGCAGACCATCCAGAACACCGAAGTGCGTATCTCCGCGCCGGACTTGCATGAGGCAGTCATGTCGGCGATGGGTGAGGCTGACCATGAGGTGGGAAGGCAGCGTGCGATTGCGGTTTTCTCCGAGTGGGCGGCCGAGCACATTGCGCCGGACGACGAGACTGGTCGACTGGCAAATGCCATGGAAGACCTGATCGCTTCGGATCGGACAGTGATCCGTGTCGGTGATATCGCCGAACTTCTGGGCACCTCCATGCGTGGTGTCCAGCGCCTCGCCCAGCGATACGTCGGATTGCCGCCCTTGGCGATCATTCGACGCTACCGACTTCAGGAAGCCGCGCAGCGACTACGCGAGGATCCGTCGGTGAAGATCGCGCAGGTGGCGGCCGATCTCGGTTACGCAGACCACGCCCACCTGTCCGCCGACTTCCGCAACGTCCTCGGTTTCACGCCGAACTCCTACCGCCGACATCCAGACCGCCCGTGACGAACTTGCCGTGTCAGGCGCAGTTCGTGGACCGCCTAGACTGACATACGTGGCGGGCCGAATTTCTGACAGAGACATCGCGGCCATTCGCGAACGCACACGCATCGAAGACATCGTCGGTGAGTACGTCTCGCTCAAGCGCGCGGGTGGCGACTCCATCAAGGGGCTGTGCCCGTTCCACGACGAGAAGTCGCCGTCGTTCCACGTTCGCCCCAACCACGGGCTGTATCACTGCTTCGGTTGCGGTGAGGGCGGCGACGTCTACTCCTTCCTGCAGAAGATGGACCACATCAGTTTCGTCGAGGCCGTCGAACAGTTGGCCGACCGGCTGAACTACTCGATTTCCTACGAGGGCGGGGGCCCCTCGGTACAGCGGGATCGTGGCACGCGAGCGCGCTTGATCGCGGCCAACGCGGCTGCGCAGGAGTTCTATGCGGCGCGCCTGCGGGAGCCAGACGCCCAAGCTGCGCGCGACTACCTCACCGAGCGCAATTTCGACGGCGCTGCGGCATTGCAGTTCGGCTGCGGCTACGCCCCCGAAGGCTGGGACACACTCACAAAGCACTTGATGGCCAAGGGATTCGAGTTCAAGGAACTCGAAGCTGCCGGCCTGTCCAAGGAGGGTCGACGCGGCCCGATCGACCGTTTTCATCGTCGACTCCTGTGGCCCATCCGGAGCGTCGCCGGTGACGTGATCGGCTTCGGCGCCCGCAAACTTTTCGACGACGACACCATGCCGGGCAAGTACGTCAACACCCCGGAAACCATCCTGTACAAGAAGTCTCAGGTTCTGTTCGGGCTCGATCTCGCGAAACGCGATATCGCCAAGGGACATCAGGCCGTGGTGGTCGAGGGATACACCGACGTCATGGCGATGCATCTGGCCGGCGTCAAAACTGCCGTCGCGTCGTGCGGCACCGCATTCGGTGAGGAACACCTCGCGATGCTGCGCCGACTCCTGATGGACGACAGCTACTTTCGCGGCGAGATCATCTACACCTTCGACGGTGACGCCGCGGGGCAAGCCGCCGCGATGAAGGCTTTCGAAGGTGACCAGAAGATGGCCGGACAGACGTTTGTTGCCGTCGCACCCGACGGCATGGACCCGTGCGACCTGAGGCTGGCATCGGGCGATGCCGCAGTCCGCGACCTCGTGGCCCGTCGAACTCCGATGTTCGAGTTCGTGGTCAAGTCGATACTCACCGAGCACGATCTCGACACCGCGGAAGGCCGCGTCGAGGCCTTGCGCCGAACCGTCCCCGTCGTCGCGCAGATCAAGGAATCGACTCTGCGTGACAGCTACGCGAACCTGCTGTGTGGGTGGGTCGGTTGGGACGACCTCCCGTCCGTGCGTCGACGCGTCCGTGACGAAGCTCGCAAACGTGCCTCCACCCGAGGTTCCTCACCGGCGCCGAAGCGTCGTCAGGTCATTCCAGAGCCGAGCGACGACGCGCTTGCACTGCCGATCGGCATCTCACGGCCCCGGCCCAACGACCCAGGGCTGTCCACGCAGCGAGCAGTGCTCAAAGCGGCCCTGCAGTACCCAGGGATCGCGGGAACGGTCTTCGACTCACTGCCGGTCGAGACGTTCACCCATCCCGCCTACGTGGCAATCAGGCAGTCGATGTCCGACGCCGGAGGCACAAGCAAGGGCTACGGCGGCGCCGAATGGATCGAGGTCGTGACCAAGGGCGTCGAAGATGTGACAGTCGCCTCAGTGATCTCCGAACTGGCCGTCGAACCGATGCCGTGCGACGAGGACACAGTTCCTCGCTACATCAGTGGCGTGCTCGCGCGGCTGCAGGAGGCATGGGTCGGCGAGCAGGTCGCAGACCTCAAATCGAAACTGCAGCGCATCTCACCCGCCGCAGCACCCGAGGAGTACAACTCGCTGTTCGGTGACCTCGTAGCGCTAGAGCAGTACCGCCGACAGCTGCGTGAGCAAGCCGTCGGCGACAACAGCGTCTGACCTAGCGGTTCTTCTTCAACTGGTCATGGGGGATCAGGATCGTGGTTTCCTCGTTGATCGGCTTCATGGGCTCGAGTTTCGGTTGCGTGCTGAGCGAGTCGGCCAGCTTCTGGCGTGACGCGTCGAGCACCTTCTTCGTGGCAGGACTGGTCGCCACCGCCTTCGCGGCCCGACTGATCTGTTCGTACCGGGCGCGGCCTGCCTTCGTCCCCAGGACGTACCCAGCGGCAACACCGATCAACAAACGCATCATTCCTGCTTCCCTCCAGCACCGATCGTCCTGCCTCCATCCTGCCTGATGACTCGCTGGGCAGGCGATTTGGTACTTCGGCGGTGGATTCGCTACAGTTTCTCAGGCAACGCCGGAACGGGCGAAGCGAGCAAGACAATCCCCTGTAGCTCAATTGGCAGAGCTTCCGACTGTTAATCGGACGGTTGCTGGTTCGAGTCCAGCCGGGGGAGCGTTCAGAGAAGTCCCTGATCCGCAACAGCGGGTCAGGGACTTTTTTGTTTCAAGACAATTCGATCCCGAACTTGGCAGAAGCGCAGGTTCTGTCACTCGGCCAAGCTGACTGTCCTACTCGTCCGAATTGCTCACATTAGGACCGAACGTCCTCCCCGGGGTGGACTAACTGCTTCCGAGGGGCGAGACTGACATAACTTGAGCGGGACCGTTCGGTCCAGAAGTGCTCACCGGAAGACCGAGTTGAACGAACAAAGGACTTGAGCATGAACCTTTGGGTCGACAACTCATGCAGGCCGCCCGATGGCTGGGTATGGGCGCAGACGAGCTCAGGGGCTATCGACGCACTCTGTTTCGGCATGGTGGAACGCCTCTCGCTCGGTGACGAATTGGGCGGAGGTGACACCACGCGTCCAATTATCCGCTGGATGCGTGAAAACAGTGTGTGGCCAAAAGATATTCGAGTACATTGCGCCAGCCGAGTAGGTGCCGAGTGGCTCACCGGAATGATCGACCGATACCGCAAGTAACCTGCCAGGAATTGCCGTGATGCCCCGCCCCCGACGAATCGGGGACGGGACACGCCAGCCGGCACGTCAACATCCCGGAGGCGTCAACAGCCCGTTGCTGGACGTACTGGCAGAGCCGCGCTCAGTCCTTCACAACAATTATGTAACCAATGGGTCCGAAATCGAAACCCTCATTGCGGACAATCAGGCCATAGTCGACGGATTCGTTCCGGACCGCCGGTCGATGAAAAACGACGGTGTGCTGATTGTGGCGCGCTCTCGGTCCGTAGCCCGTTGATCGCCGGCCTTTGTATTGGGCTGTTCCAGCACTATTCGTGGAGATGATTCGTCTGCTGTTCGTGCCTCTCTGCACGTCGCAGTTCGGCGGCGGATTCCTCGAGTTCGGTGTGGCTGATTGCTTGTCCGATCCAGAGTGCGGCAAACATGGCCACGAGGATCCAGATAGCGACAATTCCGGCAATCCACCACATAGCTGAAAGTGTGCCACAGCGAGGACGGAGGTCTAGGCACAGTCGTTGGGTTACCTCAGATTTCACCCATCCGGAATTGCTCACGTGTGGTTGGTGGGCGAGGCTGCCTATGTCTCGTTTCGATCACGACCAGGTGGGTACACGGTTCGCAGGCCGCGACGGTCGGGGTAAGCATGCGGTCTCGCAACCTTGCGGTTCAGGTTCTTGTCGGTTGAGCACACAGCCCTCGAGAGCCGCTGTCGTTTTGGGACTTCCTCTTCGGATTACCTCCCGCAAGATGAACGACGCCCCCGCTCTCATCGCTGAGAGTGGGGGCCTTTGTCGTCATCCACGTTGAGCACACAACGCGGGGACCCTCTATCCGTGCCGAGCTGACCCCTCATGTCTGGCCGCATGTCCACCGTAGGCCTGCGCCCACAATCGTGTCAGCTTTCTGCGCAAGATCATTGGACCGAACGACAGTCTCAGGCTCTCGTTGCCGGCCGAAGTCTTCAGCGCGAGAAGCGCTCCTCCAGTTCGGCGTTGTTGATGGCGCGGCCGAGCCAGATCGCAACATAGGCGCCGGCAGCAGTCCACCCGACAATAATTTCGGCTATCCACCACATGGCAGGAGCTTCGCACGTAACGTGCTGACGCACTGGACTTTTGTCCCGCGATGCGTGAATGAAAGGTCCCTGCAACGCAATTGTGACCCCACCTACACGGGTCGAATTGGCCGACTGCAGGCTACTCGAATTGCGCGCCAGGGCCGTGGGTTTGGTTGATGTCGAGCGTGACCTCGACATCCTCGGCGGGCACACCCGCGAGAAGGTGCACGGCGTCTGCGACCATTTCGGGAATCTGATCGAGACGGCGCGCTTGGGTGAATACTCCCTCGACCTCGGGCACTTCGACGGCCCACCAATCGCCGGATCTTGTGACTTCGGCGGTGACCTTCATGGAATGCCTTTCTGGTCGGTCGTCGTTCGAAGCTGATGGTTGTTCGAAACGAAAGCCCGGCGCAGGATTCTGCGCCGGGCCTCGGTGTTCGTGGTGCGAGCGACTACTTCGCTGCGCGGTCCGAAGGCTCGAACAGGCGAACGATGTGGGCCGGGTTGATGTAGTAGACCCCATTGGGGGAGTTGAGAACCAACGTGTCCTCGGTGAAGTCTTTGACGGTGCCGTTGAGCTTCGCGCCGTCGGACATGATGATCCGGATCGTGGCCTTGGAGTTCTTGAATTCAGAGAGTGCAAGCTTCATGTGATGATCCTGTTCAGTGGGGTGTGCTCTCCAACGTTATCGGGTTCCGGCACCCGTGCGAACCAAGTCGAGCTACCTGCTTCGATATGAGTTGAACCAGTCACACCCTGCCCGGTTGTGATTCGCGTCAGCGGTGCCGGTAACATTCGGACTCGCCGAGATGTCATGCAACTCGGATGGGGCGGTAGCTCAGTCGGTTAGAGCCGTGGACTCATAATCCATTGGTCGCGGGTTCGAGCCCCGCCCGCCCCACGTCAGATGCCCTGTCTCGTAGGTCGAGGCAGGGTCTTCATCGTTTATGGCAACGGCTTTGTCCAGCAAGTCCGCGACTTCGGAGTACCGACCGCGTGTCTCCGATCGTAGAAGAGCGTGGCCACTAGCTTTCGGAACGCGTGAGTCGTGCTGGTCGCTACGCCCAGTCCCTCGAAGACCTTGCCCCATATGTTTACCAAAACTGTTCGGGTCGCTCAGCGTCCAATCATTAAACGATTTGGTCAGAGCCTTCAGGAAATTCGAAAGGCCGGCGGCGCAATGCCTTTCGGGCTCTTTTGAGGGGTTAATATTGAATTGCCTGACTTTTGCCAAATGTGCTCCAGCTGGATCTGGTATTCAAAAGTGGAAGCTACCACCCTCTAATTCGACCGCATGGGATCATCTCGGCATGAGAACAGGACTTATGCCCGCTGTCGCTGTCATTACAATATCGGCATTGTCATTGATCGGATGCAGTAGCGATGCTGATCCATCCATATCTGCGTCGACTTCAACCGCCTCGGTAGTTACCAAACCGCCGACATCTGCCCCTTCGGTTCCTCCCGTCGCAGTCAAGACATCGATAACCTCAGTAGTTGCGCCTGACATTCCAGGCAAGATTGTTGTGCGAGAAGACGCCAGTTCGTGCGTCAATCCCAGTCCAGCTTCGCCCGTTTCTCTGGTCTCTACATCGACCGAAGTGGGAGTCGCGGGGTATGCAGGGAACGCAGTTCGAGTCACCTGGACCTACTCTGGTGATTTGCCGGCTGCTGGCACGGTCTTATTCTCTCTGACTGGCGCCAATCAAGCGGGTACCGTTGTCAAGCAATTGGGATACAAGACGTTGGACGGACAGCAGATTGCATACTTTGTATTCGATTCGTCGAGTAAACAGCTCAACTTGGCTGGCTTTCCAGACACAAGCGTTCCCGGCGAGATATCAGCTGTCATGCCCAGCGCTGCAGTCGACGCGCTAGGGCAGAATTGGCATTGGTCATCTTCGCTCAATGTAAACGGCCATGATGTGGACATCTGCCCGAATTAGGCACTCACGATCACTTGTCAAGATGTAAATCCTTCTGGCCTGAACGTGTGCGTGCGCTGCTAAGTCGCTTCGCTGGCACCTCCGATCTTGAGCAGCTGGCGGCGCAGGCTGGATAGGGATTTTTCGAGATCGCAATTGTTTCTCGGCATCGCTGTTGCCTCTTGTGAGTAGGGGTACCTCTTTGGACTGCCGGTCAGCCTCTGGTTTTCGTGAATCGCCTCAGGCTTTCGCCTTGCGTCGTGATCGATCGCGGAGCGGTCTGCCTAAGCTGCCCAGTCATCTCTGTCTAGGAAAGGTCTCCACAAAGAGTTGCGAACGTTCAATCCGGTTGGCACTACTGTCGAACTATGCCGATCACGCCGGACACGAAGAACTGGACCTGGGTGCTTGAACGCCCCTGCGCGGAGTGTGGGTTCGACTCGAGCACCATCACCTTCGCAGATGTTCCCGACCTGGTCCGCAGGAATGCGGCGGCCTGGGGTGAGGTGCTTCAGCGCGAGGACGTGACGATACGGCCGAACAGCGAAACCTGGTCCGCGTTGGAGTATGCCGCCCACGTACGTGACGTGTTCAGGATCTTCAAGGTTCGGCTCGAACAGATGCTTGAATTCGACGATCCGCATTTCGAGAACTGGGACCAGGATGCGACAGCAATTGCCGATCGCTACAACGAGCAGGATCCGGGAAAAGTCGCTTCGGAATTGGCTGAGGCAGCCGAAGCCGTCGCGAGCGCATTCGAATCAGTTGCCGACGACCAGCTGGATAGGCGTGGGCTCCGCAGTGACGGATCGGCGTTCACCGTCGAATCGTTGGCGATGTACTTCGTCCATGACCCGATCCATCACTTGCACGACGTTTCGGAGTAGTCAGAGCCCGCGCACCTCCTCGAGAGTTTTCCGGGCACCGACGGAGTGCAAGGAGTCGAGTGTTGTTCGGAAGCTCGCGACAAATCGTCGATTGTCGACCAGGTCGCCGAAAACGGCGCGGTTGCCGATGAAGGCGAGTGGGTCGACCGACTGCTTCTGAGCAAGTGGCACCAGCGTGTCTGCCATTTGATCGACAACGGTGATCGGATTGCCGTGCTCGTCGACACCCTCGGCGTAGCGAGCCCAGCTGGCCACGATTGCGGTGGACAGATTGATGGGCCCCCCGCTGTCGAGTTGCTTTCGAATGACCGGCAAGAGCCACTTGGGAATTCGATCGGACGACTCGGCGCACAGACGCGCAATCGTGTCGCGGACCTGCGGGTTCGAGAATCGTTCGATGAGAGTCTTCTTGTACTGGTCAAGATCGACGCCTGGCACCGGGTCGAGGGTGGGGGTCGCTTCGAGGTTCATGTAGTCGAGCAGGAAACCGGACAGGAGTTCGTCCTGGCATGCCTCGTGAACGAGACGGTATCCGGCGAGGTAGCCGAAGTACGCAATGCCCTGATGGCTGGAATTGAGAAGGCGTAGCTTCATGAGTTCGTACGGGCGAACGTCCGGCACCATGTTCACGCCGGCATTTTCCAAAGGTGGCCTGCCCACGGTGAACTCGTCTTCGAGAAACCACGCGGTAAACGGTTCCGCCGCGACGGGCCATTGATCGTCGACGCCGAACGCCTGCGCGATCTCGGTGGTCACCTCGGCTGTCGTGACGGGTGTGATCCGGTCGACCATGGAGTTGGGGAACGCGCCGTTCTGCTTGATCCACTCGGCAAGTTCGGGATCCTTCAGGGCGGCAAATGCTCCGAAAGCTGTTCGTGCGACGGCACCGTTCCCTTCGATGTTGTCGCAGCTCATGATGGTGAAGGGTGCGAGGCCGCGTTCTCGGCGAAGGGCGAGGGCGTCGCAGACCAGTCCGAAAGTCGTGCGGGGGAGGGCGCCGGGCCGAAGATCATGTACGACATCAGGATTGGTCACGTCGAACTCGCCGCTCGTGTGCGAGATGTTGTAACCGCCCTCGGTGATGGTGAGGGACACGATCTTTGTGGACTCCGACGCCATCTTCTCGATGACCGCGCGTGGATCGTCCGGAGCAAACAGGTACTCGACGATAGACCCGATGACCCGGCCCTCGAGCGTTCCGTCAGCGTGCTTGAGCGCCAAGGTGTACAGACCGTCCTGGGCGCCGAGCGCATCCTTCATCCGCTTGTCCGACGGCATCACTCCCACACCGCAGATGCCCCAGTCGAAGCCTTCGCCGCGACGCAGGAGGGTGTCGATGTACATCGCCTGATGTGCTCGGTGAAAGCCGCCGACGCCAAAATGCACTATGCCGGTGGTGACTTTGCTCCGGTCGTAGTTCGGCACTTCGAGTGAAGCATCGAAGTCGCGCAGGGTCTTCGTGTTGAGTTCCATGAAAGTTCTAGTCTCCTTCGGCGACGATGACAACGGCTTTGATGCTGCCTGGGACGCGATCAGCCACCAGGGCCTCTTGCGACTGTTCGAGTGAAAAGCGGGCTGTGACCATGGAATCCAGATCGACACGGCCGGCAGCGACCAGTGCGGCGGCGATCGGCCACGTGTTGGCGTATCGGAACACGCCGGTCAGGATCAGTTCGCGGTTCTGAATGATTGGGACCGGCAAAGGGATTTCGTCGGCGCCCATTCCTACCAAAACGACTGTGCCCGCAGGCCGAACGGCGTGAATACCGTCGATCACGGCGGCCGTGGCACCCGACGCGTCGATGAACGCGTCGACGCCGAGGGAACGCACATCGCTCTCGCGGGGATCCACCACGGTGGTCGCGCCGAATCTCAGTGCCATCTCGCGCCGTGCCGCATCGATGTCCGAGACGATGACCTCGGTGGCACCAAAAGCCTTGGCTACCTGCGCGGTCACGATTCCGACGGGTCCGGCGCCGGCGATGAGGACTCGAGACCCTGCGGTGATGCCCGCCTTCTGGACAGACGCAATGCCTACGGAGAGGGGTTCGAACAGCGCCGCGGCTTCATAGGACACGGAATCAGCGATGGGATGCGCGAAGTCGGCACCGATCGTGACGTAGTCCGTCAACGCACCGTCGATGGGAGGCGTCGCAAAGAACTCCATGTGTGGGCAGAGGTTGTACCTGCCTGCCTTCGATTCCGAACTGGTCGGATCGGGCTTCTGCGGTTCGATGGAAACCCGTTGTCCGATGCGACTGGGATCAACACCGTCCCCGACGGCTGCGATCCGGCCTGACGCCTCGTGCCCGAGAACGAGGGGAGCGTCGACCGCATAGGGGCCGATACGGCCTTCACGAAAATAGTGCGCGTCGGATCCACACACGCCGACTGCGTGGACGCGGACGAGGACTTCGCCGGGTCCAGGCGATGGTCGCGGTCTTTCCTCCATCTGCATCTTTCCGACTTCAATCAGGACATTTGCCCGAATTGTTGCAGGTAGATCGATTGATTCACCGGAAACTGTTGTGTGGGTCACAACGTAGATGTTAGCTTAATGAGCATAAGAACATCTAGTGAGCATTTGCTCACGATCAAATGAATCAACGTCAAATGAATCAACAAGGAGAACGCGTGAACCAGTCGGCACAGCCAACAGGACTCAAGACGTCGAAGACGCCGGCGTCCGAGGATGTCCGACTCGCGTTGCGGGCCGCAACGATGTATCACCTCGAAGGTGCTACTCAGGCGGAAATCGCTGCAAAACTCGGTGTCTCGAGGCCGACGGCGGGTCGCCTGCTGGCTCGGGCACGGTCACAAGGTTTGGTCAGGGTCGAAATTTTGGTTCCGCCGGAGCTGGAAGGTTCGGTGAACACGGAACTGGAGTCCGAACTCGAGAAGCTTTTCGGGCTGGCTGAAGTTCTGGTTGTCCCCGAAGCAAATTCGGATTCAGATGATCCTGACTACGATGCGTTGGGCCGTCGCGCTGCTGACGTGTTGGTTCGGCGTCTGCAGCCGTCGAGCGTTCTCGGATTCACGTGGGGACCGGAAACCGTTGCGGTGGCCGGTTCTTTGCCGGATCGGGCCGCAAAGTGCTCGGCTGTGGTACAACTTGACGGCTCCATGACGGTGACCGACTATCAAACCGGCGTTGACTTCACTATCGGCCGATGTGCACAACAGTTGCAGGCCAATCCGATTCGCCTCAATGCTCCGTTGTACGCCGATCCGGCGACTGTGGAGTCGATGCGAAACGATTCGGTCATATCGAAGGCCCTGCGAGCCGGAACTGATTCCGACATCATGGTTTTCGGTGTTGGCGCCGTATCGACGGCTACCACGTTGTTTGCCGGTAGCTTTGTCGATTCGACCATGCTCGACGAGTTGGAAAGTCGTGGCGCGGTCGGTGAAATCGGGGGCCGTTTCTACACGATCGACGGAACTCCAGTGGAGGGGCCACTGCCCGAGCGCACGGTCTCCGTATCGCTCGAAGCAGTGAAATCCTGTGATCAGACCATTCTGATTTCGGGGGGAACACACAAACGCCAGGCCGTTCTGGGCGCATTGCGCGGAGGTTTGGCACACGTACTCGTCACCGATGTCGAGTGCGCCCAGTGGCTGCTCGACAGCTAGCACTCTTACGAGTTCTGCCGGCCGAGCGTGCAACTGACACGTGAGTGTGAAGGAAGGTAAATCCGTGAAAACAGGAAGACGAGTGTGGGGCGCTGCTACTGCAGCTCTCTGCCTCCTGGTGTCGGGATGTGCGGGTGCGGGCGCACTCGGTGGTTCCGGCGAACGAACCGTCACCATTGCGATGGTGTCGAACTCGCAAATGCAGGACGCCATCAAATTGGCGCCCGCTTTCGAAGCCGAGAACCCTGGGATCGACCTCAAGTTCGTCAGCCTTTCCGAGAATCAGGCGCGCGCCAAGATCACGGCATCAACGGCCACCGGTGGCGGTGAATTCGATGTAGTCATGATCAGCAACTACGAGACGCCGCAATGGGCTGCCAACGGTTGGCTCGTGAATCTGTCCGAGTATTCCGATGCGACAACGGGTTACGACGAAAACGATTTCATTCCGTCGATCAAGACGTCGCTGTCCTACGAGGACAGCATGTACGCCGTCCCGTTCTACGGTGAGTCCTCGTTCCTGATGTATCGCAAAGACCTGTTCGACCAGGCCGGCATCACGGTTCCCGAAGATCCGACCTGGCAGGAAGTTGCCGGGTGGGCAGAGAAGTTCGACAACCCCGACGCAAAGATGTCGGGTATCTGCCTTCGTGGAAAGCCAGGTTGGGGTGAGGTGCTTGCACCACTGAACACCGTGATCAACACCTTCGGCGGTCGCTGGTACGACGAAGACTGGAATGCGCAGCTGACCAGTCCGCAGGTGGAAGAAGCCGTCCAATTCTACGTCGATACCGTCACAGAACACGGTCAGCCGGGTCCGGCGACCAGTGGATTCGGTGAGTGTGCAACACAATTCGCGCAAGGCAACACGGCGATGTGGTACGACGCCACATCGGCTGTCTCGGTGCTGGAAGATCCCGCGTCGTCGAAGGTTCACGGAAACATCGGCTACGCGAAGGCTCCGAAGGTCGAGAAATCCGATCCAGGATGGTTGTACACATGGGCGCTCGGTATTCCGGAGTCGGCCAAGAACAAAGACGACGCGTGGAAGTTCGTTTCGTGGATGACAAACAAGGATTACATCCAGAGGGTCGGTACGGAGCTCGGGTGGTCGAGGGTACCGCCGGGAAGTCGACTTTCGACATATGAGATTCCGGAGTACCAGGAAGCAGCCAAGGCGTTCGGTGAGATCACACTCGAATCGATCAACAACGCAGATCCGAAAAATCCTACAGTGCAACCGGTTCCGTATACCGGCGTCCAGTTCCTCACCATTCCTGAGTTTCAGGACCTGGGCACTCGCGTCAGCCAGCAGATCAGCGCTGCCATCGCGGGTCAGAAGAGTGTGAAAGAAGCACTCGAACAATCGCAGCAGTATGCCGAGGTGGTCGGCAAGACCTATCAGGAGAACCGATGACTACGGTTGCTGAGCCCAGAACTGCGGTGGACGACGCGCCGCCGGTCCGAATCGACAAGAAGATCTCTCGCGCCGAGGGGTGGCGTCGGCGAGGTCCGTTGCTGCCGGCGTTGATCTTCTCGATCGTCGTCACTCAGATCCCCTTCCTGTTCACGCTGTACTACTCCACGCAGTCGTGGAACCTCGTGCGGCCGGGATCACGGCAATTCAACGGTCTGGACAACTACATCGAGGTGTTCAAGGACAGTCAGTTCCGTGAGGTGGCTGTCAACACGGTCATCATGATCGTGGGTACGGTCATCGTGTCCGTGATCCTCGGACTGGCGTTGGCACTGCTTCTCGACCGAGCGTTCCTGGGCCGTGGAATTGTGCGAACGCTACTGATCACGCCGTTCCTCATCACCCCGGTTGCCGGCGCATTGCTCTGGAAGACAACAATGTTCGACCCCGTGTTCGGCATCGTGAACTTCGTTCTCCAGCCGTTCGGCGTCGGCCAGGTGGACTGGGTGAGCAAGTTCCCGCTCGCCGCGGTCATGATCAATCTGATCTGGCAGTGGACCCCTTTCATGATGTTGCTGATCCTGGCCGGGCTGCAGTCCATGCCCCGCGACATTCTCGAAGCCGCACGGGTCGACGGCGCCAAGCCGTTCGCGATGTTCCGCGAATTGACGTTGCCGCATCTGCGCCGCTTCATCGAACTCGGCGCGGTACTCGGTGCGATCTACCTCGTGAACACCTTCGACGCGGTGTACATGATGACGTCGGGAGGGCCGGGAGTGGCCAGCTCGAACCTGCCGTTCTACATCTACCAGCGTGCGTTCCTCGGCTTCGACGTCGGTCAAGCCGCGGCGATGGGCGTCGTGACAGTGATCGCGACCATCATCGTGTCGACACTCGCGCTCCGATTGATCTTCAAGAGCTTCACCGGTAATGAGGAGGCTGCGTGATGACTACCGCACACACGACAACCGACAAGCCGATTGTCAAGAAGAAGAAAAGCGGCAAGTTCAGCCCATGGTCGGTGGTGGCGTGGATTGTCGCCCTCGGCTTCTTCTTTCCGGTCTTCTGGATGGTTCTGACGGCCTTCAAAACCGAGGCCGACGCGTACACGGATCCACCGAAGTTGTTCTTCACCCCGACGCTCGAGCAGTTCCGTGCCGTTCTCGATTCGGGTCTTGGTACCACGCTGGCGAACTCGGCATTCGCCACCGGAATGTCCACGATTCTTGTTCTGCTACTGGGTGTTCCGGCAGCGTTTGCGCTCTCTCTTCGCCCCGTGAAGAAGACGCAGGATGTGCTGTTCTTCTTCATCAGCACCAAGATGCTCCCCGTCGTGGCAGCGATCGTGCCGCTGTACGTGATCGTCAACGACATCGGATTGCTCGACAACATCTGGGCGCTGGTCATCTTGTACACGTCGATGAATCTGCCGATCGCGGTGTGGATGATGCGCTCGTTCTTCCTCGAAGTGCCCGGAGAACTCCTCGAGGCCGCCAGTATGGACGGCGCGAGCTTGTGGACCTCGGTTCGTGAAGTCATCCTGCCGCTGATCTCGCCCGGAATCGCTGCCACAGCGCTGATCTGCGTGATCTTCTCGTGGAACGAGTTCTTCTTCGCAGTCAACCTGACGGCTGTTCAAGCGCAGACGATTCCAGTGTTCCTGGTGGGATTCATCACCGGTGAGGGCCTCTACTGGGCCCGGCTGTCCGCAGCGGCAACCATGGCGGCGCTTCCCGTCATCCTGGCCGGGTGGTTCGCCCAGAACAAGCTCGTGCGCGGTCTGTCCTTCGGCGCCATCAAATGACCCGGTGCAATCCACTACCTCGCCTCACACTTTCAGGAGTTCGTCATGGCTGAAATCTCGTACCAGAAAGCGTCTTGCATCTACGAAGGTGCCGGGACCCTCGCTGTCGATTCGCTCGATCTCGATATCAAGGACGGCGAGTTCATCGTCCTCGTCGGACCGTCAGGATCGGGAAAGTCCACTGCGCTACGCATGTTGGCTGGGCTCGAGGACATCGACTCGGGTGCAATCACCATCAACGGCAAGGACATGACCGATGTCCCGTCGAAGGATCGCGACATCGCGATGGTCTTCCAGAACTACGCGCTGTACCCCAACAAGACCGTCGGCGAGAACATGGGCTTTGCGCTGAAGATGCGTGGGGTTCCCCTGGAGGAACGAAAGAAGAAGGTTGCCGAAGCGGCAAAGCTCCTCGACCTGACGGAGTACCTGGACCGCAAACCCGCCAAACTGTCCGGTGGCCAGCGTCAGCGAGTTGCCATGGGACGCGCTATCGTTCGTGAACCTCAGGTGTTCTGCATGGACGAGCCGCTGTCCAACCTCGACGCCAAACTGCGGGTCCAGACGCGTACGCAAATCGCGGCGCTGCAGCGTCGGCTCGGAACCACCACCGTGTACGTCACCCACGATCAGGTGGAAGCGATGACGATGGGCGATCGCGTCGCAGTGCTCAAAGGTGGCAAGTTGCAACAGTTTGCGTCACCGACCGAACTCTACGATCGTCCCGCAAACGCGTTTGTCGCCGGTTTCATCGGTTCGCCGGGCATGAATCTGGTGACGGCCCCGGTCACTTCAGGTGGCGTTCGGTTCGGGTCCGTCGACGTTCCGCTCGACCGCGAGCAGATGACGGCAATTGCGGCCGCCGGCTTGGACTCCGTCACCGTCGGAATCCGGCCGGAACAATTCCAGGTGGTTCCCGCGGGAACCGGTATCGCCGCTCAGATCGATCTGGTCGAAGAACTGGGCAACGAGTCGTACATCTACGCGCACGTGCCGGGAACGGATGCCGATCCCATTTCACTCGTCGCACGTACGGGTGGACGATCACAACTGCAGTACGGCCAGACGCTCGGATTCGAGCGGGTAGAAGGACCGGTTCATCTCTTCGACCCCACGACCGGTGAGCGCGTGGGTAACTGAGCCCCATCCGAAATCGTGCCCTGCTCGGCGCTCGAACTCGATCGCGCCGAGCAGGGCATTACCATGATCGCCTGAAAGTTAAGGTCTATCGATGAGTGATACCCGAAATCTATCCGTCGTGGTGTGTGGTGAGGGACTGGTCGATCTGGTGCCGGTGGGGGAGAACTTCTCACCCAAGCTGGGCGGCGGACCGTTCAACGTCGCACTCGCTTTGGGCAGACTCGGGTCGGCTGTAGGGTTCGTCTCCCGGTTGTCGGCCGACGCGTTTGGTGATCGCATGATCGCCTCCCTGACCGCGTCGGGCGTCGACACCAGTGGAGTCGACCGTGGGCCGGAGCCGACCACACTCGCCGTCGTCAATCTTTCCGGCGACGGTAGCGCCCGGTACAGCTTCTATCTGGAGGGGACGGCGGATCGGCTCTTCAGTGCGCCGGAACTTCCCGACGCCCGCGCATTCTCCTTCGGGACCCTCTCGCTGGTGTTGGAACCCGGGGCGTCGGCATATGAAGCTCTGCTGATCGAGGCGCACGCACGCGGACGACTCACCATGGTGGACCCCAATATTCGCCCGGCCGTCATCGCTGACCCCGACGCGTACCGTCGACGCTTCCGCACGTGGTTGCCGTCCGTCGACATCCTCAAAGTGAGCGACGACGACGCGATGTGGCTGGGCTCGGTCGACGGCCGTGAGTGGCTGGACGAAGGTGTGGGGGCGATCTTGTTGACGCGCGGCGGCGATGGATTGACAGTGCTGACACCGGGATTCGAGGTGTCGGTACCGGCGCCGACGGTCCGGGTCGCAGACACCATCGGAGCGGGAGACACGGTGCACGGCGCGCTGTTGGCTTACCTGGAGCGTCACGACGCACTTGATCCCGCCGCTGTTCGCAGCTTTACGGCACCGCAATGGGAGGCGGCGCTGGAGTTCGCGGCGCGGGCGGCGGCCGTCACGGTGTCACGACCAGGTGCTGACCCGCCGTGGTCGGCGGAGTTGTCCCACTGAGAGTTTGTCCCACTGAGCGGGTCGTTTCCGAAATGCCGGGCACGTGTTTTCCCAGCTCAATTGGACGTCTGACCTGCGGCACGAAAACTTTCGTTAGAACACGTTCCAATTTCCGCTATTTGTGGCTATGGTCACAGTGATAGATGCGGGTGTGCGAATGAAAGGGTGAACTGACGTGAAGACCAAGGGTGCAATCCTGTGGGGCCTGGGCGAGAAATGGTCCGTCGAGGAGATCGAGATCGGCGATCCGGTAGCCGGCGAAGTCCAGATCCGCATGGAAGCGGCCGGAATGTGCCACTCCGATCACCACATCGTCACCGGCGCCACGCCGATGCCGTCGTTCCCCGTGATGGGTGGCCACGAAGGCTCGGGCGTCATCACCAAACTCGGCCCCGAGGTCTCCGGTCTCGAGGTCGGCGACCACGTCGTGCTGTCCTTCATTCCGGCCTGTGGAACCTGTCCGGCGTGTTCGGCCGGACATCAGAATCTCTGTGATCTCGGCATGGGACTGCTCAGCGGCCAGGCAATCAGTGACGGCACGTACCGAATTCAGGCTCGCGGCGAGAACGTGATCCCGATGTGCCTGCTCGGAACGTTTGCCCCGTACATGGTTGTGAACCAGTCCTCGGTGGTGAAGATCGACAAGGACATCCCGTTCGAGGTGGCCGCGCTTGTCGGTTGCGGCGTTCCTACCGGTTGGGGTTCGGCGACGCACATTGCCGACGTCAAGCCAGGCGAAGACGTCGTGATCATGGGCGTCGGCGGCGTCGGCATCAGCGCGCTGCAGGGTGCTGTCGCATCCGGTGCGCGGTACATCTTTGCCATCGATCCGGTGCCGTGGAAGCGAGAGCAGGCCCTGAAGTTCGGTGCCACCCACGCGTTCGAGAGTGCCGCTGCGGCAATTCAACCCATCATCGAGGTGACGCACGGACGCATGGCACAGAAGACCATCATCACCGTCGGTGAGATGAAGGGCGAGTACGTCGAAGAAGCGATGATCCTCACGGCCAAGGCCGGACGTTGCGTTGTCACCGCAATGGGTCACCTGACGGACATGGATGTCAAGCTCAATCTGTTCCTGATGTCGATGCTGCAGAAGGACCTTCAGGGCAACATTTTCGGCGGCGGCAACGCCCGCCAGGATGTTCCGAACCTGCTCGCGATGTACAAGGCGGGCAAACTCAACCTCGACGACATGGTCACTCGCACGTACACCCTCGAAGGTGTCAACGACGGCTACCAGGACATGCTGGACGGCAAGAATATCCGCGGCGTGATCCGTTACACCGAAGCGGACTGGTGATCCATCGCTGAACTCACGGGCCAGTAGTCTGATCGAGTGCACAGTCTTGACGTCATCGATCAGTGGCCCGTCGACAACGCGGCAGCGGTCGTCCTCACGGGAGAATCTTCCGGCGGGGGCGGCCGCATTTCTGCGTCGCACGGCGACCAGAGCCGAGTATTTCCGTTGGCGTCGGTAACAAAACTCCTGTGCGCCTATGCAATTCTCGTTGCGGCGGAAGAGGGTGCCGTCGAACTCGATCAGCCGGCCGGCCCCGAAGGTTCCACGGTGCGCCATCTGCTGGCGCACGCGTCGGGACTGGCCTTCGGAGAGCGAGTCGTCCAAGCGCCCGTCGCGTCGAAGCGGATCTATTCGAGTGCGGGGTTCGAGGTGCTCGCCGAATTGATCGAACACGAAACCTCGATTCCTTTTGCCGACTATCTGGCCGAGGCGGTGTTCGAACCGTTGCAGATGACGACTGCGGCATTGGTCGGCCCCGCAGGTCACGGAGCGCAGGCATCGGCGGCCGACCTGTCCCGGTTCGCGGCTGAGCTACTCGCCCCGACGCTGATTTCGCCGCAGACGTACAAAACCGCGATTTCGGTACAATTCCCCGGACTCAATGGCATTTTGCCGGGATACGGCTCCAAGCGGCCTAATGATTGGGGATTGGGCTTCGAAATACGTGGACAAAAGAATCCACATTGGACCGGACTCGAGAATTCTGCGTCGACGTTCGGCCATTTCGGTCAATCCGGAACCTTCCTCTGGGTGGATCCCAGCATCGACGCTGCCTGCGTCGTTCTGACCGATCGCGCCTTCGGTGATTGGGCAAAGCCGCTATGGACTGAATTGTCCGATCGCGTAATAACGGACATTCGGTAACAATTTTCTCTTGTTCCACTGGCGCAACACGAGTAACACAGGCACACTATTCAATCGAGCCTGCTCCACACATTCGACAGAGGTCGTTGGGGAAGACGTCCCTCGTCGAAGCAGGAGGCTCGAGTGCAACCGAATCACCTCGCGGAACTGACGACTGGTGTGGTCTTCATCCACTCGTCACCCGCAGCGCTATGCCCGCACGTGGATTGGGCTTTGTCCGCCGCGTTGGGTTGTCCTGCCAAACTGCGGTGGACATCGCAGTTGGCAGACAATGGACTGCTGCGTGCAACAACGGATTGGTCGGGGCCCGTCGGAACCGGTGCCCGACTGGTGGATTCACTACGTGCGTGGCCGAAGCTGCGATTCGAGGTTACCGAGAACCCCAGCGACGGCGTCGACGGTGAGCGCTACAGTCACGTGCCGGGTCTCGGACTGTGGCGCGGTTCCACCAGTGCCAACGGGGACGTTGTCGTCGGCGAACTGCGGCTGCGATCCATCATCAACGCGGGCGGCGACATCGTCGGAGAAATCGACCGGGCGATGGGCGCGCCGTGGGACGAAGAGCTGGAACCGTATCGATGCTCCGGCGAGGGTGCCGAAGTGATGTGGTTGCACCGCCGCGTCAGCTGATACACAAACATGAATGAAAAAGGTGAGCCTCGCCGTTGTCGGCGGGGCTCACCTTGCATTCGTAGAGTTCTTACAGCGGAATATTCTTGTGCTGCCCACGCACATTCGGAGCGGCGGCGAGGGCGGCGGTGACGATACTGCGAGTCTTCGCCGGATCGATTTCCTGATCCACCACACCCATCTCGACTGCCCGGTCAACGCCGCCGGCGATGGCTTCGTGCTCAGCAGCCAACCGGTCGTGGAGGGCTTCACGCTCATCGTCGGGGGCAGCGGCAAGGGCGCGCTTGTGCAGGATTCCCACCGCGGCCTTTGCGCCCATGACTGCAACCTCGGAATTCGGCCACGCGAACACCGCCGTGGCGCCGAGCGCCCGTGAATTCATGGCAATGTACGCGCCGCCGTAGATCTTTCGAGTAACCACGGTGACACGGGGGACGCTCGCTTCGGCAAAGGCATGCAACAGCTTTGCCCCGCGTCGGACGACGCCTTCCCACTCCATCGACACACCGGGGAGATATCCGGGGACGTCGACGACCACAACGAGCGGCACGCCGAAGGCATTGCACAGGCGAACGAATCGTGCGGCCTTCTCGGCGCTCTCGGAGTTGAGGCAGCCGCCGAGTCGCAGCGGATTGTTGGCAATGACACCGACAGTGCGGCCGGCCATGCGGCCGAACCCTGTGACGATGCTGCGTGCGTAGTTACCTTGCAGCTCTTCGAAACTCGACTCGCCTTCGACGTTGTCGAGCAGTTCGTGAACGATCGGACGCACGTCGTACGCGCGCTTCGCCGACGCCGGCATCATGGCCCGCAAATCGGAATCACCGAGTTCGGCGGCGCGCTGATCGAACGTGCCTTGATCGCAGAGCATGGAGACGAGGCGGCGTGCCCGATGCAGGGCGTCGGACTCGTCGTGCGCGGCGATATGCGCGACGCCTGACTTCTTGCTGTGGGTGTCCGGTCCGCCGAGCGAGACCATGTCGACCTGCTCGCCCGTCACACTGCGTACGACGTCGGGTCCGGTGACGAACACTCGACCTTCGGGCGCCATGATGACGACGTCGGTCAGGGCCGGTCCGTACGCGGCGCCGCCGGCGGCAAATCCGAGGACAACGGAAATCTGTGGGACAAGGCCTGATGCGCGGACCATTGCCTCGAAGACAAGTCCGACAGCGTGCAGAGCTTCGACGCCCTCAGCGAGGCGGGCGCCACCGGAATGCCAGAGCCCCACGATGGGGGTCTGCTCGTCGATGGCGGTGTTGATGGCGTCGACAAGATGCTTGCACCCGTCGAGGCCCATAGCGCCGCCCATGACGGTGGCATCGGAACAGTAGGCGATGGTGCGGACACCGTCGATCTTTCCGGAAGCGGCGAGCACACCTGACTTGTCGCGGGGGTGGAGCGGAACCGTGGTTCCCGGATCGAACAGATTCTCCAGGCGCGCTAGGGGATCACGCGGATCTGTCGACGATTCGGACTTAGTCACGGGGGCCAGGATGGTCATCGCGTCCTCCTTCAATACGTGCCTTCGGCAGAAATGCCGATCGGTGTGCCCGCGGGTGGTGTTGTCGAATGCGTTCCAACATCACCCGCGGACAAGGTCAACGACTGGCTATGCCCGGCCGAAAGCGAGCGCAACATTGTGCCCACCGAAACCGAACGAGTTGTTCAGTGCGAAATCGAAACTGCCGGTTCGGGCTTCGCCCTTGACGACGTCGAGATCGATCTCTGGATCCTGGTTTTCGAGATTGAGCGTCGGCGGAATGATCCCGTCGCGCACAGCCAGAACCGTCAGAACGGACTCGAGGGCGCCGACAGCGCCGATCGAGTGTCCCAGTGCGGATTTCGGTCCGTACACCGCCGCGTGGTTTCCCACGGCGGCATTGATTGCCGTTGCCTCCGCGATGTCGCCGATCGGCGTCGCGGTGGCGTGAGCATTGATGTGCTTGATGTCGGCCTTCGACAGGCCGGCCATCTCGATTGCCCGCGTCATGGCTCGCGCCGCGCCCAGACCCTCGGGATGCGGTGCCACGATGTGGTAACCGTCGGACGTGATTCCCGCGCCCAACAAACGTGCGTGAATCGTCGCGCCACGTGCCTTCGCGTGCTCCTCGGTTTCGAGGATCATCAGCGCGCCGGCTTCACCGAACACAAATCCGTCGCGGTCCTTGTCGAACGGACGCGAAGCCGCAGTCGGATTGTCGTTGTTGGTGCTCATCGCACGCATCATGGCAAAACTTGCGATGGGAACGGCGTCGATGAAGCTCTCGACCCCGCCGGCCACCACCATGTCCACGTCACCCATGACAAGCATGCGGTGCGCGTGAGCAATCGCTTCGGAACCGGACGAACAGGCCGAGACAGGAGTAATGACGCCACCACGGGCGCCGAGCTCGAGTCCCACTGTTGCCGCCGGCCCGTTCGGCATGACCATCTGCACCGAGAACGGGGACACCTTGCGGTATCCACCCCCGCGAAGCTTGTCGACTGCGTCGATCAAGGTGTCGCCGCCGCCCAGTCCGGTGCCGATGACAACCGCGAGGCGGTCCTGATCGACCTCGGGACTGCCGGCATTGCTCCACACAGTCCGGCCGAGGGTCAGTGCGAGTCGCTCGACCCAACTCATCCGTCGGATTTCCACTCGCGACAGACCCTCGTCCGGTGAAACCTTGAGGTGCCCGCCGATGCGAATCGGAAGGTCGAATTCGTCGATGAACGGGTCGTCGAGGACTCCGATGCCGCTTTCGCCGGCGAGCAAAGCCTTCCACGTGCCATCCACATCACCAGCCACCGACGTCGTCGTCGCGAGGCTCGTGACAACGATGTCGGGAAATTTCCCCCTGCGGGTAGAAGCGGAAGTCACGGTCGGCTCACTCTGCGTTCTTGGCTTCGGCGCCTTCGGCTTCGAGCTTCTGGATGTACGCGACGATGTCGCCGACGGTGCGCAGGCCGGCCAGATCCTCGTCCGGAACCTTCACGCCGTACTTGTCTTCCGTCTGAACTGCGATCTCGACCATGGACAGCGAGTCGATATCGAGGTCGTCGACGAACGACTTGTCAGCGGTGACCTCGGAAGGCTCGATTCCGGTGACCTCCTCGACGATCTGGCCGAGTTCCGCGATGATTTCTTCCTGAGTGTGGGCCACTGTTGTGGCTCCCTTCTTGATCGATTGAGGTGGTAAACCGAGTCCAGCTTCTGGGCAGCTGAATTCGGGGTGAAGCGCCCGGGCTAGATCAGTCCGGACAGAGCGGAGATATCCTCCGGGTTCTTGAGGGCCACCGTCGGCGTGCCACGCATTTCGCGCTTGGCAATACCGACGAGGGTTCCGGCCGGCGGGAGTTCCACGATCGCCGTGACTTCTGCGGTCCGCAGTGAAGCGGAGCAGAGGTCCCAGCGGACGGGACGAGTTACCTGCGCGGCAAGTTTGGTGAGGGCGTCGGCACCAGAGGTGACCGGCGCGCCATCTGAATTGGACAGCAGCGTGCGCGTGGGATCACTCGGGGTGATCTTGGCGGCAGCAGCTGCGACGGCATCCTGAGCCGGAGCCATGAATCGGGTGTGGAAGGCGCCGGCGACGGGCAGTGCCCGAACACGAGCCTTCTCGGGTGCATTGGCAGCAAGCTCTTCGAGAGCGCTGAGTAAACCAGCTGCAACAATTTGACCAGCAGCATTTCGGTTGGCGGCTTCGAGGCCGAGTTCCTCGATGCGTGCCAGTACCTCGGCTTCGTCGCCGCCGAGTACTGCGGACATTCCGGTGGGCTCGAGTGCGCACGCCTTGGCCATCTCCGCGCCGCGCAGTGCAGCGAGTGCGACAGCTTCGTCAGCAGTGATGACGCCGGCGATAGCCGCGGCAGCGAGTTCACCGACCGAGTGACCGGCGGCAATGACATCAGCTCCGAGGAGGCCTTGTGATTCGATTTCCTCGTAAGCAAGCAGTGCTGCAGCGACGACCAGGGGCTGCGTCACGGAGGTGTCCGTGATTTCTTCCGCGGTCGCCGTGGTTCCGAGGCGGACGAGGTCGAGACCTGCGGCTTTCGACCACATTTCCAAGCGGTCTTGCGCTCCGGGCAATGCCAGCCAGGGGCTGAGCATGCCGGGTGTCTGAGAGCCCTGTCCGGGGGCAAGCAAGGAAATCACTTATTAAGAGAACACTGGCAGCGGTGTAGTTCGAGATGTCGGTGACCATGAACTCTGGTCGTGTGTTTTGTAGGTTTCCCACAAATTCCCACGTCGGGTTTCCGCATCGGAATTGGACGCCAAAGGGTTACAAGGCAATTTGTCACACTGTGAACGGTGTGACTGGAGTGAACGTTGTGTCCGATTTGTTATCGATTTCGCTTAATCGGCCCACCGTAGCGGCTATACGCAACACGTACGCGTCGCGCGGATTGGTTGGATCCCGACCGGTCACTTCGGTAATTCGCTTCAAGCGGTACCGCACAGTATTTGGATGAACAAACAGCTGACGTGCACAAGTCTCAACCGCACCTCCACAGTCGAGATATGTGTCCAAAGTGTCGGTCAAAACCGAGCCGCTTTCGGCCAACGGAGTGACGAGATGGTCCTGGAGAGCGTCGACGGCAGCTTGATCGCCGAGTAGTGCGCGTTCGGGAAGGAGTTCCGTTGCAAACACCGGACGCGGAGCTCCCCGCCACCCCGCGACCGCCTTGATTCCGGCAAAAGCCTCAGACGCACTGAAATGTGCGGCGCTCAGACTCGGTGTCGTCGGGCCGATTACTACTGGGCCGCCTGCAAAGCTCCGCAGCAGATCCTGCATGAACTCGCTCTCCGCGGACTTGCTGGTCACGTCGCCGCTGACAACCATCACGAGACGGCTGCCCTGAACGACTGCCAGTACCGGTCGGCCATGGGCCGCTGCCGTGGCATGGACCGTTCCTGCGACCGAGACGCGTTCGTCCGGCGGCGGTGATCCGACGATGACGGTTGCGGGCGCAGTTGCATCCCAATTCAATGTGGCTGCGCGAGAGAGCATGTCGGAGCCGGTGTCGCCGCGCACCACTGCGTCGACCACCAGTGCCTCGAGCCGGCTGTCCAAGGCGCCACGGGATTCGGCGGCACTGGCGTACACCGAGGCGGCCGCAAATCCGAGTTCACGTCCGTACCGGAGGACGGCCTCGGTCAACGCGATGAGCTGTTGATCGTTACGGGCCAATGCCGGCAGCCACTTCTCGAAGAACTCCATGGCAACGCGAACCATGTCGACCGTCTGCCGCAGGGTCAGCCGCCGCGCCAACTCCTGGGGAATGACCGGAAACGACTCGTATCCGAAGCTGATCTCCGAATCCAACTGCCGGAGCCATTCGAGGAAGTTCACCACTGACGTCTGCACCAGCAGCTGAACGTCGGCGCGGTGGGACGCGTCGAGACTGTCGAAAAAGGGGAGTTGTTCCTCCATGACCGTCACGGCTTCCGTGGCCAACCGCCCGGAGAACTGCTTGACCCGCCGCAGCAAAGCCTCGGGGAGTGGATCACGAACCTGACGCCGCCGCGACAGCGACGCCTGCAACCCGGAAGTCGACGACCGGATGCGTCGTACTCCTACCGGAGGTACCCCGGCTGCAGGTACATCAGAATCAGGATCAGGCATGACAAAAACCTACGCCCATCGCTGCGGATGTCGTGATGACACCCGCAGCAATGGGCGGAAGGAGCGGTGGAGCGGCAATACTTACGCGCTACCGGTGTCCCCGGTCTGCTCGGGAGCAGCGTTCACATCGTCGATGCGGTACCGAGCGGCTGCCTCGACGGCCTTGCTGCGGTCGATCGAGCCTTCCTTGGCCAGGCCGTTGAGCACGGCGACGGTGATCGACTCGGCATCGACGTTGAAGTAACGACGAGCGGCCGTTCGGGTATCGGAGAATCCGAAACCGTCGGTGCCCAGCGTGATGTAGTCGCCCGGGACCCACTGGCGGATCTGATCCGGGACAGCGCGCATCCAGTCCGATGCCGCAACAACGGGACCCTGCGCCGACGCCAAGGCGTTGGTGACGAAGGGAACCGGAGCGTCCACAGCCGGGTTGAGCAGAGCCTGACGCTCGCACTCGACACCCTCGCGGCGCAGTTCGCCCCACGACGTGACGGACCAGATGTCAGCCGAGACACCCCAGTCGTCCGCGAGCATCTGCTGAGCCCGCAGGCCTTCCGGCATGGCAACACCGGAAACGAGGATCTGAGCCTTCGGGCCCTGCACGTCGGACGCCTTGTAGAGGTAGATGCCCTTGAGCAGTCCCTCGACATCGAGATCAGCAGGCTCCGCCGGCTGCACGTACGGCTCGTTGTAGATGGTGAGGTAGTAGAAGATGTTCTCGCCGCCGAAGCCGGCGACACCCTCGGTACCGCCGTACATACGACGCAGACCGTCCTTGACGATGTGCGCCAACTCGTACGAGAACGCCGCGTCGTAGGTGACCGCGGCCGGGTTGGTGGACGCCAGGAGCAGCGAATGTCCGTCGGCGTGCTGCAAGCCTTCACCGGTCAGCGTGGTGCGACCGGCCGTTGCGCCGAGAACGAATCCGCGGGCCATCTGGTCGGCTGCTGCCCACAGGCCGTCGCCGGTGCGCTGGAAACCGAACATCGAGTAGAAGATGTACAGCGGAATCATCGGTTCGCCGTGCGTCGCGTACGACGTGCCGACCGCGGTGAACGACGCCGTCGAACCGGCTTCGTTGATGCCCTCGTGCAGAATCTGGCCGACCGGGCTCTCCTTGTAGGCGAGCATGAGTTCGGCGTCGACGGACGTGTAGAGCTGTCCGTTGCGGTTGTAGATCTTCAGCGACGGGAACCACGAGTCCATACCGAAGGTACGAGCCTCGTCCGGGATGATCGGCACGATGCGCTTGCCGATCTCCTTGTCGCGAAGAAGTTCCTTGAGGATGCGGACGATGGCCATCGTCGTGGCCACTTCCTGCTTACCCGAACCCTTGCGGATGACGTCGTACGTCTTGTCCTCGGGAAGCTTCAGCGGTGCAGCGTCCGTGTTGCGGGACGGCAGGAAACCACCGAGCGCCTTGCGGCGATCGAGCATGTACTGGATCTCGGGAGCGTCGTTGCCTGGGTGGTAGTACGGAGGCAGGTACGGATCCTTCTCGAGCTCGGCATCCGAGATCGGGATGTGCTGCATGTCGCGGAACGCCTTCAGGTCGTCCAGCGTCAGCTTCTTCATCTGGTGCGTAGCGTTGCGGCCCTCGAAGTGCTTGCCGAGCGTGTAGCCCTTGATGGTGTGCGCGAGGATGACCGTCGGCTGGCCCTTGTGAGCCATCGCGGCGGCGTACGCGGCGTGAACCTTGCGGTAGTCGTGGCCACCACGCTTGAGGTTCCAGATTTCGGGATCCGTGAGGTCCTTGACCAGTTCCTTCGTGCGCGGGTCGCGACCGAAGAAGTGATCACGCACGAACGCGCCGTCGTTGGCCTTGTACGTCTGGAAATCGCCGTCCGGGGTCACGTTCATCAGGTTGACGAGCGCGCCGTCCTTGTCGGCATGCAGCAGCGAATCCCACTCACGGCCCCAGACGACCTTGATGACATTCCAGCCTGCGCCGCGGAAGAACGACTCCAGTTCCTGGATGATCTTGCCGTTACCGCGAACCGGGCCGTCGAGGCGCTGCAAGTTGCAGTTGACGACGAACGTCAGATTGTCGAGGCCTTCGGTCGCAGCCACGTGCGCGAGACCGCGCGACTCCGGCTCGTCCATCTCGCCGTCGCCGAGGAAGGCCCACACATGCTGATCGGTGGTGTCCTTGATGCCGCGATCATTGAGGTAATGGTTGTATCGCGCCTGGTAGATGGCATTCATCGGGCCGAGGCCCATGGATACCGTCGGGAACTCCCAGAAATCGGGGAGCAGGCGCGGGTGCGGGTACGACGGGAGTCCGCCGCCCTTGTCGGCGTGGCTCTGCTCCTGGCGGAAGCCGTCCATCTGCTCGGCCGGGATGCGGCCTTCGAGGAATGCTCGCGCGTAGATGCCGGGGGAGGCGTGGCCCTGGATGAAGATGTGGTCGCCGCCGCCCGGATGATCCTTGCCGCGGAAGAAGTGGTTGAAGCCCACCTCGTACAAAGCGGCGGAGGACGCGTACGTGGAGATGTGGCCACCGACTCCGACGCCGGGACGCTGCGCGCGGTGCACCATGATGGCCGCGTTCCAGCGGATCCAGGCGCGGTAGCGACGCTCGACCTCTTCGTCGCCCGGGAACCACGGTTCGTTCTCGGTCGGGATCGTGTTGACGTAATCGGTGGACGTCAGAGCGGGCAGTGCGACGTGCTTCTCGCCGGCGCGTTCGAGCATGCGCAGCATCAGGTAGCGGGCGCGGGTCGGGCCTGATCGATCAAGAAGCCCGTCGAACGATTCGAGCCATTCAGTGGTCTCATCCGGGTCGATGTCCGGTAGGTACGACGCGACGCCTTCGCGAATGACGCGGACACGGCCGTCCGCTCCAGGGGGTGAACCTGGCACTCCCGTGCCGCCTGACTCGGCGTTCGGCTCGGACGAAGGACCCTGGATCAGGTCAGACAACGTGTGCTCCTCAGAGGGGTTTGGGACGCGTGGTTGGGCGTCCTTACGTAGGTGATCGGGACCTTGTTAGGCCCGATCCACTTCCATGACGAATATGGCGCGTACCTCATCTTTCACCATCCCGGTCGGCCTGGCACACTGTGGCCCCGGTTACCGTCGGGTAGCGTTCTCGAGTTCGGCTGCAGGCTGCAAATAGTTGCCGGTGGCAACGCGATGTGAGGGGGATTTGTCGGTGACGAAGGGGAAGCCGGTCAGGGGATCGGAAAAGAGCGCGGACCGGTATCGACGTCGTGGATTTGTTGTCGCGATCGGCGCGTTGACGGTGGGGTCGGTGGTAATCGCAGGGTGTTCGGGTGCCGTCGAGGGGTCGCCGACTCCGAACAGGTTGCAGGCTGCCGCCTATCAGGCCGAGGTGACGGCTTCCGTTGCGGCGTCGTCGTCGAAAGCTGCGGCCGAGACCGCATTCCAGGCTTGTGAACAGCTGCTGCTCCGATCGAAGGACGACGTGGCCGTCTTCAACGACTACATCGACGCCAACAACAACGACGCGTCCGACGTGACGAGCAAAGCGCAGGCGGCTGCGTCCTCGGCAGACGAATTCGCCGGGTGGCTCGACACCGCGACTGCAGACGTCCCCGCCTCGCTGTCCGGACTGTTCGGCGATCTGGCCGACAACCTGCGGTCGATTGCCCGCGTCGTCGAACGTGATCATTCGGCCGACGAAATCAATTCGATCACCGATACGACCAACTCAATTCGAGATTCGATCCGTACCGAATGCGGAGCCCTGTGACCTGCGGATTTTCGGGGGCGTAAGGTTCCGGGCGTGTCTGCGGACACAAATCTGGAAAAGTTTTCGGCGTGGTCGGCTTGCGCTAACGCCTTCGACCATGTTCGCTTTCCCTAATCGAACGTTAAACGGTCGGTGCGCGGGGACTCCGTGCACCATCAACAAAAGGAGGACCCCACCGTGGTCGCCGCGGCGGATGCCCAGAACTACGCTCAGAAACTCGGGATTACTGCCGATATGGTGGTGCAGGAACTGGGCTGGGATGAGGATACCGACGACGGCATTCGTGCCGCGGTTGAGGAAACCATCGGCGGGGAAATGCTCGACGAGGATTCGGACGAAGTCATTGACGTCGTGCTGCTGTGGTGGCGCGACGAAGACGGAGACCTTGTCGACGCTCTGATGGATGCCATCGGTCCTCTCGCAGACGAAGGTTTTGTCTGGGTTCTCACACCTAAGACAGGGCGAGACGGACACGTCGAGCCCAGCGAGATCGCTGAATCTGCCCCTACAGCAGGACTTACTCAGACGTCTGCTGCGAACCTCGGTGACTGGTCGGCAAGCCGACTCGTTCAGCCGAAGGCTCGCCCGGCCGGCAAGCGCTGATCAAGCCAGCAATAAGCAACAGTGCATCGGATGACGCAATCGCGACGTCCGATGCATTGTCGTATTTTCCGAACCTTTTCCTATCGTCAGTGAAGGATGAAATCCATGCCTCTCGAAGTTGGTGCTCAGGCACCGGAATTTACGTTGAAGGATCAGAACAACCAGGAAGTCTCGCTCGCAGATTTCCGCGGTAAGAAGAACGTTCTGCTTGTCTTCTACCCGTTGGCTTTCACCGGAACCTGCCAGGGCGAACTCTGCAAGGTCCGCGACGAGCTTCCGACGTTCGAAAACGACGACACGGCAATCCTCGCCATCTCCGTCGGCGCTTCGCCGACGCACAAGATCTGGTCCGCCGAGCAGGGTTACACCTTCCCGCTGCTGGCCGATTTCTGGCCGCACGGTGAGGTTGCCCAGAAGTACGGCGTGTTCAACGACAAGCTGGGCTTCGCAAACCGTGGAACCTTTGTCATCGACAAGGACGGAATCATCCGTTTTGCCGAGATGAATGGTCCCGGAGAGGCCCGTGACCACGCGCTTTGGGCAAATGCGATTGCCGCGCTAGAGTCTTAGAGCACTCCCGGTGAGGTTCTCGCCGGGAGTTCGGGCGTGTAGCTCAGTGGTAGAGCTCTGGTTTTACACACCAGCGGTCGGGGGTTCGAAACCCTCCGCGCCCACCGAATAACAAAAACCCTGATCTGCGCTTCGGCGAGGTCAGGGTTTTTGTTGTTTCTAGTCGCCGATGTATCCGGTGTCCGGGTTGATCTGGCTGAGAAAATCGCGGATCGACTCACGATGCTCGTCGACTGTGTTCGGCTCGGGCGGCGTGGAGGGCGTCTCCGCGCGATCTAGAACGCTGTAAAAGGCAACGTGTCGAGAGCTGGAAAATCCATAGCCCTCGTTCGGCCCGGATTTCCAGTCGTAATCGTATGTACCTGGGTTTCCTGCACGGGGCTTCACTGTGAAAGTCTCCCCATCGACCGTCAAGGTAAACGGCCCGTCCTCGGCGGCCGGACGGCTGTCACCAGTCGGCTCACGATCCTCGGTATTCATGAGACGAGACTGTCATAAGGATGCTCATCTGCGCGCCTGATATTTCGGTGCGTGATCGCGAACGGCTGCGGTGAGTCGGCCGACGAACCCCTTGACGTAGCGGGCCGGCCCACAGATGATCGAACTCTTGCACGTCGAACTCTGGAGCATCGGTGCCAACGCACGCCCAACATGTAGCTGTACTGATCATCGGAGCCGGGCCGACTGGCATTGTCGCCGCGACGTTGCTCGCCCAACGTGGTGTCGAGACCGTCGTCGCGGAACGCCACCGCGGCATCTACCCGCTACCTCGTGCGGTGCACCTCGACGACGAGGTCCATCGGATTCTCCAAAAGATCGGTGTCGCTGACGAATTCGCTGCAATCAGCAAGGCCGCCCGAGGGATGCGGTTGGTGGACGGCGATTTGGACACACTGCTGGAGTTGCGCCGTGAAGGCGTCGGAGAACACGGCTGGCCCCAGGCGAATATGTTCGATCAGCCTGACCTCGAAAACTTGCTCAGGCGCAATCTTGCAGGCTTTCCCGCGGCCACTGTGATCACCGGGGTGGAGGCGACTATCACGCGGTCCGTGGGGTCCGTCGTCGAAGTTGAACTCGTGGAACAGGATTCCGGAGATCGGCGCATGGTCACCGCCGACTTTGTGCTCGGGTGCGACGGCGCGAACAGCCGGACCCGCGAGTTCATCGGCACGAAGATGCGTGATCTCCATTTCGAAGAACCTTGGTTGGTCGTCGATGTCCGATGCGGCATCTCTCTCGACGTGTGGGACGGCGTCTACCAAGTGTGTAACCCGGCGCGCCCGTCGACGTTCATGCAGATCGGCCCCGACCGCTACCGGTGGGAGTTCCGGATCAATCCCGGCGAGAACGTCGACGACCTCGCATCTGAAGATTCACTGCGCGTATTGCTGGCGCCGTGGTTCCGTGACGTGCCCTGGGAGGCAGCGGAAGTGCTGCGTCATACCGGATACACGTTTCGGGCCGCTGTAGCGGACGTATGGGGGCGCGACGGCGTCTTCCTGCTCGGTGATGCCGCGCATTTGACGCCGCCCTTCATCGGGCAAGGCATGGGCGCAGGTTTGCGTGACGCGGCCAATCTTGCGTGGAAGATGGCGGCGGTGGTCGACGGAACTGCTGAGCGGTCGATACTCGACAGCTATCAGGAGGAGCGGAAACCGCATGTGACGCAGATCATCCGAGCGGCTGTGGCAATCGGCTGGGTGATGGCAGGCGGAAAGGGATTCATTTCGCAGGCGCGTCAGACAATCCTGACTGCGGTGTGCAGACTGCCGGGGTTCAGTGGCCCGGCAATGAAGTCGATTTCTCCGAGGTTGCGGGCAGGACTGCTGGCCCGGCATCGGGTGCTGGCGAGAAACCCTGTCGGATTGATGTTTCCGCAACCACAACCCGGCGACGACGATCGTTTGGGTACTGGTTTTGCGCTGGTGTATCGCGGCGAGATGGACTCTCGGCTGCGGACTCTCGCGTCGACGCTCGGAGCGACGGAAGTGCGTGTCGGTAGCGACGGGTCCGGGCGCGCGGTGTCGTCGTGGATGGATCGGCACCGCGCACGGGTGGTTCTCGTGCGTCCGGACCGGGTGGTGGCAGACTACGTCGGGCTCGGGAACGGACCCACACGCGAATCCACGTGGGCGCGTGCGCTGGTCGGTTCCCGAGCCGCGGCGAACTACTTGGACAGGATGATCGAGAACTGAATCTGGCCGGCGTCTTCGACGATGATGTTGGCGAACATGGTGGGCTTGTCGATCTTGTAATCGGTCCACGTGACATCGATGGCGCCGGCAGCTTCGATTCCTGCTGCTGACCTGCGGATTTCGAAATCGGTTGTCACCGGCCGGGTTTCACCCTTGAGTGTGAGCTCGCCGGTGATCGGGATGGTGGTGATGGTGCCGTCGGCGGGGACGGTGCTCAAATCGACGGGTTCGGTGATCGTGAACGTCGCCTTGGGGAACTTGCTGGCGTTCATCACGGCGTTGCTGAACTGCAAGTCGCGTCGGCCGTCGTCGGTGGCGATGGTGGCAACGGCGACCTCGACGGTTCCCTCGGTCAGCTTCTCGGATTCGACGGTCGCGCTGCCGCTGAGTTTCTCGGTCTGTCCTCGGACGAAGACCCGTTGGCCCTGGAGTGTTTCCCAGACTTCGTAGCCGGCTTTCGATCCGGGACCGACAGTCCACGTGCCGTCGATCTCTGCTGCCGGGTCAGCGGGAGCAGCGTCGTCGCTGAGTCCGAGCGCGTCCGGCTGATCGCCATGGATGAAATTTGCGTACACCCAGGGTCCGGCCAGTACGACTGCCAGCACTACGGCCACCGCGGAGCCGATCACCCACCACCATCGTTTGTTCATGAGGGCGAAGATTAATGCAATTGTGAACCAGATGGGGGAGTTACGTTTTCGGACGCCTGCGCAATGGTCGCCGCAATGCTCGTGCCGGCTGATAGCTCGGAGAGGTCTCGTTGCAATTCCTGCGCGCGCGTGCGGAATGAGTTGTCGCCCAGGACACGGCGAACGGCCTTGGTGATGGATTGTGAACGCGGGGTGCCGCGTCGCAGGTTGATGCCGGTTCCGGAGATTTCCACGCGGCGGCAGATTTCGGCTTTGTCCTCGGTGGTTCCGGCAACTACCAAGGGGACACCGTGTGCGAGGGCGTAGTGAACACCGCCCCAGCCTCCGTTGGTGACCATGACGTCGACCTTGGGAAGTAGTTGATCGTAGGGGAGGAACTCTGCGACGCGGAGATTGTCGGCGCTGGTGGATACGTCGGAGATCGGGCGGCCACCCGTTGTGGCGACCACGAGTACGTCCTGATCGGCTAGGCCTCGAATTGTTGGTTCGATCAATCGATTCAGGTTGTCGTTGTCGAGGGTCCCTTGGGTGACCAGCACTACGGGGCGGTCGCCGTCGAGGTCGTCCCACCAGGTGGGCGGCGTGAAATCGCTGTTCGATGTCGACTGGATCGGGCCGCTGAACGTCAATCGGTGGTCACGATCGCTGCGCGAATACTCGAACGCTTGGGTGGTCAGCACGAAGGTCTTGTCGGCGAGTAGCGGCCAGTTCAGAACAAAATCCGGGATCGGCGTGCCGGTCAGTTGTCGGTGCACACGGTTGGCGGACGATTGTGCGGTGCGCAGAATTCCATGCTCGAAAATCTTGTTGAGCGCTTGGTTCCGGACGCGTCCTGCGCGGGTCGAGGACGGCGCGAACCCTGGCCCGAAGGGTGCGGTGTCGACGCTGGTGCACATGAGTGGCGATGTGCAGATCGCGAATACGCGTGGCCGGTCAGTGGGTGATCCGCTCAGGAGCGGGATCAGACCCATGAACAAATTCTCGCCGACGACAGCATCGACTGATGTGGATTCGATGATGCGTTGAACTGCCCTGAACTGCGCGGACATCGCTGCGACAAACATCTTGTCGAGATCGAAGCGGGCACGGAGTGGGCCGGGCCACCGTGAGCGTCCCGGGAATGCGGCGTCCATGTTGTGCTCGTCGTAATCACATTCGGAAGGTAGGGGGATGTGTGTGATGCCCACTGCTCCGGCGCGCTGCGCGAACTTCCGGCCGGTCAGTATCGATACGGTGTGGCCAAGGTCGACCAGTGATTTCCCGACCGCGAGCATCGGCATCACGTGGCCGGTCAGGGGTGCACTGCAGAGCAGTATCGAACTCATCGGTCTCCTTTTTCTTCACGCAGGGTGTCGGATCCGTTGTGAGACTGGACAGTCCGCCAACTGACGTAGGTCCCCATTTTGTTCTCCGATGTGATTTCATCTGACTTCTGCACACTGTAGAAGCTTCAACCAAGTGCCTCGGAGGCTCGACATGACTACCGCCTACATCAACAAGATCTCGACGGTCGTGCCAGAGCATGACATACACGACGCCTTCGTGGAGTTCGCAGATAATTCCTTCACGCTTCGGCGGAAGCAGTTGCTGTTCCGTCGGATGGCCGATCGGGCGCAGATCTCGCACCGATACTCCGGGATCAGTTCGGTTGATGCCTTTTACAGCGGTGATCCCAACGGAATCAACACAGAAACTCGCATGATCGAGTTCGAACGCACCGCGCCGGCACTGGCCGTGCGCGCCGTGAACGGTCTGAATCTCGGTGACCGCGCCTCCGAGATCACCCACTTGATCGTCATCACGTGTACCGGATTCTATTCTCCCGGAATCGACTTCGAAATCATCAAACAGTGCGGGATCAGCCCGTCCGTCGAGCGAACGCAGATCGGCTTCATGGGATGCTTCGCGGGTATCAACGGACTCAAGCTGGCGCATCACATCGTTCGTTCGGAGCCGAACGCGCGGGTTCTGGTCGTCAGCACGGAACTCTGCTCGCTGCATCTGCAGAAGTCCGAGGATCTCGAGACGATGCTCTCGTTCCTCGTGTTCGGTGACGGCTGTGCTGCCGTCCTGATCTCCGCAGAGTCCGAAGGGCTGGCGATGAATTCGTTCCAGGCAGTGATGGTTCCCGATTCCGCAGAACTGATCACGTGGAGAATCGGTGAGCTCGGCTTCGACATGGTGCTGTCCGGCAAGGTGCCCGGAACTCTCTCGCGTGCTTTGGATGACGAAAGCATGAAGCTGATTCTTGCCGGTGCGGACAAGAGCGACATCGGCCTGTGGGCAGTGCATCCCGGCGGTCGGTCCGTTCTCGACGCCGTCGAAACGTCGCTGGAGCTGGCGCCGACTGATCTGGCCGCATCACGAAAGATCCTCAACGACTACGGAAACATGTCCTCGGCCACCGTGCTCTTCGTTCTCGCCGAGATGATGGAACAGAACAAGAACGGTGAGCACAGCGGGAAGGCCGGTTGTGCGATGGCGTTCGGTCCGGGACTGACCGCGGAAACCATGCGTTTCCAGGCCGTCTGAACCTGACGGCAGCGGGCGCGGGTAGAACTGTTCTGTGCTCAACGCGTCCAAGAACTGTTCTCCTGCCACTGCTCGCGCCGCGGGTCTGCTGCTCGGCTTTGCCGCTGATCGGTACTTTGCCGATCCGGCCAGATTTCATCCCGTCGCCGGTTTCGGCACGAGTGCGATTGCTCTGCAGCGGGTTTCCTATTCCGACAGCAAGGCCGCTGGCACTGGGCACGTGACCGTGTTGCTCACCGGCGTGGGGGTACTCGGACTGGTCTCCGAGAACGTTGCTCGCCGCGGCGGGTGGCTCGCACACACGAGCGTCATGGCTGCATCGACATGGGCAGTGCTCGGTGGGACATCACTCGCGCGGACCGGGAACGACATGGCGGTGCGCCTCGAGGAGTCCAGACGAAGTGGCGACCTCACCGCCGCGCGCGATCTCCTCCCATCACTGTGTGGACGCGATCCATCGGTTCTGGACGAGGAAGGTCTCACCCGAGCGGCCCTCGAATCGGTGGCCGAGAACACGTCAGACGCCACAGTTGGGGCACTGCTGTGGGGCGCCGTGCTCGGTATCCCCGGCCTGTTCGTCTACCGCGCCGCGAACACCTTGGACGCGATGATCGGTTACCGCTCCGAGAAGTACCGGAACTTCGGATGGGCCGCAGCCAAGTTCGACGATCTGGTCAATCTTGCGCCTGCCCGATTGACGGGCGTCATCACGGCCGCGTCGGCACCGCTGGTCGGCGGTTCGCCGCGCGAGTCGCTCGCGGCCTGGCGACGCGACGCGTCGGCGCATCCCAGTCCGAATGCGGGCGTGGCCGAGGCCACCGCTGCGGGAGCCTTGGGTATCTCACTTGGTGGACGCACGCAGTACGCGCACGGCGTCGAAATGCGTCCCGTGCTCGGAAACGGGCCAGCCCCGACGCCGACGGATTTGCGTCGGGCGTCGAGGCTGTCCTCGGTAGTTCAGATCGGGGCGGCGGTGACGTCAGCGGGAATTGCCGTAGCGGTCGGCAAGTTTGACTTCCTTGGCCGTCCGCGGCACTGATTCGGGCTCGGGCTTTTTGCGACGCCCCATGGTGCGGGCCGGGGTCGGAGTCGGCGCTGGAGTTGTGTCATCGCCCGGTTCGTCATCGAGCAGTTCGGCGGACTCTTCCTTCTCCTTGCGTCGTTCCCGCCATTCCGCGCGGATGAAGTACGCCAGTCCGAGCGGCGCCATGATGCCGAACGCGAGCCACTGGAATCCGTAGGAAAGATACGGACCGGCGTCGAGTTGGGGGAGCGGAATGGTGCCGAGCCCACCGGGCTGGTCGGGCTCGAGCTGGATGTAGGCATTGACAAGGTCGGTACCGATGAACTCGCCGATGGGACCCGCGTCGATGGAGTAGACCTGCGTCGCGCCGTCTTCGAACATCGGTATTCGGCCCGGAGCTGTGCCTTCCGACAAGCGAACCCGGCCGTTCAAGGTGACGGGATCGGTGGGCGGCGCGGCAATCGGAGGCGCCTCGGCGCCCGTGATCGGGCGAACGTAGCCGCGATTGACGAGAATGGTTCGACCATCCTCGAGGGCGAACGGAGTCAAGACCTCGTAGGCCGGTGCACCTTCGACGGACTGAAGGCGGACAAGAATGTCGGCATTCGGCACATAGGACCCGGTGGCTGTGATGTTTCGCCACTCGTCGGCCGGCGCGATGGTGTCGTCGGCGATGACGTTGCCGATGGGCACAGTCTCGGCGTTGATGGAGTTGGAGATCAGATCGTTGCGGTACTCGGTGGACGTGTTCTTTCCGAGCTGCCATGGCGCCAGCACGGTGAAACACATGTAGGCGAAGACGCCGACCACAGCTGCCAATACCAACCAACCGGGCCGCAACAAGAATCTGAGTCTCCGCACGACTACTACGGTATCCGTTCTTCCGAACTGAGTGAATTCAGCTCCGCGTCCTACAGCCGTTCGCGGATCCAGACCAGGATGTCCGGAATTGCCGCTTCGATCTGATCCTGGACCAGTTCGAATCCGGAGAAGTCACCGTAGTAAGGGTCCGGTACGGAATCCCCGTCTGCGTCGGGGTCGAAGGAACGCAGCAGCCGACGACGCTCCGTCGGAACGCCGAGGTGAGCGAGCTCACGATCGTGGCCGGTGTCGAGGGCTACAACGAGGTCTGCCGACAGATGGTCGTCGTTGACCTGGGCCGCGCTGTGGCCGGTCGGATAGTTCGCGGCGACGAGAATCTTGTTGGTGCGCGAGTCGGCTTCCTCGCCGCTGTGCCAGCCGTCGATGCCGGCGCTGGTCACCCGAACCTGATCGCCGAGACCTTCGCGTTGCAGATGGCCGAGCAGGATCTTCTCCGCCATCGGCGACCGGCAGATATTACCGGTGCAGACAAATGTCACGTGCAGTGCTGGCGAGTCAGTGCCGGCCATCGAGTAGTCCTCCCAATTCGTGGGTCGACGCAACCGAGTGATGAGCGCCGTCCGATTCGGATGCGTGACCGTAACCCCATTCGACGAACAGCGCCGGGATTCCGAACTTTGCTGCTCCCAGAATGTCGTGATCACGATCGCCCACCATGATCACATCCGCGGTGCCGCCGTCGGTTGCGCTCACCGGGGTCAGCCCGAGTGAGGTCAACGAATGTGCAATGACGTCCGGCTTGGCGCGCCGGGAACCGTCGTCGCTCGCGCCGCCGATGAACTCGAAATAGTGGGCGAGGCCGAAATGCTCGAGGATGCGGATCGCGAACCGCTCCGACTTCGACGTCGCGACCGCCAACCGGGTGCCGTGCGCGCTGGCCCGGGCCAGTACGTCGTCCATACCGTCGAAGACCGAGTTTTCACTCCACCCGACGGCGTCGTAGCGCTCGATGTACGCGCTGATCGCTACGTCGACCTCGTCAGCGGGCATGTCCATCGAGCGAAACGTGTCGATCATTGGAGGGCCGATGACTGCGGCGAGCATCTCTTCAGTGGGTTCGGGCCGGCCGACGGTGGCCAGTGCATGACGGAACCCGCGGTGAATTCCGGGGGCCGAATCGGTGATGGTTCCGTCGAGGTCGAAGAGGACTACGGGAAATCTATCGAGGGGAAGTGAGCTCACAGAAGCTCATTATCCCGCACGTGGGGAGCCCTGTCCGCGCCCGTAGTCTCGTCACCGTGAGTATCGCAGCGGACGACCTGGACAGTTTGCGTCACCACGGAGACGTCGACGCGCAGCCGGGGCTTCTCGATTTTGCCGTCAACGTCCAAGGCAGCGGACCCCCGGCGTGGCTGCGGGAGCGCCTGGCGCACGAGTTGTCGACGCTCGGTGCGTACCCCTCTGCGGCAGCGGAACTACGGGCCAGGGAAACCGTCGCGGCGCGGCACGGCCGCCGGCCTGACGAGGTGTTGTTGCTCTCCGGTGGGGCCGAGGGATTCGCGATGCTGCCGCGGCTCGGCTCGATAGCGGCGGCGCTGATCCATCCGTCGTTCACGGAACCCGAGCTGGCTCTGCGGGAAGCCGGCGTGCCAGTGACGCAAGTGGTCTTGGAACTGCCGTATCTGTTGCGCGGCGCGAAGGTGCCTGAATCGGCAGATCTTGTGGTTTTGGGTAACCCCACCAATCCGACGTCGGTGCTGCATCCGAAAGTCGACGTGTTGGCGCTGCGTCGGCCGGGCCGAATTCTGGTCGTGGACGAGGCCTTCGGCGACGCGGTACCGGGAGAATCGGAGAGCGTTGCCGATCAGTCTCTGCCGGATGTGCTGGTGCTGCGCAGTCTGACAAAGACATGGGCGCTGGCGGGTTTGCGATGCGGTTACGCGCTCGGAGCACCCGACGTGCTGGCGCGGCTCACCGAAGGTCGGGCGCATTGGCCGCTCGGAAGCTTGCAGATCGAAGCGATCAGGGCGTGTTGCGAACCGTCAGCGGTGCGACAGTCGCAAGAGAAAGCAATGGAGATTGCCCGCGATCGGGAATCGCTGTGCCGCGAGCTTCGCGGTATCGGAATTTCGGTCCACGAACCTGCTTCGGCGCCCTTCGTACTTCTCGAGCTTGCCGACGGCGAAGCGATGCGTCTGCACCTTCGTGAGCGCGGAATCGCTGTTCGTCGGTGCGATACGTTTCCCGGACTCGGCCCCGATCATCTACGTCTGGCAGTTCGCCCGCCGCATCAGGTGTCGATCCTGATCGACGCAATGAAGGAGATCTTGTGAGCACAACCCTCGCCGACGTCATAGCGATACTCGAGGCCGCGTACCCACCGGCACTCGCAGAGTCGTGGGACTCCGTCGGATTGGTGTGCGGCGACCCGGCCGATTCGGTAAACCGGATGGTCTTTGCCGTGGACCCCACCGAATCCGTAGTCGACGACGCTATCGCCTCGGGCGCGGACCTGCTGGTCGTGCACCATCCGCTTCTGCTGCGCGGAGTCGATACCGTCGGCGCGCACACGCCGAAAGGCGCCCTGGTGCACAAGCTGATCAAAGCGGGATGCGCCTTGTTCTCGGCGCACACCAACGCCGATTCGGCCGACCCCGGAGTCTCCGACGCTCTGGCAGATGCCCTCGGTCTGACGGTGCTTCGCCCGATCGAACCGAAGCCGTCGCAGCCCCTGGATAAATGGGTGGTCATGGTTCCGATCGAGAGCGCCGCCGCAGTGCAGGACGCGTTGTTCGAGGCAGGCGCCGGCCGCATCGGCGACTACAGCGAGTGCAGTTGGACTGTCACGGGCACCGGACAATTCCGTCCCGGCGACAATGCAACTCCGGCCATCGGAAGCGTCGGAGCACTGGAGCAGGTCTCGGAAGATCGGATCGAGGTCATCGCGCCGCGCACCACGCGCGCGGCGGTACTCGACGCTCTGCGCACCGCACACCCCTACGAAGAACCAGCCTTCGACGTGTTCGAGTTGGCCACCTTCGCGAGCTCGCTGGGCCTCGGCCGCATCGGTGAGCTTCCGCACGCCGAATCGCTGCGCGAGTTCACCGCGCGAGTCGCGGGCGGCTTGCCGTCGACGGAATGGGGTGTTCGAGCCGCCGGTGACCCCGACGCGATGGTGCGTACCGTCGCGGTCTGCGGCGGTTCCGGCGATTCGTATCTCGGCGTGGTGTCCGCGCTGGGCGTCGACGTCTACGTGACGTCCGACCTGCGGCATCACCCGGCTGACGAGCACCTGCGCGCTGGTGGACCGGCGCTCGTCGACGTTGCACACTGGGCCAGTGAATATCCGTGGTGCGCCCAGGCGAAGTCGGTGGTCGACGCCGCATTCGGGTCCGTTCCCGAGTGGCACAGCCGAGTCAGCACCATCCGCACCGATCCGTGGTGCCTGAGTGCGTCGTAGGTGGCCACCGATCAAGGTACGGTTGCACGAACATTTCAACAGCAGACCCGTCACCGGACATACAGCAGGAGTTACACAGCGTGAACGTCCAACCACAGGTGCAAGCCAAGCTTCTCGACCTCGCCGGCGTGGATGCGGAGCTCACCCGGATCGCACATCGACGCGGTGCGCTTCCCGAGCAGCAGGAAGTTGACCGTCTCGAGGCTGAGCGCGTCAGCCGCAAGGATGCGTCCGTCGGCGTCGAAATCCAGATCGATGACATCGATCGCGATATCCGCAAGCTCGAAGGTGAGATCGACGCTGTTCGTCAGCGTGAAGACAAAGACCGCACTCTCTTGCAGAGCGGCAATGTGGCTGCCAAGCAGCTCACCGAACTCGAACACGAACTCGGCAGCCTTGTCCGTAGGCAGGGCCTTCTCGAAGACGAGTTGCTCGAGGTCATGGAACAGCGTGAGGCGCTGCAGGCAGATTACGATCACGCCGGCGCGCAGCTGTCGCAGGCAGAAGAAGAATTGGTTGACGCCAAGCGTCGTCGCGACGACGCGGTCGCCGATCTGAACAAGGCGCAGGAGCGTTGCGTCGCGGACCGTGAGCGTCTGGTTGTCGAGTTCCCCGCCGATTTCCTGGCGGTCTACGAGAAGCAGCGCACACTCGGCGGCCCCGGCGCGGCCCTGCTTCAGGCCCGCCGTTGTGGTGCCTGCCGAATCGAAATCGACCGCGGCGAGATCTCGCGCATTGCGGGCACGGCGTCCGATGTTGTTGTCCGTTGCCCTGAATGCGGCGCAATCATGGTGCGTACCAAGGAGTCCGGTCTGTGAGTTTGTCACGAGTCATCGTCGAGGCTGACGGTGGATCGCGGGGAAACCCAGGTCCGGCTGGCTACGGCGCCGCCGTGTTCGACAGCTCCCGCAGCGTGCTGGCCGAACGCAAGGAAAGCATCGGCACCGCCACCAACAATGTTGCGGAGTACCGCGGGTTGATTGCGGGTTTGACCGCTGCGGGTGAACTCGGCGCCTCCGATGTCGACGTCCGGATGGATTCCAAACTGGTTGTCGAGCAGATGTCCGGGCGCTGGAAGGTCAAGCACCCGGACATGATTCCGCTGCAGCGGAAGGCCGCGGAGTTGGCGGCGCAGTTCGCGAGCGTGACGTACACCTGGATTCCGCGCGCCGAGAACTCGCACGCGGATCGCCTGGCCAACGAGGCTATGGACGCGGCCGCCGGTGTGGACACCGCAAGCGAATCCGTCCCGGTGTCGACACCGCGAACCGCGCCCGCCGAGACCTCGTCCGAGCCGCAGATCGCCGGTTCGCCCGGGTGGACGGCCAGCGTGGGTAAGCCGACGCGCATGTTGCTGCTGCGCCACGGCCAGACAGCGATGTCGGTCGATCGTCGGTATTCGGGCCGGGGTAATCCCATCCTCACGGCTCTGGGGCGCGCCCAGGCTGCCGGTGCAGCAGCACGATTCGGCAGTCGCGGTGGCATCGACGCCATCGTCTCGTCTCCGTTGGGCCGTACGCGCGAAACAGCCGACGAATCGGCGCGGGTTCTCGGCCTGCCGGTGATCGAGCACAAAGGTCTGATCGAAACCGATTTCGGCGAGTGGGACGGGCTCACGTTTCGTGAAGCGGCGCAGCGTGATCCGGAACTGCATACGGCGTGGTTGTCCGACACGTCGGTGAAGCCGCCCGGCGGTGAGAGCTTCGACGAGGTTCGTGAGCGGGTGATTGCCGCCCGTGACGATCTGCTCGCAACTTACGGTGGGTCGACCCTGCTCGTGGTCTCGCACGTGACACCGATCAAGACCCTGGTGCAACTGGCGCTCGATGCCGGTCCGTCGTTGCTGTATCGCCTGCACCTGGATTTGGCGTCGTTGAGTATCGCCGAGTTCTACCCGGACGGGGGAGCGTCGGTGCGACTGGTGAACGACACGTCGCATTTGCGCTAGCTACAGGACGAGCCAGAGCGCGCTGACCGCTCCGAGCAGGGTCAGCGGCGTGGTTGACAGACCGAGCAGTGTGAAGGTTGCCAGCGTGGGCGCAGCGTCCACGCTGGTGGCCACTCGCCGCCACAGCATCGTGGCCAGTGAGCCGACGTAGGTGAGGTTGGGGCCGAGGTTCACCCCGATGAGCATCGCCAGGAGCAGGCCGGTCGGGGCCGAGGGGCCGAGGGCCGCGATCATCAGCAAGGTGGCCGGCAGGTTGTTCACGAGATTCGACGCGATTGCCGCCACCGCTGCCACCACGAGCAGTGAGACGTAGCTGGTATCGGACGGCAGAATCCGTGCCACAGCATCCCCGACGGGACCGTTCGCGACGCCCGCCACCACAATTCCGAGCACCAGAACAAACGCGCAGAACCACAGATCGGCCGCGTAGACGATCCGCTTGAAGTCGGTTCTGTGGCGACGAAGGGCGATCGCAGACAGCACTGCGGCCCCGGCAACGGCCACCCACGCCGGTTCGATGCCGACGAATCCCGAAGCGGCAAAGCCCAACAGCGTTGCCCCGATGACGACCAACGGCAGGACGGGAGCCGGTGCGAGGTGAACTTCTCGAACCGGGGCAGCCACAGGACCGAGCTCCGATCGGAAGAACCATCGAAAGACGAGATACTCGATCACGATCGTCACGATCCACGGCAGTGCCATCAGTGCGGTGAAGTGCAGGAAGGTCAGCCCCGTTGCCGAAAACGCAATGAGGTTGGTCAGATTGGAGACGGGGAGAAGCGTCGACGCCGAATTCGAGAGGTGCGCAGCGGCATACGAGTGCGGCTGCGGGCTGACGCTGATGGATCGGGCAGCGACGATCACTGCTGGGGTGAGCAGCACCACCGTCGCGTCGAGGCTCAGTACGGCCGTTGTCAGGGCCGCTGCGCCGAAGACGTAGGTGAGCAGGCGCCGCGGATCGCGGCGCGAGCCTTGCCGCAGTATCTGACTGACCCAGTGGAAAACACCCAGTGCGTCGGCGGCATGAGCGAGGATCAGCACCGCCACCAGGAACACGACGGTCGGCGCCATCGCCGTCACTTCGCCGCGTGCCTCGCCGAGCGTGACCGCGCCGGTCAGAACCACAGCCAGGGCGGCGGGGCCGGCCACGACGATCTCGGGCAGTCCGCGCGGGCGAACGATCGCGAACACGAGCACCAGCCCGACCAGAACGATCGGAAGCAGATTCACTTCAGAAGTTTGTGGAGAGTGTTCAGATTGCGGGTGGTGGTGTACGCCTTGAACTTCGGTTTGCCGGTGTTCTTGCCGAATGCGCTCTTGATGGTCATGCCCTTCTCGACCTCCCAGTACAAGACACCGTCGCCCGGGGCGACCCGTTCGACTGCCGGGTCGAGACCCGCCGCCGATTCGGCGAGTTCAGCGAGTACGGACGGCTCCGACGCGATCATCGCGTACGCATGCCAGCCCTTGCGGTCGGGGTCGAAAGGATATCCGTCGACGATGGCCGCCAAGGCTGAAGTGTCGAGCACGAACACCCAGGCTTCGTACCCGAATTCGCGGTTCAGAGCTGTTTCGATGGTTTTCTTCAGCGTCGGCACATCGGCACTGGCGCTGTCGAAGAGGACATTGCCCGAAGCCAGGACCGTCTTCACACGCTCGAATCCGAGTTCGGTGAAGACGCGCGCGAGGTCCACCATCTTGATGTTGATACCGCCGACATTGATGCCGCGTAGCAGGGCCACGTACCGAGTCATAAGGCGACCATAGTTCGGGTCACCGACAGCGACCCGGTAACCTACTGGGGCGGACGAGTTGGCCGGGCGGCCGCGGATCAGGGAACCAGCGCGTAGTGCGCACAGGCCCCGAGTCGAGGAAAGTCCGGACTCCACAGAGCAGGGCGGTTGTTAACGGCAACCCGAGGCAACTCGCGGGACAGTGCCACAGAAAACAGACCGCCTGCCTTTCGGGGCAGGTAAGGGTGAAACGGTGCGGTAAGAGCGCACCAGCACCCCGGGTGACCGGGGTGGCTAGGTAAACCCCGCCCGGAGCAAGGTTGAAGGTCGCATCGCGTGCGGTGCGGCTGCGCAAGTGTTCGAGGGCTGCTCGCCCGAGCTTGCGGGTGAACCGCGTGAGGCACCCGGCGACGGTGTGTCCAGATGGATGGTCGCCACTCGTCACTTCGGTGTCGAGGACAGGATCCGGCTTATACGCCAACTCGTTCGCCCTGACTTTTTTCGCAGGCGTCGCAAGCGCATACAACCCCCGTCGGCATGGCCGACGGGGGTTGTATGTCGTAGATCGTGTGGCGGTGGATCAGATGGGCTTGATGACCAACAGAGTCGCCCAGTAGGTCGCCGCGTCATGGCCCATGAGCGGGAGGAGGTAATCGTAAAGAATTGCGGACATTGCGCGCTCCAATTTCTGTTCGTAGCTTGTCGAGGGCGATCAAGCAGAACTCACCGTTCGATTGTCCGGTTTTCACCTGCCAGGCCAAGTCGAAAGAATAGCAGTCTCACAGCGATCTACAAGCTTGACTCCCACTGAAATGCCACACTGTATTCATGACTGATGAAGATCGACTCTGGTACTTCGATGTGTCCGATGGTTCTGTCTCTCAAGGCAAGGGTCCCTCATCGCTGACGAGAATGGGGCCGTACCCTGATCGCGAGTCGGCAGAGCATGCACTGCAGATCGCGGCGGAACGCAACAAAGCCGCTGATCGGGCCGATGACGACTGGAACAACTGAGTTCGGTTGATGCGCCGAATCGAAGGTGGAGGACGCGTGCCCGCGAGTCGAATAACGGTGCAGGGAATCGACTTCGGGACGATTCGGGCGGAGTTTTCGTTGCCGGACGCGTTCGGCGGTGCGGCGCAGAGCGAGGCCGACAATGCCCGCGATCGGCATGCCGACGGCCGAGTCGACGCCACGCACATCGAGTTCGTCACCATCGATCCGCCCGGATCGATGGATCTCGATCAGGCAGTGCATCTGGAGAAGTCGGCCGACGGCTTTGTTGTCCACTACGCCATCGCGGACGTCGCCGCGGTGGTGGTTCCGGGCGGCGCGCTCGACGTCGAAACCCGCAAGCGGGGCCAAACCTTTTATCTCCCGGACGGTTCCGTACCCCTGCATCCGCGTGCCCTGTCGGAAGGTTCGGCCAGCCTGTTGCCGGATGTGGTCCGCCCGGCAGCGCTCTGGCGAATCGAACTCGACGTCAACGCAGAGCCGACGTCGTGGACCGTGACCAGGGCCCTCGTGAAATCCGTGGCGCGTCTGGACTATTCGACGGTCCAGGCCGACGCCGATGCCGGTACCTTGCACCCCTCGATTGCCGCTCTCCCGGAATTCGGCAGGCTACGTGGTGACTCGGCGGTAGCCCGCGGCGCCATCGAGCTGAAGTTGCCGGAGCAGTCGGTGGTCCGGGAAGAATCCGGGCCGGACGAAACCGGGCGGTGGCGAATTGTGTTGGAACCGCGTACGGAAGCCGACGACTGGAATGCCGAAGTATCGCTGTTGACGGGGATGTGCGCCGGCCGGATGATGATCGGCGCAGGTGTCGGATTGTTGCGGACGCTACCGCCGGCCGAGCAATCGGCAGTGGACACGTTGCGGAGAACTGCGGTTGCACTGGGTATTACGTGGCCGCCGGGCAAATCGGTTGGCCAAGTACTCGCTGGACTCGACGCGCAGGAGCCGTCCACGTTGGCCTTGATGTCGGTAGCGCCGTCTTTGCTGCGTGGCGCTGACTATGCGGCGTTCGACGGTCAATTGCCCGATCTGACAGTGCATGCGGGGATCGGCGCGCCCTACGCTCACGTGACCGCTCCGCTGCGCCGGTTGTCCGATCGCTTCAGTACCGAGATTTGTCTGGCGATCAGCGCTGGTACGCCGGTACCGGATTGGGTGCGCGCGGCACTTCCGGAATTGCCGCCGATCATGAGCGGATCGGATTCGGTTGCCAACAAGGTGGACCGGGCCTGCATCGATCTGACCGAGGTGACGTTGCTCGAGGGACGCGTCGGCGAGGTGTTCGACGCTGTGGTGATGCGATCCAGGGACGGCAAGCGCGCGGCCGAGGTGTTCATTCCGTCGGTAACCGTGATCGCAAAATGTGTGGGCACTCCCGACGACGGTGAGCGGGTGAAGGTGCGACTCACCGCCGTCGATACGGCCAAGCGAACTGTGGAGTTCACTTTTCCGGCATAGAGCTTTCCGGCATAGAGCCGAGTTACCGGTAGGAGTCCGTTGCCTCGATCAGGTGATGGGCGATGCCGGGTTCCATGGCGGAATGGCCGGCGTCGTCGACGATCACGAGCTTCGACTCCGGCCAGGCATTATGCAGGTCCCAGGCACTGGTGGCGGGGCAGACGACGTCGTAGCGACCTTGCACGATCGTTCCGGGAATGCCGTGCAGGGCGGAACTCTTAGTCAGTAGTTGGGCTTCGTCGAAGAAGCCGCCGTTGACGAAGTAGTGGTTCTCGATCCGTGCAAAGGCCAGTGCAAAGCGAACTTCGGAGTTTTCCTCGACCTTGTCCGGCTTCGGGATCAGGTAGCTCGTCGAACCCTCCCACGCGGACCAGGCGATTGCAGCGCGCTCTGCCACAGCGGCGTCGTCGGAATGCAGGAGACGGTGGTAGACCGCCACCAGATCGTCGCCGCGCTCGTTCTCCGGCACCGGTTCGAGGAACTTGGCCCAGCGTTCGGGGAACAGATGACCCGCTCCGCCGTTGTAGTACCAGTCGATTTCGCTTCGGCGCAGGAGGAAGATCCCGCGCAGCACAAGCTCGGTGACGCGGGTCGGGAAGGTTTCGGCGTAGGACAGCGCGAGGGTTGAACCCCACGATCCGCCGAACACCATCCACTTCTCGATACCGAGATGCTCACGTAGGGCCTCGATGTCGTGCAGCAGCTTGTCGGTGGTGTTGACCGACAGATCGGCGCCGTCGGCGACGTGTGGAGTGGACCGACCGCATCCACGCTGGTCGAGAAGAATGATTCGGTAGGCGTCGGGATCGAAGAACTGCCGCAGCGACGGGTGTGTCCCTCCGCCGGGGCCGCCGTGCAGAAACACGACAGGTTTGCCGTCGGGGTTGCCGCTGATCTCCCAGTACATGTTCTGGTTGTCGCCGACGTCGAGGAAGCCTGACGTGTGCGGCTCGATCGGGGGATAGAGCTCGCGAAGTTCACCGGTGTCGGCCATCAGAAACCGACCATGCCCGAGGCGAGGTCGGGGATCTCCAGCGCGTACAGCGCGCCGTCCCGGATTTCCGGGCAGGTGGTTGCCATGGCGGCGTCGATGCGATCACGGTGAGCCGCAAGGTCGAGCAGGTTGATGCCGTTCTGGCTCGCCCACGTACCGATCAGGAGATTGAGCGCGCCCTTGCCCAGCGTCGGGGTGACGGTTCGCCAGTTCTGGAGTTCGGCTTCCATGTCCGAACACAACTGCTGCACCTGCGCGTCGGTGAACGTGCCCGCTGCGGCAGCGGTCGTAGTCGCCGCAGCGGAAGTGGTCGGAGTTGTCGAGCTGGGCGCGGGAGAGGTTGTGGTCCCTCCCGCGCATCCGCTCAGAACCGTCACGAGAGCAGCCGCACCAACACCGGCCGCTGTGAAATGACGACGGTTACCGATCATGAACGCACCCCTGAATTTCTTTTCGAGAGACAGGCGGCGTTCGCCGGTCTCGGATCAGAAACTGTGCTCGACGGCCGGGAAGGCGCCTGTGCGAACTTCTGACGCATAGGCTGCGGCCGCTGAGCGCAGTTCGTCACCGACGTTACCGAAACGCTTGACGAACTTGGCTGTCTTGCCGCTCGTGTAGCCGGCCATGTCCTGCCAGACGAGGACCTGGGCGTCGCATTCGTTGCCCGCGCCGATACCGACGGTAGGGATGGTCAATTTGCGTGTGACCTGGCCGGCGATGTCGGCCGGAACCATTTCCATGACAACGGAGAAAGCGCCGGCTTCCTGGACGGCAATGGCGTCCGCCACAAGCTGGTCTGCGCCGTCGCCGCGGCCCTGGACGCGGAATCCGCCGAGCGAGTTGACGCTCTGCGGCGTGAAACCGACGTGTGCCATGACGGGGATGCCGGCCGAGGTGATAGCGGCAATCTGCTTGCTCATCCGCTCGCCGCCCTCGAGCTTCACGGCGTGCGCGAGGCCCTCTTTCATGAAGCGGGTGGCAGTTGCCAGAGCCTGTTCGGCGGAGGCTTCGTAGGTACCGAACGGAAGGTCGGCAACAACCAGTGCGTGGGGAGCGCCGCGAACTACACCGCGAACCAGTGGGAGAAGTTCGTCGACTGTGATCGGCACGGTGGTGTCGTAGCCGTATACGACGTTGGCGGCGGAATCACCGACGAGGAGAACCGGAATTCCGGCTTCTTCGAAGATTCGGGCCGTCGAGTAGTCGTATGCCGTGAGCATCGACCAACGTTCGCCGTTCTGCTTCATCTCGGCAAGGTGGTGGATGCGGGTTTTACGCATGGGAGCAGTCGGGGTAGCAGCTGCGGAACCGTACAAAGGAGTCTCGGACATCGTTGTCCCTTTCGTGCCTCGAGGCCTTAGGCATTGATTGCCGTCGGGTCCCCGGGTGTGGGTGATGACACGATCAGTCTGCCACCGGAAACCGCCGGTGCGAATAGCAAAACCTGGTGCGATGGGTCACATCGGCGAGCGGGGCGGCCGAAGTAGCGAATGGCTGGTAACCGCTGTTTCCTGGCACCATCGAGATATGTCGAAGTTCGTTCGCCTCTCCGGTGCGTGTACCGCAAGCGTCGCTGTTCTCCTGTTGGTGGTCGGTTGCACCGTTGCCGACGGTGACAATCCCTCGCCTACTTCCACCGCTTCCGCGGGGGCCGCAGATTCCGCGGCGGCGGGTTCGGTTCCGGCTGGGTTGGAGAAGTTTTACGAGCAGACTCTCGACTGGGGTTCGTGTGAACGATTTGCCACCCCGGGTGATTCACCGCTCAGCAGTTCGATCGATTGCGCCGCGGTCACGGTTCCGGTCGATTACGCGGAGCCGACGGGAGCGACGGCGCAGGTTGTCATCTCGCGAGCAGCGGCGACGGGGGATCGAATCGGATCGCTCCTGATCAACCCTGGTGGACCTGGTGCATCAGGACTGGCGATGGCAACCCAGGGTTCCAGGACCGAGCTCGCGGAGCGTTTCGACCGGATCGGGTTCGATCCGCGCGGCGTGGGGGCGTCGACGCCGCAGGTGCGCTGTCTGACCCCGGCGGAGTTCGATGCCGAGCGCGCGGAGGTCGACATCGACATGACCCCCGAGGGGATTGCCGACGCGGAACAGGACAGTAAGGACTACGCCGCGGCGTGCGTGGAGAACACCGGAGCCGAGTTCCTCGCGCACGTCGGAACCTATGAAGTGGTGCGCGACATGGACGTGATCCGCGGTGTGCTCGGTGATCCCGAGTTGAACTTCCTCGGGTTCTCCTACGGAACGCGAATCGGTTCGACCTACGCCGAAACTTTCCCGCAGAGCGTTCGGGCCATGGTGCTCGACGGCGCATTGGATCCGAATCAGGACGTCGTCGATGAAGTTGTCCTGCAAGGACAGGGTTTCCAGGTTGCGTTCGATGCCTTTGCCGCCGACTGTGCGTCGCAGCGCGACTGCCCGCTCGGAAGTGATCCGGCGCAGGCGCGGGAGCGCTTCCAGGCATTGATAGAACCACTGATCGACAACCCTGCCGCCACGACGGATCCGCGCGGACTCAGCTACGAGGATGCGATCACCGGTGTGCAGCAGGCACTGTATTCGCAGCAGCTGTGGACGACATTGCGCATGGGTCTGGCCGGCCTGGCGGATGGCCGGGGCGATGCATTGCTGAGTTTGGCCGATCAGTACGAGGGCCGAAACATCGACGGCACGTATTCCAACATCAACGACGCGTTCAATGCCATCCGATGTGTCGACGATCCGGCCACCACCGATCGGGCAGAAGCGGGTGAGGCCGACACCCGGTATCGCGAGGCCGCACCGTTCCTCGACGACGGGCGAGGCACGGGCCAGGCGCCGCTCGATCTGTGTGCGTTCTGGCCCGTTCCGGCGACCGGTAGTCCGCATGAGCTCGATCCGCAGGCACTGGCCGACGCCGGCCTCCCGACGCTGGTCGTCGTGTCGACGACGCAGGATCCGGCCACCCCGTATCAGGCCGGCGTGGACCTCGCGAAACAACTCGGAGCCGCGCTCGTCACGTTCGAGGGAACGCAACACACCGTTGCTCTGGACGGCGAACAATGCGTCGACGACGCGGTGATCAACTACCTCGTCTACTTGAAGATCCCGGAGGACGGGCTGACATGTTAGTCCCTGTAGGCCCGCACGCAGGCGCTATGCGGGAGTGATGCATCACTCCCGCAACTCGTGCCGCTGATGTAACACAGATTTAACGTGGCTTGCTTACTCTCGCGTGCATGGATCGCCAAAAAGAATTCGTGCTTCGTACCCTGGAAGAGCGCGACATTCGGTTCGTCCGCTTGTGGTTCACCGACGTTCTCGGTTACCTCAAATCGGTGGCGATCGCCCCCGCGGAACTCGAAGGTGCCTTCGAAGAGGGAATCGGATTCGACGGTTCCGCCATCGAGGGGTTCGCTCGAGTGTCCGAAGCCGACACCGTTGCCCGCCCTGATGCGTCGACGTTCCAGGTGCTGCCGTGGGCGCACAAGGACGGCGCGCAACATTCGGCCCGTATGTTCTGCGACATCACCAACCCGGACGGTTCGCCGTCGTGGGCGGACCCGCGCCACGTACTTCGTCGTCAGCTGAGCAAGGCGAGCGACTTGGGCTTCAGTTGCTACGTGCACCCCGAGATCGAGTTCTTCCTTCTCGAGAACGGCCCGATGGACGGCACTCCGCCGATCCCGGCCGATTCCGGCGGATACTTCGATCAGGCCGTGCACGATTCGGCTCCGAACTTCCGTCGTCACGCGATCGACGCTCTCGAGTCCATGGGCATCTCGGTCGAGTTCAGCCATCACGAGGCAGCTCCCGGGCAGCAGGAGATCGATCTCCGCTACGCCGACGCGCTGTCCATGGCCGACAACGTGATGACGTTCCGGTACGTCGTCAAGGAGGTTGCGATCGGTGAAGGCGTGCGGGCGAGCTTCATGCCCAAGCCGTTCAGCGATCAGGCCGGTTCGGCGATGCACACCCACATGAGCCTGTTCGAGGGCGACACAAACGCGTTCCACAACCCGGACGATCCGATGCAGCTCTCGGAGACCGGCAAGGCATTCATCGCCGGCATTCTCGAGCACGCCAACGAGATCAGTGCTGTCACCAACCAGTGGGTCAACTCCTACAAGCGTCTGGTCCACGGCGGCGAGGCTCCGACGGCAGCGTCGTGGGGACCGTCCAACCGCTCGGCGCTGATCCGCGTTCCGATGTACACACCGAACAAGGCGTCGTCGCGTCGTGTCGAGATTCGCAGCCCAGACTCGGCGTGCAACCCGTACCTGACGTTCGCGGTGTTGCTCGCGGCTGGTCTGCGCGGCATCGAGAAGGGCTACACCTTGCCTCCCGAGGCCGAGGACGACGTGTGGTCGTTGACGTCTGCTGAGCGCCGCGCCATGGGCTACAAGGAATTGCCGAGCAACCTCGACGGTGCTCTGCGCGAGATGGAGAAGTCGGAGTTGGTGGCCGAGGCTCTCGGCGAGCACGTTTTCGACTTCTTCCTGCGGAACAAGCGGCGCGAATGGGAGGAATACCGCAGCCACGTGACGCCGTTCGAGCTCAAGACCTACCTCGGCCTGTGATGGTCAAGCCGCCGTCCGCACGATCCGTGGTACCCGGGCCGGGCCGGCTCGGGTTGGTCGAGAACACCGCCGCCGACGAGCTTCGTCAACTCGGGTGGGTGGACTCGGAGAGCATCGAACTCCTGTGGTCACTCTCACGCTCGGCCAACGCCGATCTTGCGCTGCGCACATTGGTGCGCATCAAGGATTCGCTGGGCGACGGCTGGAGTGACCTCGACGACTCGCTGCGTAAGGACAAGAGCCTGCGCGGACGGCTGCTCGGGCTGATCGGAGCGTCGGCGGCATTCGGTGATCACCTCGTTGCCGATCCGTCCGCTTGGCGCATTCTCGACGGCACGTCGCTGCCGACCAAGGACGCTGCCACCACGGCGCTGCTCGGCGCCGTCGGCGCAACGTTGGACGAGGGCGCAACCCCCGGCTCGCAGACGTACCGCGCTGCGATGACCGGTCCGGACGCCGTAGTTGCGCTGCGAAAGTCGTACAAGGATCAGCTGATGTTGCTGGCCGCGTGCGATTTGGCGGCCACTGTCGAAAACGAACCCGTGGTTCCGTATCAGACGATCGGGCATCAGCTTTCGGATCTGGCCGACGCGGCCCTGACCGCTGCTCTGTCGGTTGCCATTGCCACCGTGTGCCCCGAAGGCACGTGCCCCATTCGGCTTGCCGTCATCGCGATGGGCAAATGTGGTGCGCGCGAACTGAATTACGTGTCCGACGTCGACGTCGTGTTCGTTGCCGAACCCGCCGACGCCACCGCATCTCGCGTAGCGGGCGAGTTGATGAGGATCGGCACGTCCGCCTTCTTCGAAGTCGATGCTGCGCTCCGCCCCGAGGGTAAGCGCGGCGAACTCGTGCGCTCGCTCGAATCCCACATCGCGTACTACAAGCGATGGGCCAAGACGTGGGAGTTCCAGGCTCTGCTGAAGGCCCGCCCGATGACGGGAGACATGGAACTCGGGCGTGCGTACGCCGAGGCTATGAGCCCGATGGTCTGGACGGCATCCGAACGCGAGGACTTCGTTCCCGAAGTGCAGGCCATGCGCCGACGCGTCGAGGAAATGGTTCCGCCCGAGATGCGTGAGCGCGAGCTCAAGCTCGGGCGCGGAAGTTTGCGCGACGTCGAATTTGCCGTTCAGCTCCTGCAATTGGTGCACGGCCGCGCTGACGAGAGTCTGCACGTGCAGAGCACTGTCGACGCGCTGACGGCGCTGGCTGCCGGTGGCTACGTGGGCCGAGACGACGCCGCGAACCTCACGGCGTCCTACGAGTTCCTTCGCCTCCTCGAGCATCGTCTGCAGTTGCAGAAGCTCAAGCGCACTCACACGTTGCCGCCGCCGGACGACGACGAGGCGTTGCGTTGGCTGGCCCGCGCCGCGCACATGCGTCCCGACGGCCGCCTCGACGCGCTCGGGGTGTTGCGCGCCGAGATCAAACGCAATTCCCATCGAATCCGCCGGTTGCACGCCAAGCTGTTCTACCGTCCGCTGCTCGAGTCCGTGGCGCGGATGGACAAGGAATCGTTGGCTCTCGGGCCGGAAGCTGCTGTTCGCCAGTTGGCGGCGTTGGGGTACACCGCCCCCGAGAATGCGCTCGGCCACCTCACGGCCTTGACTGCCGGGGCGTCCCGCAAGGGGCGGATCCAGGCGCTGCTCTTGCCGACGTTGCTCGAATGTCTTGCCGACACACCGGATCCCGATGCCGGACTGTTGGCGTACCGGCGCCTGTCCGACGCACTGGTCGATCAGACCTGGTTCCTTCGGCTGCTTCGCGACGAGGCGGCCGTAGCCGAACGCCTGATGACGGTGCTGGGTTCCTCGGCCTACTTGCCGGATCTGTTGATCAAGGCACCCGACGTCATTCGTCTGTACGCGGATTCGCCGAGTGGCCCGCGTCTGATCGAACCGGTACCCGAGGACGTCTCGCGCGGAATTCTCACCGCGTCGGCGCGGCACAGTGACCCCAATCGGGCTGTTGCAGCGGCACGTTCGTTGCGTCGTCACGAACTGGCGCGCATCGCGTCGGCCGACATTCTGGGAATGCTCGACGTTCCCGCGGTGTGCAAGGCGCTGTCGTCGGTGTGGGCTGCGGTTCTCAACGCGTCGCTTTCCGCGGTGATCCGGGCCAGTGTTGCCGAATTGGGAACGCCGGCACCCGCCGCATTCTCCGTCATCGGAATGGGCCGACTCGGCGGCGGCGAACTGGGATACGGCTCCGACGCCGATGTTCTGTTCGTGTGTGAGCCGGTGGAAGGCGTCGACGAGACCGTTGCGGTCAAGTGGGCCAACAGTATTGCGGACAAGGTCCGCAAGCTACTCGGTGCGCCCAGCACCGATCCGCCGCTCGAGGTGGATACGGGACTTCGCCCCGAGGGACGCAACGGCCCCATGGTCCGCACCCTCGAATCGTACGACGCCTACTACGCAAAATGGGCGCAGGCGTGGGAGATTCAGGCACTGCTTCGCGCCCACCCGGTAGCCGGCGATCCCGATCTGGGTCTGCGGTTCCTGCACATGATCGACAAGACCCGTTACCCCGAGGGCGGCGTCAGCGAAACGGCGGTTCGCGAGATTCGCCGAATCAAGGCTCGCGTCGATTCCGAACGCCTACCTCGTGGAGCCGATCCCGCGACACACACCAAATTGGGTCGCGGTGGGCTGGCCGACATCGAGTGGACCGTGCAGCTGATCCAGTTGCGTCACGCCGACAAGGTCGAGTCGCTGCACAACACGTCGACGCTCGAAACGCTGGACGCAATCGGCGCAGCCGAGTTGCTCAGTGAATCCGACGTCGAGTTGTTGCGCGACGCGTGGATCACCGCGACCAAGGCACGCAATTGCCTTGTGCTGGTTCGCGGGAAGCCGACCGATCAATTGCCAGGTCCGGGACGCGTCCTGTCCGCCGTGGCGCAGGTTGCGGGATACGGAGACGACTCGGGGGAGTTCCTCGACAACTATCTCCGCATCACGCGACGGGCAAAGGCCGTGGTGGAACGGGTGTTCGGCGGAGAGTAGCGTTCAGTCTTCCCGGACGGATGCTGCGGCCGCAAACTTGCGGACCTCGGCGTCGCCCCACACGTGTGCGGGAACTCCGCCGCCAAGAAGTTCGCGGGCCAGGGCCGGCGACTGCGCAATAGGAACGTCACTACCGGCGATGATCATGTTTCCGTAGCGCCTGCCCTTGAGCATTGCCGGATCGGCGATGATCGCCAGGTGCTCGAATTGTGCACCGATAGTTGCAGCTTCGGCGCGCGCTCCCTGCAGGTCCGGGGTGTCGCCGCAGTTGACGAGGTAAATTCCTCCCGGAGCGAGGACGCGTCGTACGTGCGTGGTGAACTGCGCCGTGGTCAGTGGCACCGGAGTTGTGCTGCCGGCAAAGACATCTCGGATGATGATGTCGCGCGTCGAATCGGTAAGGGTCTCGGTGACCGCGCGCGCTTCGCCGACGCGGATGCGCAGCAGCGGTGCGCGTGGCAGGTCGAACCAGTCGCGAACCAATTCGGCCAACGCACCGTCGATTTCGACGACAACTTGACGGGCGTCGGGATATGTCGCGGAGAAGTACCGAGCCATCGAACAGGCGCCGCCGCCGAGATGGAGGACTCGCAGACGCTCAGTGGTGTCGCGTTCCGAATCGACCAGGTGGGCGATCCAGCGCATGTATTCGAAGTCCAAGGTCTTCGGGTCGGCCAGGTCGATGTGCGAACTGGGAACACCGTTGATCTGCAGAATCCACCCCGTGTCCGAGTACTGATCACGAACAAGTTCACACGTACCGGTGTCGATGGGGAAGACGCCGGGGACGGGTCCGTCGTCTCGGCGGTCTGGGGTGGTGCTGCGAGTCTTGGTCTTGCGCGTTCCTTTGGCCACTGCACCCACTCTAGGCGCTGACCCTCTAGTGGCAGGTCCCGAGTTGCGTGCCCTGCTCGGTGCCGTATCGATGACCGTGGCCCGCGGGGACGTCGAGAGAGGCGAGCATGTCCACGCTGGTCTGAAGGAAACTGACTGCCGGAATCCACTGCGGCATCGGGGCGTCCTGGACTGCGTGGCTCAGGTCCGGCGGCGTTGTCATCAGGGCAGGCGACCACCACACCACGGGATCGGAGGTGTTGGCCAGAACGGTCGTCCCCTCTACTCGGGTGGCGCCGGCAGGTGGTCCGGCCCAGAGAACGGCGCAGAGTTGCGTCGGAAGGGTCTCCGTCAGGGCAGCGCTGCCGCCGACGGCGCCAAGACTCTGTCCGTACAGATAGAGGTCGGGGCGATCAGCGGCGGGAAGTTCCGCGATGCGTGTGGCGACAGCGGTCAGCAACGTCTGTGCCGATTCCTCGGCGTCGGAGCGTTGAAACAGAAATGCCGCCCAACTCGGTGCAGCGGAGTATTGCTGACCCACGATCGCGACATCACTGCCGAAGCGCTGCTCGATACCGTCGACGGCCCGAGTATCGATCCACCCCGAACCGGTGGGAACAGCCACAACGACGGCGCTGCGGGTAAATCCGCCGACGTGAGCAAGTTCGGCTACCGCATGGTCGGCGCGCGATCGCGCGTTTGGTCCGGAGTCGAGATCGGCATAGACACGCACCGAATCGGTGCCCGCGGCAAGGAACTTCTGCCCTTCCACTGACTGCGCCGACGCTGTGGCGATACCGCCGAATGCCAGGTGGAGTCCGAAAGCGCAGATCGCTGCGATGCCCAGACTGCGGGCAAAACCCAGACGGTGCAGCACTTTCCGGATTCCGGATGTCACTGCTGTCAGGATCAGTACGGTCAGGGCGGCGATGCACATGACTTCGACCCAGTAGCGAACTCCGATCGGCGGCGCTCCCATCGCAACGCGAAGTGAGTTCTGCCAGCCGTTGGCGGAAGTAGCGAACATCGCAACCACGGCGGTGGAAACGACAGCGGCTCGCGCCCGCCAGGATCGAGTGTCGACCCGCCGTGGTCCTGTTCGCAACGCCGTTTTCTGCAATGCGGTAGTCAGTGCCCAAGCGACAAAGATTCCCGCCGCCATGAGTACACCACTGAAAAGTCCCTGCAGCACCGCGGTTCTCGGCAATAGCCCCGGCGCCAGTGACACCGCGGCCATCGAACCCGCGGCAACCGTTGCCGAGATGCGGGGGAGTGGAACCGCTCCGATCCGAGCGAGCGACGACGGGTGGACGGTGTCGAGAACGCTCATGCTGCAACAGCTTTCGGTGAGTAGGTGCGGGCCGGGGCAGAACGCCGCGGCCGGAGGAAAGTGAGCCCGAGTGCGGACAGACCGAGCACACCCGCGACGGCGAATCCGAAGCCGGATTCCTGAACCGGTGTCAGGTAGTTCTGACGCCACGAATTCCCGTTCACGGCAGTGACGGCGATGTCGGCCATGGCAAAGCAGTAGGACCGCGACGCCGGCGATTCCCGCGTGTCGCAGGCGTCGTGCATTCGCCGGTCGAGTTCACCGTCGAGTGCTTGCCTTGCCCATGGGCCCAGTTCAGCGTCGTGGAAATGCGAGTAGCGGAGTAGGTCGTAGCCAAGATCGTGGGCCTTGCAGGCGGAGTCGAACTCTTCGGGAAGGGGTACGGGAGACGAGCAGGCACCGTTCGGATTGGCGAGATAGCCATCGACGACGACGGGTTCGTAGCCGGAGAACGCGGCAAAGTCGCGCGGCACGGTTGGTGTGGCGTCAGAGGTGACCGCTGCAACGGCTTGTGCTGCAAGGCGATTCTCCGGCGCTGCCGCCTGTGCGTCGCGGGGCGCGGCACTGATGGTGACCGTCGCCGCTGCGACAACACTCAGTGCTGCCCAGGTTGCGCTCGTCTTTGCTCGTCTGATCCGCATGCAGTCGACGCTATGAACGGTGGGCGCATCCCGGCATCGCTCCGCAGAGTGGTTTGTCCGGTGTCTGGGAGTGAGAGAAACCCTGGATGACTGATACTGCGGAGTTAGGGGTTTCTCACTCCGCAGTATGACGACTTTCGAGGGTTCGCTTCCTAGGCTGGACAGGTGATGAAGGCAGGAAAGATGAAAGTGGCTCAGGCGCAGGTGACACGCGCGTCGCGGCGGTTGACAAGGGATCAGTTCGCGAACATCGCTGTAGTTGTCGTGACGTTGATTCTCTTTTCGGTCGCCTGGCCGACGTTGCACCTGACACATGCGGTGTCACCGCCGATTCAGCCGTTTGTCGCTGCGTTGGCCGCGTTTCCCTTTGTCTTGATCCGAATCAATCCCGCTCTGGGTTGGGCTGTTTCCGCGATTTCGGCGTTGGTGATTCCACACGTATTCGACCTTGTGCCCGGGTACGAGTATCCCTGGCAGGTTGTTCACATCATGGTGATCATGGCTTTGCTTGCCGCAGTCAGCCTGACAGCCGCTGTACCGGTGGTGGGGGTGGCGTGGATCTCGACGGTGCTGTTGTTCTTCGCCGAGACTCCCGGTCAGGACGGTGCCGGCTGGGCGGTGGGCCTGACCGCATTGGTGGTCTTCTGTTTTCTGATTCGGTGGCTCGTTCTTTCACGGCGCGCGCTGGCGAAGCAGGAAGAAGTAAATGAAGTCGAACGTGCGCGCCGAACCGTGTTGGAGGAGAAGGCCCGGATAGCCCGCGAGCTGCACGACATTGTCGCCCATCACATGTCGATGGTGGTGGTGCAGGCGCAGAGTGCGCCGTATCGACTCGGCGACGTGACGCCCGAGATCCGCGCCGAGTTCGATTCGATCGGTGAGACGGGGCGCGCCGCGCTCAACGAGATTCGTGGATTGTTGGGTGTACTGCGCAGCGACGCCGAAGCCACCCAGGTCGCGCCGCAACCGGGAGCGCTGCAACTCGACGAGCTACTGGCAGGCAGTGCCCGCGCGGGAATTCCGTTGGTGTGGAACGTTGACGGTGATCGAACACGCGTGTCTGCGTCGACGGGTCTTGTGGCGTATCGCATCGTGCAGGAATCGATCACCAATGCCGTCCGGCATGCGCCGGGCAGTCAGATCGAAGTGTCCGTCGAGTTCGGCCCCGCATCAACGCACGTTCGGGTCGCGAATGGACCGTCTGCGGGTGGCAGTGCCTCGACTCCTCCGGATACCGCCGGTGGCAATGGAATCCGTGGAATGGTCGAGCGAGCGTCAGCCGTCGGCGGAATGGTTGACGCAGGGCCGCAGCCGGGCGGCGGGTTCGAGGTCCGCGCCGTGCTGCCGACAGCGGGCGCCTAGGCTGTCGGAGTGCCCATCACAGTATTCATCGCCGACGATCAGGCAATGGTCAGACAGGGATTCGGAGCTCTGCTCGCCGCGCAACCCGACATCAGCGTTATCGGAGACGCCCCTGACGGCAAGGTCGCGGTTGCCGAAGTAGCGCGTCTGCGTCCCGACGTCGTGTTGATGGACGTCCGGATGCCGGAGATGAACGGCCTCGATGCGGCGCGCCAGATTCTGGCAACGGGCGCAGAGCCACCGGTTCGGGTTCTCATGCTGACGACGTTCGACATCGACGACTACGTCTACGAGGCGCTGCGTATCGGTGCAAGCGGTTTCATGCTCAAGGACGCTCCCGCTGAGGAACTGATCCGGGCGGTGCGCGTCGTCGCCGAAGGACATGCGCTGTTGGCTCCGACGGTGACACGTCGGTTGATCGAGGAAGTGACGAGTAGGCGAACACCGGCCCGTGTCCGTTCCAGTGCTCTCGACATGCTGACCCCACGCGAGCGTGAAGTGCTCGAGCTGATTGCGCGTGGCCTCTCGAACATCGAGATTGCCGAGCACCTGTTTGTCGCGGAACAGACGGTGAAGACTCACGTCGGCAAGGTGCTGTCGAAACTGGATTTGCGTGATCGAGCGCAGGCGGTTGTGGTCGCATACGAAAGTGGACTTGTCACACCGGGCTGATGGCTGGCCGCGATCTGAAAAGTGACAATCCTGCGCCGCTGCGCGTGCTGGGGGAAGATGGACATCAGATCCTGAACCACCCAACTGTTGAGAGGTGCTTTTTACAATGCGAATCGGAGTCCTCACAGGTGGCGGCGACTGCCCAGGGTTGAACGCGGTTATCCGTGCAGTGGTTCGCACGTCCGACGGGCGGTACGGCAGTACCGTCGTCGGTTTCCGTGACGGCTGGCGTGGTCTGCTCGAAGACCGCAAGGTTCCCCTCGCTGCCGACGACCGCATCAATCGCATCCTCACGCGCGGTGGAACCATTCTGGGCACTGCACGCGTCAACCCCGACAAACTCCGGGCCGGACTCGATCAGATCAAGCAGACTCTCGACGACAACGGAATCGACGTCCTGATCCCGATCGGCGGCGAAGGCACACTCACTGCGGCCAGCTGGCTCGCGGAGAGTGGTGTTCCGGTGATCGGAGTTCCCAAGACGATCGACAACGACATCGACTGCACCGACGTCACATTCGGTTTCGACACCGCGCTCGCCGTTGCCACCGACGCCATCGACCGCCTCCACACCACAGCGGAATCGCACCAGCGCGTCATGCTGGTCGAGGTCATGGGCAGGCATGCCGGCTGGATCGCACTGCAGGCCGGATTGGCGTCCGGTGCTCATCTGACGTTGGTTCCGGAGCAGCCGTTCGACGTCGACGAGGTGTGCGCGATGGTGAAGAAGCGTTTCCAGCGTGGTGATTCTCACTTCATCTGTGTCGTTGCCGAAGGCGCGATGCCCGATCCCGCTTCCATGACCTTGCGCGAAGGTGGCATCGACGAGTTCGGCCACAAGATCTTCACCGGCGTCGCCCAGCAGTTGGGCAACGAAATCGAGCGCCGCATCGGCAAGGAAGTTCGTACGACGGTTCTCGGCCATATCCAGCGTGGTGGCACACCGACCCCGCACGATCGAATCCTCGCCACCCGTTTCGGCGTTCACGCCACCGACGCAGCTCATCGCGGTGATTTCGGCCAGATGGTGGCCCTGCACGGTACGTCCATCGACCTGGTTCCGCTCGCCGAGGCAACCCGCAAGCTCAAGACCGTACCCAAGGAGCGCTACGAGGAGGCGGCCGCATTCTTCGGCTGAGCGTCCGGCGCATAAACTAGTCACCATGACTGCTGTCGATGCGCCCGACATCCTCGATTACGACGAAGTGCTGACCAAGTACGAACCTGTGATGGGTATGGAGGTGCACGTAGAACTCGGCACCGCTACCAAGATGTTCTGCCCGTGCCCCACCGAGTTCGGTGCCGAACCCAATACCCAGGTGTGCCCGGTCTGTCTGGGCCTGCCCGGTTCGTTGCCCGTGGTGAATGCTGCTGCCGTCGAGTCCGCGATCCGGATCGGTCTTGCGCTCAACTGCTCCATCACGCCGTGGGGTCGATTCGCGCGCAAGAACTACTTCTACCCGGATCAGCCCAAGAACTACCAGATCTCCCAGTACGACGAGCCGATCGCAACCGAGGGCTACCTCGACGTGATCCTCGACGACGGCACCACGTGGCGCGTCGACATCGAGCGCGCCCACATGGAAGAGGACACCGGTAAGTCCCTCCACGTGGGTGGCGCTACCGGTCGTATCCACGGTGCCAGCCACTCGCTGCTCGACTACAACCGTGCGGGTGTCCCGTTGGTGGAGATCGTCACCAAGACCATTCACGGTGCCGGTGAACGCGCCCCCGAGGTCGCCCGCGCGTACGTCACGGCGCTTCGTGATCTGCTCAAGTCCCTCGACGTCTCCGACGTCCGCATGGACCAGGGCTCGATGCGATGCGACGCCAACATCTCGCTGAACCCGATCGGTTCCACCGAACTGGGTACTCGCACCGAGACCAAGAACGTCAACTCCCTCAAGAGTGTCGAGGTCGCAGTCCGCTACGAGATGCGTCGTCAGGCCGCAGTGCTCGACGCCGGGATCGAAGTTATCCAGGAGACGCGTCACTTCCAGGAAGCCGACGGCACCACCTCGGCCGGTCGACGCAAGGAAACCGCGGAAGATTACCGCTACTTCCCGGAACCCGACCTCGAGCCCGTAGCACCCAGTGCCGAGTGGGTCGAAGAACTGCGCGCCACGTTGCCCGAGTTGCCCTGGATCCGCCGCGCGCGAATTCAGAAGGACTGGGGAATCTCCGACGAGGTCATGCGTGACCTCGTCAACGCCGGTGCCATCGAACTGGTCATTGCCACCACCGAAGCCGGCGCTTCGCCCGAGGCTGCTCGGTCCTGGTGGCTGTCGTACCTGTCCCAGCAGGCCAACACCCGCGGCGTTGAGCTCGGCGCTCTGCCGATCACCCCGGCGCAGGTCGCACAGGTTGTTGCCCTCATCGACAGCGGCAAGCTCAACAACAAGGTCGCTCGCCAGGTGGTGGACCACGTCCTCGACGGCGAGGGGGACCCCGAGCAGGTTCTGGCGGCGCATCCCGAACTGGTTGTCGAACGTGACGAGACCAAGCTCAAGGCTGCTGTCGACGAGGCGCTCGCTGCCAACCCCGATATTGCAGACAAGATCCGCAGCGGCAAGGTTCAGGCCGCCGGAAAGATCGTCGGCGATGTCATGAAGGCCACCCGCGGCCAGGCTGACGCGGCGCGGGTGAAGGAACTTGTCCTGGAGGCGTGCAGCTAGTCTCGCCGATCCATCGAGGTGGATTCTTCTTTGATGCCCGGCCGAATCGAATTCGGCCGGGCATCAATGTTTTCCGGGGGAGCTGTCTACAGGCCGGGGACGACAACCGCGCGGCCGTTGAGCGTTCCCGCAGCCAAACGTCGATATGCTTCGGCTCCGTTGTCGAGACTGAAGGTCTCGACTGCGATGTCGAAAATACCGGTGTGCGCGAGGTCGATCAATTCGATCAACTCGTTGCGGGATCCCCAGTACGGAACAGTCACCGAAGCCTCGTACGGGCTTTGGAAGAACCCAACTTTCGCATGCGCCTTGCCGTCGCCGATTCCGACGATCGTGACGTCGGATCCGATGCCGGCAACCGCCATCGCGGTATCGATGGTGGGCTGATAGCCGACGAAGTCGAGAACCAATGCGGCGCCCTGACTTCCGGTGATCTTGCGGACGTTCTCGGCCGCGTCCTTGTCGGACAGGACGACTTCGTGAGCACCCACCTTGGTTGCCAGCTCGAGCTTGTCGGCGCTCACGTCCAATGCGATCACGGTAGCGGCCGAGAGGTGGCGCAGAAGTTGAATGGCGACGTGACCAAGACCGCCGGTTCCGATGACAACGGCGTACGAGCCGCCGCGCAGTTTCGGTAGAGAACGCTTGATCGCGTGATACGGCGTCAAGCCTGCATCGGTCAAGGGCACCGTCTTGACCGGGTCGAGGTCTCCGATCGGGACGAGGTGGCGAGGAGAGTCGACGATCATGAACTCGGCCAGTGCGCCGGGTGCGCCGAGTCCGGGTGGGTGGATGCCGAGTTCCTGTGCGCGAGAACAGTAATTCTCGAGTCCTTGTGAGCAGTGCCAGCAGTTTCCGCAGCCCCAGGGGCCGTAGACCACGACGTTGGTTCCGATGTCGAGTCCTTCGACGCCGTCCCCAACCGCTGCGACGCGGCCTGCGCCTTCGTGACCGAGAGTGAGCGGCAGGCCGTAGCTGTACTGCTCTTCCGGCAAGCTCATGATGAAGTCGTCCGAGTGACAGACGCCGGCTGCGGTCACTTCCAGGAGTACTTCACCCGGACCAGGTTCGGGTTTGGGAATCTCCGTGAGTTCGGGTTCAGCGCCGATTCTCGTGTACTGGATTGCCTTCATTCCGACTCCTTTGCATTTGCGCGGTGATTAGCCCCGCTAACAAAAGGATACGCAAACCTGCTCAGAATGGCGGTGGATCGTTACCGTAGTCGACGGGTTTGTGAGGTCTGGGTATTCGTCGGGTTGTCCGGCGTTGGCGTTCGGCCCGGATGCGGGCAGCTTTGTTCTCGAGTCGAGTTCGCCGCCGGGTGCCGCCTTCCGGTGGCGGTGGTTCCTGCCTTCCTGCGAGTAGCCCGGCCGGTCGGGTTCGGTAGCGATGCCCGGTCTGCGAGGTCAGGGTGATACTGCGATCCGGATTCGGGGCGAGCTGCCAGGATCCGGAGTGCTTGAGGCGGTGGTGGTTCCGGCAGAACGCACTCAGATTCGACGCCACCGTCCGCCCACCGCGGGCGGGATCAGTGTGGTTGAACGGAACTCGGTGGTCGAGGTCGCAGTTCCAGGCCGAGACGTCACAGTGCGGCCATTGGCAACTGCCCGACAGCACCCGCAGCCAGGTGTCGAGTGCGGCGCCGGGGCGGTACACAAACGCCGAGGCGGGCTCAGGATCTTCGGGTACTCGCACTTCGCGCACGGTGGCGTCTTTTGCGATGTCGCGGGCATGCTCGGCGCTGATCACGCCGTATCCATCCAAATGGGCCGGCTCATCCGAGTTCGTATCCAGAGTGGTTTCGTACATAACCACATGCACCAACGGCCGACGCACAACGATCAGACCACTGCGATCCTGCGGGCAATCATCCCGGCCGCAATCGCACACCAACACCGTCGACCCACTCACCAGCACGCCCAATGCGTCCGCGCGGCGCTGCTCGTAGGTTCGGGAATCATGGCGGCACACCGACATCGCCAACTCCCGCAACCGCCCGTCAAACGCCCGAGCCTGCTCTGCCGGAATACTGCCCAGGATGCAGGCCATGCCGTCTTCGGCGGCACTGACGCCGACGAACCTGTCGGTGAGGGCTCGGCGTCGGCGTTCCCGTAGTCCTTCCGGATCGATCCGCGCGACGATCCGGTCGATCGCCGCCGTCAACCGGCTACCTGTCAACCCGGTCCCGCCACTGACGGGCGGTGCCAACACCTGCTCGAGGAGTAAGCGTTCGACCTCGTCGATCAGCGCGTCGGAGACGTTCGCGGTCGCCGACTCGATCAACGACACCCGGTAGAAGTCGAGTTCACCGCGCGCCATCGCCGCCCGCGTCCGATGCAACCGCGTCCTCAAAGCAAACCCCAACCCGATGAGCTTCCCCGCCGCAGCCCGCCCCATCGTCAAGACCGCACCGACCTCGGATTCGGCCAACTCGTGCGCCGACGACGTCCACGCACCGCCCTCGACATGCTCGGCGCTGCGGCGGGTGAAGAACTCCGCCACCACCGCCAGTTTCCGCTCGACCAGCATCGCCTCACACGCATGCAACTCGGCCATCAGATCAACGAGGGCACAATCGGTTTCGGTACCACTCAGCTGCGCCGAGCTACCGAAAATCCCCACCCCCGGATCGAACATTCCTCCACCGTAATCGAAATCCTGTTCGAATTCGAGGGGTTCTCGAGATCAGTCGGAAAAGTCCGAAAGATAGTCGAGTATCAGTCGACGCCGCCGCCACCACTGGGCATGGGAATCTTGACTACCTTGTCGTCATTCGGGCCGGGTTCGCCCGCAGTCTTGTTGGCGGTGCTGACCCACAGCAGTCCGTCCGCGCCCAATGCGAGTCCTTCGAGTTGTCCGTAGGTGTCCTTGGCAACAGCGGACGGCGGTGTCGTGATGGCGCCGGTGCCGGGGTCGGTTGCCAGTGAGGCCACGGCTTTGCCCGCACCCAAAGCAATTGCGACAACTCCTTGAACGGCCACGCAGCCGCCGACTCCCGGGCGGTCGGGCCACGTCCACGCCGGTGCCGTCACGGTGCCGTCCGCGCCGACTCGTTGGAGACGGTCTTCGAGTGCGGTGCGATCGGTGACCCAGGTTGCGATGCCGGGGTCCACGCACACGCCGCCGCCGTTGCCGATGCCGGACAAGACAACTTCGGGGCGTGGGGGAGCGGGATTGGGTGCGAGTGATCGAACGCGAAGTAACTTGCCGGCCAGTGATGCGGGATCGTTTGCGGCAGAGGGGTTTCCGGAATCGCCGGTCAGGACCATGAGTTGATCGGGTGCGGCAAACTCGAGGGAACCTCGGTTCCCGTTGGCGCCCCGAGGAATTCCACCGAGTACTACCTTTGCGGTGTCGCCCGGCGCTATCCGGACCACACGATTGTCTGTGCCCGTAGTGACGTACGCGTAGATCAGGTTGTCTTCGACGAAGGTGGGGGACAGCGCAATATCGAGCAGTCCGCCGTCGCCACTTCCGTCGACGTCGATCTTGGCCACCTCGACGGGGATCTGGCCGGGGGCGACCTGCAGTATCCGGCCGGTTCGGCGTTCGGCAACCAGGCCCGAGTTTCCGTCGGGCAAGGTAAGCAGTCCACCGGTGGTGTCGAGGCACGTGGCGATGACAGCCGGGTCGGCATCCTGACACGGGCCGAGGGGTCCGGTGGGTGCTATCGGCGGAGCGGTAGTCGTCGAGGGTGGCGGGTTCTGCGGGGCAACTTCCGCGTTCGATTGGATGGTCGGTTCCGGAGTGAACGGGCTGGCTGTCGATTCGTCGAAGTCGGCGCAACCGGAGAGGACGGACGCAGCGAAGGCGAGTGCCAAGGTTGCCGATACGGTGCGTCGTGTTCTGCGCGACGCGTTGCGTCCACCCGTTGTCATGGTGAAGACGTTACGTAACCGATGCCCTGCGCCGCCACGCCGGAGTAGGTTCCCCGACGTCGTCGTGCAACCGCTTTAGGCTCTCCTACGTGACTGACGAGCGAAAAGACCCCAGCGAACTGTCGGAACCCGGCGTGGCGACGGGCAAAGTGTCCAGTCCTTACGACTCGCCGACGGAGAAGTTTCCACCGGTGAATGCCGGCAATTCGTTACCGCGAACCGACGACGATCTCGATTTCGGTTCAGCGCAAGCGAATTCCGTGACCGAACAAATCCCGACATATCGTCCGGGGTCACTTGATAAACCGACTGAGGTGCTCACACGCGATACTGCGTACGAGATGCCGGCCGATCCGGTGGCGGTTGCGGACCCGATTCCGGTGACCGAGGAGCCGCGTCCGAGTCGAGGAACGTTGGATCTCGGACTTCTTGCGCTCCGGTTGGCGGTGGGCGGCACCGCGTTGGTGCATGGCTTGCAGAAGTTGACGGGTATCTGGAACGGCCCGGGGCTGGGCGGTTTCGAAACGATGTTGGCTGAGGCGGGATTCGAGCAGGCAAAGTTGTTGGCCATTCTGGGTGCGGTCGGCGAGGTTGCTGGTGGCGCCCTGCTGATCCTGGGTCTGTTGACCCCGATTGCCGCAGCGTCGGTGCTGGCCGTGATGATCAATGCGTGGGCGCTGCGCCAATTGGCCGAGCCCGGCCTCGAGTACTTTGCGCCCAGCGGAACCGAGTACGAGATGCTGTTGGGGATCTGCGCTGGTGTCATCATTCTCACGGGGCCTGGGCGAATTGCGCTCGATGGCCGTCGTGGTTGGGCGAAGCGGCCTTTCATCGGTTCGCTGGTCGTGTTGATTCTGGGTATCGGCGCCGGCGTGTGCACGTGGATCTTCCTGAACGGGGCGAACCCGCTCATTTGATCGGATGCAGAACTGAATCAGGGGCAGAACACAGCAGCCGTCGCCTTCCGAGTAGGAAGGCGGCGGCTGCTGTTTATCGATCTGGGGTGATCAATCCTTGACGAGCACCGGCGCAGCATTGGCGGCCGGGATTGCCGTGCCGTCCTTCAGCTTGCGGCCCAGTACCGATTTGCGGTGACCGTAGGCGAAGTACACGACAACGCCGATCGCCATCCAGACCACAAATCGAATCCAGGTTTCGACCGACAGGTTGAGCATGAGCCAACCGCAGGCGAGAACCGCGAGAATCGGAACGAACGGTACCCACGGCACGCGGAATCCACGCGGCAGATCGGGGCGGGTGCGGCGAAGGACGATGACGCCGACGCAGACGAGCACAAAGGCGAACAGCGTGCCGATGTTGACCATCTCTTCGAGAGTTCCCATGGGGAAGAAGGCTGCGAGCACTGCGACGATTCCGCCGACGATCAGCGTGATGCGCAGCGGGATGCCCTTGCTCGTGGTCTTGGCAAGCTTCCGGGGCATCAAGCCGTCACGGGACATGGCAAACAGGACGCGGGTCTGGCCGAGCATCATGACCATGACCACGGTGGTCAGGCCGGCGAGGCCGCCGAAGTTGATGGCAGTTTGTGCCCATCCGATTCCGTTGGCTTCGAAGGCGGTGGCGAGCGTGGCGCTCGAGTCGCCGACGAGGGGGCTGCCGTCCTTGAGTTCGGTGTACTTGACCATGCCGGTCAGAACCAGCGTGACAGCGACGTACAGGACGGTCACGATGGCGAGTGAGCCGAAGATTCCGCGTGGCAGTGACTTCTGGGGGTTCTTCGTCTCTTCGGCGGTGGTGGCGACGACGTCGAATCCGATGAAGGCAAAGAAGACCAGGCTGGCGGCGGCCAGCAGGCCGTAGGCGCCGTAACTGCTTCCGCCGGCTCCGGTGAGCCAGGAGAACAGGGTCTGGTGAATTCCGCTTGCCGTGCTCTCAGCGCCTTCGGCGGGCGGGATGAAGGGAGAGTAGTTCTCCTTCTTGATGTAGAACGCACCGACGACGATGACAAGAAGTACAACCGCGATCTTGATCGCGGTGATGACGGCAGAGACTCGGGACGAAACCTTGGTGCCGATCGCGAGAATGAGCGTGATGGCTCCGATGATGAGCAGTGCGCCCCAGTCGAAGCTGATCGATCCGATGTGGGCTGTGGTGCTCCCGCTGGCTCCGATCACGTTGCCGAGGTACAGCGACCAACCCTTGCCGACCACCGCGGAGGCGAGAGCAAATTCGAGGATGAGGTCCCAGCCGATGATCCAGGCCGCGAATTCGCCGAAGGTGGCATACGAGAATGTGTACGCGCTACCGGCGACGGGAACGGTCGAGGCGAACTCTGCGTAACAGAGGGCTGCGAGCGCACACGCGATGGCTGCAAGAACGAAGGCCAGTGAGATCGAGGGGCCCGCTACGTTGCCGGCTGTTCTGGCGGTGAGGGTGAAGATACCTGCGCCGATGACAACGGCGACGCCGAAGACCGTGAGGTCCTTCGCGGTCAGTTCCTTTTTGAGCTTGGTCTCAGGCTCGTCGGTGTCCGCGATCGATTGCTCGACGGATTTGGTGCGCCATATGCCGACTCCGGGCATGTATTGCTCCTTGATTGATTCCCGGCGACCTTGTGGGGGACGGGAGGTGGCTGACAGTTGTCGAATGTGATGTGGGTCTCATTGACTTGATGAGAGAACCATTGGTGAGCGCAGTGCGCAAGTCGCGGCCACTGAACTGAATAAAATGATCACTTCACTCGCCATCAACCCCCCGTACTTGACTACATTGATCAGCTGGTCCCGTGCACACTACGGGAAGTGAATTCGATCACGAACGTTCTCCGTCAATGCGTCCGAATTGTCCGCAGCACCAGAGCATTCCGGCTGGTCTCCCGGCGCGTCGAGTCGAGCAATTTCAGTACCTGTCGGTCGGTCTTGCTATCAATAAGCCGTAGCCCGCGAAGCTCGCGGTACCCGACTTGAAGGAGATCGTGATGATCCAGGCCCACCTCGACGCGTTGCACGGGCTTCCGGCCTTCGACTTCCCGGCTGCCGACGCGACGGATTCTGCGTTGCCCGCTGCCGGTACTGTGGCGTGGCGCATCTCGGTGGAACCGTATGCGGACGACTCGGAGGAGTTTTCCGATGCCTGGGATCGGTTTGTCGAGAAGGTCGACCTGTCAGCGGTGCAGGCTCTGATCATCGGCCAGTGGGGTGAGTCGTACGAGGTCAACTCGTCGTCGATCGTGGAACTGACTGTCGGGCAACGTCACCGGTTGACATCGCTGCGCGCGCTGTTCCTTGCGGATATCACGCAAGAGCAGCAGGAGATTTCCTGGATTCAGCAGTCCGATGTCACTCCCGTCCTCGAGGCGTTTCCGGAGTTGGTCGAATTCGGCATTCGTGGTGGCACGGAATTAGAGTTCCCGGAAACGCGTCACGCTGCGTTGCGCCGGTTGACCATCGAGTCGGGTGGACTGCCCGCCGCGGCTGTCCGCGGCGTGGCATCGAGTAGCTTTCCCGCTCTCGAGTTTCTCGATCTGTGGCTCGGGACCGAGGGTTACGGCGGAGACGCTGATGTCGATGATCTGGCTGTCATTCTCGGCGGCGCGAAGCTACCGTCGTTGCGTCACCTGGGATTACGTAACAGTGAAATCCAGGACAGCATCGCCAAGGCGATTGTCGAAGCTCCGATTCTCCGCCAATTGACCACATTGGATCTCTCGATGGGCACACTCTCGGATGACGGTGCCGCAGCTCTCCTTGCCAGTACGGCTTTTTCAGGTCTCGAGTTCCTCGACCTGCATTACCACTTTCTCAGCGACGCCACGGTTGCAGAGTTGACCAGGCATTGCGCCGAGCTAGGGGTGCGGGTCGATCTGTCCGATCAGACCGAGCCGGATGAGTACGACGACGAGATCTCGCGATATGTCGCAGTCTCCGAGTAATTCTTCGGTGTTTTCTTCCCATCAAAAATTGGTGGTCATCGGAGTTCCGGGCAACCGTCGGGTGTCGGGATTTGTCGATGCAGTTACGGCAGCGGGATTGCCGGCGCCGCGGGTCCTGGGTTGGCGTCAGATTATCGGTCGAGACTACGGATTCGATGCCGGCGAGATTGTTCGAATCGATTCGCCCGGCGAAGATTCCGTGGTCGATCGATATCTTCGCGGGACGCACGAGTCGACCCGGGTTGAGGGCACGAGCACGTGGTATCGGCGATTCTCCACCGAGATTCGCGAGATTGCCGATCGAGCAGATCATGCTGGTGCTCGTGTTCTCGGTGACGCGGACGAGATTGCGGTGATGTTCGACAAACGTCGCTGCCATCGCCGTCTCGACGCTGCTGGGGTGCGTGTCCCCGCAGCGTTGGACACTGCGCCTGGCAGTTATGCCGAACTCGAGCAACTCGCAGCCGACGCACACATGTCGCGTGTGTTCGTCAAGCTGTCTCACGGCTCGTCGGCGTCGGGAGTGATTGCGCTGCAATGGGGTCCACGCGGGCAGGTTCGCGCCGTCACCTCGGTGGAAGTGGGTGCTGACGGTGCGCTGCACAACTCACTCCGAGTGCGCACGTATCGAACGACGGCAGCCGTCGCGTCAATCGTCGATCGACTCGCACTCGACGGACTTCACGTTGAAGCGTGGATACCCAAGGCGTCACTCGGCGGCCGGACCGCCGACGTTCGTGTGGTGGTTGTCGGAGGTGTCGCCACCCATGCGGTAGTGCGGACCAGTGCTTCTCCGATTACCAACCTGCATCTCGGCGGTACCCGCGGCGCACTTGCCGACGCGATGTCTGTTGCAGGCGAGAATTGGTCACAGCTCCTGGAATTGAGTGAGCGGGCAGCAGCGTGTTTTCCGGCAGCACCACACGTCGGAATCGACATCCTGCCCGGTGTCGGGTGGCGGCGCTTCACAGTAGGAGAGGTCAATGCGTTCGGAGATCTCCTGCCCGGGCTCACCGGTCTGCCCGGCGGCCCCGCCGAAGGTATGACTACGTATCAAGCGCAAGTTGATTCGCTACTGGAATCGGAAAACATGGAGTATGCCCGGTGAACAACCTCAATACGAGTCACCCCGACATGAATGAGGTCGTGGGGCAGGACGACATCCTGTTGCTCACGTTGGACACGCTCCGCTACGACGTTGCGTGCGAGTTGGCGGCGAGCGGGCGCATCCCGACGCTTGCGTCGTATCTGCCAGGGGGAGTGTGGGAGAAGCGGCACGCACCAGGAAGTTTCACGTACGCCTCTCATCAGGCGATCTTTGCGGGTTTCCTCCCAACGCCCGCCAGTCAGGGTCCACACCCACGATTGTTTGCCGCACGATTTGCGGGGAGTGAATCCACCGCAGACGGAACGTATGTGTTCGAGGGCCCCAATGTGGTGGACGGATTGCGAGCGGCCGGCTATCGCACCGTGTGTATCGGCGGGGTCGGGTTCTTCAACAAAGCGGCACCCCTCGGGTCGGTGATGCCCTCGATGTTCGACGAGAGTTATTGGGAATCGCGCTTCGGAGTGACGTCGCCGGAATCCTTCGAGGCGCAAGTCGAGTGCGCCGAGACGGTGGTCGCCGGTCTGGAACCGGACCAGAAGCTTTTCTTGTTCGTCAATGCCGCTGCGCTACATCAACCTAATTGGTTTCACCGTGCCGGCGCGAGTGCCGATTCGGGAGATACCCTTGACTCTCATGCTGCCGCACTCGAATACATCGACCGGCATATCGCAAAACTTCTGCAGGCCATGAGTTCACGGCGGCGCTGCTTTGCCATCGTCTGTTCCGATCACGGTACGGCGTACGGCGACGACGGCTGGACCGGGCACCGGCTAGGTCACGACAGCGTGTGGACGGTTCCCTATGCACACTTCTTCGTGGAAGGTCCACAACAATGAGTCTCGCAGTTGCGGTACGTCCGTACCAGAATTATGTTTATGCGTATCCGCACAAGACGGCATACCGGCCGCTTGATCCCCGGCCGTCGTTGCAGAAATTGTGGGCGCCAGAGCCGAAAAACGCACTGTCGCTGTACCTCCATATTCCGTTCTGCGAGGTTCGCTGCGGGTTCTGCAATTTGTTCACCCGTATCGGCGCACCGGGTGAGATGACCACCGCGTACCTCGACGCACTCGAGCGGCAAGCACGTGTTGTGTCGGATGCCGTCGGCGGCGGAACTCACTACGACGCAGTGGCCTTCGGTGGCGGCACCCCGACCTTTCTCGACGCCCCCGAACTCGACAAACTGTGCGACGTCGCGGAACTCCGCATGGGTGCCGATCTTTCATCCGTTCCGTTCTCAGTCGAGGCGTCACCGTCGACGGTAACCGCCGATCGGATGTCGGTGCTGGCCTCCCGCGGAACCACCCGTCTGAGTTTAGGAGTGCAGAGCTTTATCGACTCCGAGGCCAGGGCAGCGGCGCGTCCGCAGAAGCGGGCCGACGTCGACGCGGCGCTCGGGCGGATCCGGGACGCTCGAATTCCCGTGCTCAACATCGATCTCATCTACGGGATCGACGGTCAGACCGAGCAGACCTGGCGGCAGTCCCTCGATGCGGCGTTGGCGTGGGAACCAGAGGAGTTGTATCTGTATCCGCTCTACGTTCGGGCGCTCACAGGTCTGGGTAAGAAGGCAGCGGTCGCAGAATCCGATGCGGAGTGGGACGAGCGTCGTCTGCGCTTGTATCGGTTCGGCCGCGACTATCTCGAGCAGGCGGGATATCAGCAGGTCTCGATGCGCATGTTCCAGCGCAGCGGCGCGGTCATCGACGGGGCCACCGATTACGCGTGCCAGACCGACGGCATGATCGGATTGGGATGCGGCGCACGCTCGTACACGGCAAACCTTCACTATTCGTTCGACTACGCGGTCGACATGCGGGAAATCCGCGGGATCATCGACACGTTCATCGCCCGTCCGGCAGACGAGTTCGCTTACGCCGAAGTCGGTCGATTCATGACTCCTGACGAGACGCGTCGCAGGCACCTCGTCCAGTCGGTGCTTCAGGCCGAAGGAATGGATGTAGCCGACTATCGCGCGCGGTTCGGAACACACCCTGCCGACGACTTTCCGGACGAATTGAATGGTTTCGAGGCAGCGGGTTGGTTGGCGGGTGACCTGCAATCCGATCGACTGATGCTCTCGCCGGAAGGTTTGGCGTACTCCGACGCTATCGGTCCGGCGTTATTCTCGGCGAGTGTTCGACGGGACATGTCGGAGTACGAGGCCAAATGAACCCCTCGCTGTCGATTCTCTACCGTGGTCCGTTGGCGAGTTGTAATTACGACTGCCCGTACTGCCCGTTTGCGAAGCGCCGTGACCCGCCGGCTGAATTACGAGCGGACAGAGCATCGTTGGAGCGGTTTGCCACCTGGGTCACCGAGCAGACCGATCGACAGTTGTCCGTGCTGTTCACGCCCTGGGGGGAGGCGTTGGTGCGGTCCTGGTATCGCCGCACTCTCGCGGAGCTGAGCTGGTTGCCACACGTCGAACGGGTTGCGATCCAAACCAATCTCAGCGCTCGCACCACGTGGCTTGCCGACGCCGACCCGTCGACGCTGGCGCTGTGGTGCACATTTCATCCGGGACAGATCTCGCTCGAGCGATTCCTTGCAAAATGCGGGGAACTCGACCGAGGCGGCATCCGCTATTCGGTGGGGGTCGTCGGATTCCCGGAGCATCTCGATCTGGCCCGCGAGCTGCGGCAGAAACTGTCTGAGAACATCT